>NZ_LT629786.1:0-310996 GCF_900105675.1 Pseudomonas synxantha | reverse complement strand
AGAGCCTTGATCATCGCCTACCAACGAAGGGGATGCCGGCAGAACTGAAGAAGCTCGGCGATGGAATCAATATCATGCTGATGCGTCTAGATGATGGGGTTCAGCAGCTATCGCAGTTCTCGGACGATCTTGCTCACGAACTGCGTGCACCTTTGTCCAATCTCATGGGTAAGGCTCAGGTTGCGCTGACCCGGGAAAGGTCTCTTCCTGAGTACCGAGAAGTCTTGGAGTCGTGCACGGAAGAGTTGGACCGCATGAGTCGAATGGTTTCCGACATGCTATTTCTAGCCCAGGTCAGCCACCCCGCGTCAATGGTAGAATTCGAAAATGTCTGTTTGCTCGACGAAATTCAGCGGGTCTGCGACCTCTTCAGCATTACGGCCGAAGAAGGCGAAATACAACTCCAGCTCACAGGAAATGGCGTGGTGCGTGGCAATCAGATAATGATTCAACGAGCCATCTCGAACCTTGTCTCGAACGCGATTCGCTACTGCCCAAGAGGCCGGACGGTTTACGTGAAAGTTCAACGCGGTGCTAACGGAACTACCTTGAGTGTTGGTAACCCGGGGCGCGGAATCGCCAAGGAACACCAGGTGCATTTGTTCGAGCGGTTCTACCGTGTAGACAAAAGCCGAGCACGAAATGAAGGTGGTACGGGTCTGGGCCTAGCTATAGTACAGTCAATTATGGGATTGCATCAGGGTTCTGCGAGCGTAGAAGTGACTGATCAGAATTTTACCTGGTTTCACCTCAACTTTCCCGACACCCAAATGAAGCAAACGCAAATGGGCGCAGCCTAGGTCCCGTATATGGAGGGGGCCGATTTTAGAAGAGCTCTCTTTTTTACTTGAAAGCTTTAATGCCTGAGGGCTGCCGTATTGTTTTGGTCTTTAGCTCGACGTCTAGAGGGGAAGGCAGCCCTACCCGAAAATATGGCGAGCAGCCACATATAACGCGACCTTATCGGCACGCCCCCCCCCCCCGCCTTAAACTCTTTCACGCCCCTCTGAGTGAACCACAGACGGAGTCAAAAAAATTCGACAGCCAGTTTGACTAACCGCCAACGGCGCCGCATTTGAGATGCCAGCTAATCTAGCCGTTAGCTTCGATGCGTAAACAAAAATATCCAATCGCTGCTACACAGTCTTTAGATCGTTTATGGCTAGCTTCCACTAGTGGCAAAAAATCCAAAAACATCAATGGCTTAGATATCACATTAAAGGTTATGAAAGAAAAATAGCCTGCTTCGGAGCTTTCACAAACACAAAATTTATACCGTTTCACCAAACGCATAAATTACGAAATTGTAATGATTCCCTCACCCTGCTGTTAGCTTCAAAATCCTAAACTATCAAACCACAAAGGCTGCTAGTTAAGCAGACCTAGTAAACATCGAGGGCACAATGAAATTCATAAAACTCCTCTCTATTGGTATCGTACTGACTGGATTTATGAGTTCCGCTTTTGCTGAAGACGGTTTCGAGCGAACCAAAAATTTCAAAGATAACTTCCGAGCCGAGCAAGCTCGTCTATGGGGTCCTGATGTATCGGAGAAAAGTAAGCAGAAAATTGCTCAAGAAAAACAGAAAGAACCTAAGGGCATTAGCAGCAAGTCGACAACTAAGAGACAGTAAAAAACAATTAACACGATCAAAGCCATCGACAAAAAGCCAGATTAATATCTGGCTTTTTAGCAACCTCTCCCTAATTGTACTTATTAAATAATTTTTCAGCATCAAAGATAAATCCTGAGATGGATTATTCACTTTAAACTGAAAAGCAGCTAGAAATTTAAATACTCTCTTCGCCGGGCTCTTACTTTCAACGGGAGCCAGTAGCACTATCTCCTAGAATATTTTCACCATCCTGTGCAGTGTCCTTCCAGCGGCATAGAAGCAGTTGGCTCGCGTTCGTTTCAGTGATTATTTTGCAACCAACGTCTACAGGTAGATCAGAATCGCTGTCGCGCAAACGCCTGGAAAGGTAGAACGATCTGTCGCGAGGCCACTTGTCAGGATCTTTGATGCTTTTGGACATTCCCCGGCTATAAAACTCCGACGAATACGAGCGGCGGCCAGGATAAATCAGGGGGCCCGATTGAGACGACTGCACATCCAGCCAGGCCTGCACTAAATCTCGCTGGTTCTGAGGACGATCCTCAAGCACACCGTTATAGATAATACCGGCGCCCGCGACTGGCAGCATCAGAGCGCTCGCTGCAGCAGCCCAAGCAGTCTTTCTGCCCACTTCGCTGATACATTCGGCAAGGAGTAGCGTCCATGCAGGCAGAGCAGGAAGAAGATAGGTCCAGAGAATGTTACCAGAGAAAGTAAAGAAAACAGGTGTCGCCAATGCCCAAAGCCAAAGGTATACATCGAAGCGCTGCATCGTCCCACGCCTGCTAATAACGAGGGGTAGAAAGAAAGTCCAAGGAAGCAACGCTAAGCCAAGCTGAATCCATATGGTGCCGTAGGGCTTGGCGTGAGCACTCCCGTAGAGATCCCCGGCCCAATCACTTACAACATATCGGCTCCAGTGCTCGCCGACAAAAAAATACTCAAGGAAACCCGGCGTCTTCATTTCGGCTGCAATGTACCAAGGCACTGATATACCTAACATGAGAGCAATCCCCGTTACCCAAGGAAGCCTCAATACCCGATTCCATTGCTTGTAGATGACGATCCAAAAAAATGCTGGCGCGCCCATCAGTACCAAGGTCAGTGGCCCTTTAGCAAGCAGGCCCAAGCCGAGAGCTAAGAACATAAGGTAGGCATCCCCTTTGCCTGCGCACTTCATCCAACGCCAGAAACCATAGCTGGCCAACAGGATCGAGAACGATAAAACGGGGTCAGTCAGCACAACACCACTGGACACCAAGCCCAGCGCCGTGCCGGAAAAGATGATGGCTGCCCAAATGCCCGCCTTGCGCGATACCTCCTGTGTCGCGAGCCTGATGATGATGAAGCAGCTTGCCAAGTGGAGAAACCAGGCTGGGAATCGAGCAGCAAACTCATTGGTGCCGAATACCGTCATGCTCGCCGCTTGGGTCCAGAAAGACAGCGGTGGCTTGCCCCAAAATGGAACTCCGTAATCGAACATCGGAGTCACCCAGTCACTCAGTTCAACCATCTTGCGTGCCATTTCAGCGTAGCGTGCTTCAGAGGTATCCATCAGGGGATATACGCCCAGCCCCAGGAGACGCAAAAGCAGAATCGAACTCAGGATGAACCACAATGTTCGCTCGCTTTTCAAATTCAGCATTTCTTACCCTCGAGTGAGGAAGCCGGAGGATGAATAGTCATGGGTCGCGCTTCATTATTACTATTTAGAAAATAAAGGGGGCGGCGTTTGACCTCCGCGAGCGTTACGCCTACGTACTCGCCCACCAGTGCAACACCCACGCACATGAATGAAGCAATTCCGACAAGCAGGTGATGGATGTCAAAGGAGCCTGCTACCAGTACTGCGAGCAGGTAGCAGATGCTGGAGACAAAGAAACTGAAGCTAATGAGACTGAATATACGAAGCGGCTTGCGGGAGAAGCTGAGAATACTTTCGATGGCTAGGTCCAGCAGGCTAGCGGCGTTCCACTTGGTATTGCCGGCATGACGGGAAGTGCGATTGTAGGGTAACTCAATGGTGCGAAAGCCTACCCAGCCGATCAAACCCTTAAGAATTCTGGAGCGTTCGTCCAGCGCTCTTAAGGCGGCCAATGGAGCAGGACCAATCAGACGGAAGTCACTGACATCCACCGGAAGATCAACTTTCTCCACCAGGCGCTGCATGATCCAGTAATAGCTACGTGCACTCGTGCGTTTTAGCCAGGAGTCGCCAGTTCGCAAGTCGCGTTGCATGTTCACAACGTCGTAACCCATCTGCCAATGATATACCATACTCGAGATGAGTTCAGGTGGATCCTGAAGGTCGACATCAATGAAGATCAATGCGCTACCGCGTGCATGGTCGATCCCTGCACTTAACGCAGCCTCTTTTCCGAAGTTCCGACTTAGGAACAGGCATCGTACATTTGATCCATCTTGATAGTGTCGAAGTAGGTCTGCAGTTTGATCGCTACTACCATCGTCGACATAGAGAATCTCGCACGAAACAGGCAGGCGCTTTACAACTCTGGTGATGCGCTTGTGAAATTCCGGAATGGTTTGCTCTTCTTGAAAGCAAGGAACCACTATTGTTAACAAGGGGTCAGCGCGTTCGGAAAGCCGATGTGATGTCCGCATGATTGAATGTCCAGAAACGATGCGCAGTGAATCCGAGCGCAGTTAGGGTTAAAGTCACTAAAATCTGAGAGACAAGCGGTGAGAGATTGAATTTAATCAGAACCCACATACCTACACCATTACCGATATTAGTTGCCAACGAGACAAGTACAAACCTGATAGGTTGAAGCTTATAAATTCCCGTCGCCACGAAACTGAGCCTTCTATTACCAATATAGCTAATAATAGCGCCTATCACGCCTCCGCCAACGCTGGCTAACACTGGATCAGTAACTCCATTTACAATAAGCAGGAGAAATACAAAATAGTGCCCCCCGGTTGCTACGAATCCAATGCCTAGATAACGAATAAGCAAAGCTATGATCGACATGCTTGTATTTTCCATCTACAAAGACTAAACAACCCGAAGTGAAAAAAAAGTGAACTGCATGTAATTTCAGAACTAAATGATGCAGCACCTCGACAATAGCTGTGCCACCCAACAAACACCAAAAAACCCTAATAATAAACTGAACAAATAACTCTAGCATGATCCAGAGATTACAATTCTGATAAGAGCATATACATGATGGCACTTTAGATCTTGGACAATTAAGCACTTTCTCAAAACATGAAAACCAGTAACGACACCAATAATTACACCAATTAAGTATCAACTTACCAACCAGTGATCCATTTTCTCACGAGCGCCCATCAGTTTAAACAAGAAGCAACCTGCTAAACGTACGTGTCGTCGAGCTAAGCCCATATATTCAGTGTTTATTTTTGGTTGGGTAGCAAGCTAGTACGACCCAGAACTTGCTGCCACACCATCGACTTTCGTTTTTCGTTCAAAGCCTGAGGACTCACCTAAAGCAATTATCCGGAGTTAAGTCTTTAAGTAAGCCTAAGCCCCGAGCCAATTATAAACTTTCCAATAAACACCCTTATCAAGCCGCACTTCGACTGAGTCAGTGCTCATGCTTTGCCTGGATGTCACAGAAATCAGTTTTTTTCAAAATTCGCTGCTTCTGAGTGCAAATTCGCCGGCCTAAATTTTTTAGCTGGACTTGACTTACTTTTGGGGAGGGGGGCAAGGACTGACAATCTTTGGTTAAAACATGTCAAGGACCATAGAAAACGCCAGGCATCGCCTGGCGTTTTTCTATGGCCTCTAAAAATCCTATCGATGCATTCAATTTTTGTTGTTGACACATTGGGAAAACAAAGAATAACGAATCGTATTAAGCTCACCCCGCGAGTCTTCGTAGGTCATCAACCGTTGATACACCTCGCAAGTACGGGGATCCTGGGACTGACGCACAAATTTTGCAACATCAATCTTCATTCCATACTTGTAGTCCTGAATCTCTGGTATTGGCTTATTATTTTTCGCCGCATAGCTAGCCACGGCGTTCTGATGTTCCTGAATATATTGCAACTGCTTCTTTTCGGAAAACGTAGTAGCTTGTGAAACTATAGGCAAAACAGCTAGGGCTGCCGCAATGATAAGCTTTTTCATAAGGTCCTCTCAATATCAATCTTATTGGGAGTAACCTTATCAACTCACAGGCATCACCGGCATGACGGTAAACTTACAATTTTGAAAGGTGACAACAATATCCAGAATGAAAAGCCCACAACGTTGCTGTGGGCTTCTGTTATGGGCTATCAGCTACCCGCTTCATCACCATCATCATCTTTGCGGTGTGCCCATTGATACAGAGCAGGAAGCACCAACAGAGTAAGCACGGTAGACGAAAGAATCCCGCCAATCACCACTGTCGCCAGTGGCCGCTGAACTTCAGCACCGGTACCTGTTGCGAGAGCCATCGGGATAAATCCGAGGGATGCGACTAGGGCTGTCATCAGAACGGGCCTTAACCGTGTCAACGCGCCTTCATCTACCGCTTGCCGGAGGGTACGTCCTTCCTCCCGCAGCCCGCGGATAAAAGAAATCATAACCAGGCCGTTTAGAACTGCCACACCGGACAGCGCAATGAAGCCAACTCCCGCCGAGATAGACAGCGGGATATCCCGCAACCACAGTGCAACTACACCGCCGGTGAGTGCGAATGGAATTCCGGTGAAGACCAGCATGCCATCCTTCAAGTTGTTGAACATCAGGAACAGCAGTGTCATGACCAGAAGCAATGCGACTGGAACAACGATCTGCAGACGCTTGGCTGCTGATTGCAACTGCTCAAACTGGCCACCCCAGGTAGTCCAGTAGCCTGCTGGGATCTGCACAGTAGCCAGCGACTTAGTCGCTTCTTCAACGAACGAGCCTAGGTCACGGCCTCGAACGTTTGCACTAACTACTACCAGCCGTTTCCCATTTTCGCGGCTGATCTGGTTCGGGCCCAACTGCAAGTCAAGATTAGCGACTTGGGACAGAGGAATGAACCCTATCTGATTAGCATCCTGAGCAACATTAGCAGGCACAGGAATCAGCAAGCTGGACATACCCGCTACGTCAGTGCGCACGGTCTCAGGCAGTCGCACCACCATATCGAACCGACGATCGCCCTCATACAATGTACCTGCCTGGCGGCCACCCACAGCAATAGCAATTGAGTTTTGCACATCCGCGATGTTCAAACCGTAGCGTGCTGCTTTTTCGCGGTCGATGTTGATGGTTAACACAGGAAGGCCGGAAGTCTGCTCAACCTTGACCTCCGATGAGCCCGGTACCGCTTTAAGCGATGCCGCGATTTTGTTGGCGGTGCTGTTGAGCGCGTCCATGTCATCGCCAAAAACTTTCACCGCAACGTCACTACGCACGCCCGAAATCAGCTCGTTGAAACGCAACTGGATCGGCTGGGACAACTCATAGTTGCTTCCCGGGACACCTGCTGCGGCTTTCTGCACCTCAGCGATCAGCTCATCACGAGGCTTATTGGGATTTGGCCACTGATCCTGAGGCTTAAGCATTATGTAGGCGTCAGAGGCGTTAGGCGGCATTGGATCAGATGCGATTTCTGCAGTACCCGAGCGTGCGAACATCCGCTCTACTTCTGGGACCTGCGCTATTACCGCTTTCTCCAGGCGCTGTTGCATCTCGACGGACTGAGTAAGGCTCGTTCCGGGCACTCGCATAGCCTGCATCGCAAAGTCGCCCTCACTAAGGCTGGGAATGAACTCGCTACCCATACGACTTGCAAGTATACCGCTAAGTACGACCAGAGCTACTGCAGCCGAGAACGCAATGTTCCGGTGCCCAAGAACCCATTGCAGTATCGGCTCATAGCGCTGTCGGGCGGTGCGCATTACCACGCCCTCCTCTTCCTTGACCTTGCCAGTGATGAACATGGCGATAGCAGCAGGAACAAAGGTTACGGAAAGAATCATTGCCCCCAGCAGCGCCATTACGACAGTGAATGCCATGGGGTGGAACATTTTTCCTTCGACGCCGGTTAGGGCGAAGATCGGCAGATACACTACCATGATGATCAACTGGCCAAATATCAGTGGCCGGCGAGCTTCACCTGCAGCGGCAAAGACTTCATGGAAGCGTTCTGCTTTGGTGAGTATGCGACCATGCTTGTGTTGCGCATGAGCCAGTCGGCGGATCGCGTTTTCTACTATAACCACGGCACCATCTACAATAATGCCAAAGTCGAGTGCTCCCAAACTCATTAGGTTTGCACTAACCTTGTTGTTGAACATACCTGTGAAGGTAAATAGCATGGACAGCGGGATCACCATTGCGGTGATCAGTGCTGCGCGGATGTTGCCGAGGAACAGGAAGAGAATAGCAATTACCAGAATCGCGCCTTCCACCAAGTTCTTCTTCACCGTCGCAATGGCTTTTTCAACCAAGTTGGTACGGTCATAAACGGTCACAGCAACCACGCCCTTCGGCAGGGTGCGGTTGATGTCGGTCAATTTGGTGGCCACAGCTTGGGACACTGTACGACTATTTTCACCAATCAGCATAAATACGGTACCGAGTACTACTTCGCGACCATTCTCAGTAGCAGCCCCCGTTCGCAGTTCTTTACCGATGCTGACTTCAGCAACGTTGCTGATGCGAATCGGCGTGCCATCTACACTGGTAATTACGATGTTGGCAATATCTTCGATATTGCTTACCTGACCCGGCGCACGAATGAGCAACTGCTCACCATTACGCTCGATGTAACCGGCGCCCACGTTGGCGTTGTTGCTTTCCAATGCAACTACCAGGTCATTAAGTGTCAGCTTGTAGGTAGCCAACCGCTTCGGGTCCGGCGCAATCAGAAACTGCTTGGCGAAGCCACCGATGGTGTTGATCTCGGCAACACCAGGGACGTTGCGCAGCTGCGGCTTGATAATCCAATCCTGGATCACTCGCAGGTCGGTGGGAGTGTAAGGAGTACCATCTTCTTTGAGTGCGCCATCTTCCGCTTCAACGGTCCACAGGAAGATTTCACCAAGCCCGGTGGATACAGGCCCCATGACGGCCTCGACCCCATCTGGCAACTGTTCCTTTGCAACCTGCAAACGCTCGTTAATGAGTTGGCGGGCAAAAAAGATGTCAGTACCGTCTTTGAAGATCACGGTGACCTGTGACAAGCCGGAGCGAGATAGGGATCGGGTTTGCTGAAGGCCCGGAAGACCGGCCATGGCCGTTTCAACTGGAAACGTGATCCGCTGTTCGGTTTCCAACGGCGAGTAACCAGGGGCGCCAGTGTTAATCTGCACCTGGACGTTTGTGATATCAGGCACCGCATCAATGGGCAGTTTTTGGTAGCTGTAGATACCTATACCGGCCATGATTAGAACTGCGATCATTACTACGATGCGCTGCTCAATGGCGAATCTGATGATACGTTCAAACATAAGAAATCATCCTGTAAATTCGCATCAGTGGCCATGCTCGGCAGACGCTTTGCCAAGCTCAGACTTGAGCGTGAAGCTGCCACTGGTTGCCACTTGGGCACCCGATTGGAGGCCTTCGGTTATTTCCACATAGCCACCGGCACGGCGACCTAGAGTTACCCTGCGAGTGTCGAAGCCCTCAGTGGTCCTCACGAAAACTGCAGTTTTTTCCTCGACGGTCTGCACCGCTGACTCTGGAACAGCTACAGCAACTTGATCAGTTTGTGACGTGACTGCGATGCTCACGAACAGCCCCGGTCGCCAGGCCCCATTGGGATTGGTCAGAGTGACACGGACGGGCGCTGCACGATTCTGCTCGCCCAAAAGGCTGCCTACGTAACCCACCTTGCCCTCGACCTCAGCCTTCATGTCAGGAGAAGAAACCTTTACCGAGCGGCCAGTCACGACCTTTCCGAGATCGCCAGGAGGAACCGCGAAAGTTGCCCACACCTGATTAAGATCGGACAGGATGAAAGCATTGGTTGCCTCGCTGACCACCTCACCGACGGTCAGGTGCTTTTCCACTACAACTGCGTCGAAAGGCGCACGCAGTTCATAGCGGTTACCGCCTGCAGAATTGACCGAAGCGCCGATTGCTCCGACCTTTTGCTTAGCGTTGGCCAGTGATATTTCAGCTTCTTGCAAAGCTTGTCGCGCCTGAAGGTAATCTTGCTCGGCGGAGATTTTGTCCTGCCACAACTGCTTCTCGCGGTCAAAAGTCAAGCGTGCCAACTCAACACGTCGCTGTGCAGCTTGTTGCTCACTGCGCATATCCGAGATCTGTTGACTGGCAATCACCGCAAGGACTTGGCCCTTCTTGACCGACTCGCCCAGGTTCGCCTGAACGCTTTCAACAACTCCAGGAACGCGAGGTACCACATGTGCGGTGTGGTCCTCATCAAACCGTATTTCGCCAGGAAAAGTCACAATAGTGCTAATCTCACGGGGAGCAGCTGCTTCCAGAACGACGCCCGCAGCCTCAATCTGCTCGGCGCTAAGCGTCATCTTGCCCTCTTCCTCATTGGCATTTTCGCTGTGGCCTTCCTCACCGTGACCTTCATCCCCCCCGTCTTTAGCAGGTGCTACAGCAGTTCTCTCATGGCCATCTTCAGTGCCATGTTCGGCCTTACTGACTGGAGGCTGCTCGGAACTGGAGTTCCAGGCGAAACTGCCAAATCCGAGGACTGCCACAGCGATTACCGCGAGCGCGATCTTGCGTTTGTTATCCATTGCTACTCCTGCTGATCTTAGGTACCGGCTTATTCAAAGACGCATACAAGGAAAATGCCTGGCCTGTTCAGCGCGTATTGGCAGTCAAGCCGACGTCGCCATACACCCTTTCCACTTGAGCACGCGCATTGGTCGCAGCCGCCAAAGAGTCGAGGTACTGGCCACGAGCAACTATCAAGGTGCGCTGAGCATCCAGCACTTCGATGAAACCGAATTTGCCCATCTCAAATCCACGAGTTGCGGTATCCACGGCCTGTTGAGCTGAAGGCAGGATCGTCTTGTCATAGGACTCGACCTCCTGCATGGCGGTAGCCCACTGATTCACTGCGGTTTGAGTTTCGGAACGTAGCCTGAGCTCAACAGCGTTTCGCTGGTCTCGGGCCTGATCTGCGCGGCGAGAAGCGGAAAGAATGTTGCCCTGATTGCGATCAAACAGCGGTAAAGGCATCGACAGCCCCACGACATTGACCCTCTCGCGAATAGAGCGGTCGTATTGGCTACCAACACTCACGGTGAGATTCGGGATGCGCTGCGCCTTTTCCGCGCCTAGTGAGGCATCGCTCTTATCTATTTGAGCAAGCGCTTGACGCATATCTGCGGTTTGATCGAGCTTCGCCAGTAATTCTGTAGCTTGCGGCGGCTTGCCGGGAGATAGGTCTGGCGAGTCAAGACGATCAAATGCAGTGACCGAACTGCCTATTAACTGGGCCAATTGCTGGTAAGCCGTTGACTTCAAGGTTTCAGCGCGCCTTACCTGTAACTTGGCTTCAGCCAGTTGCACCTGAGCGCGCGTGGCTTCCACCGGCGAGGACTTACCGGCACGCACCCGTCCATCGACGATGCGCAGACCGCGTTCGGTGAGCTCCAATGATTGTTTTGCCAGATTCAAGCCGGTCTGAGCTCTCAAAGCAGCGTAGTAAGATTGAACAACATCTGCACGAAGGCTATTGACTCGACGGTCCAGCTCTAACTGCGCGACGCTTTGACCGTAGGTTGCAACCTCGACACGAGCACGTCGCTTGCCACCCAACTCTAACGGCTGACTAAGCGCGACAGTCGTCGTGCTGGTATTACGACGGGTGTCTTCTACTTGATAAGAAATTTCAGGATTGGGGATGAGTCCAGCCTGCTTGCGCACTCCTTCAGAGATTCCGATCTCTTGACGTGCTGCTGCAAGATCGGGGTTAGCGTCTATTGCCGTCGAAAGCGCTTCAGCCAGACTGAGACTCTGGGCAAATGCGGCAGGCACCCACAATCCAGACAAGACCATACAGAACACAAAGACTTTCAAAGGAAAGATGGGGGTTTTAGATAAAGCAATGTGATTATACCAGGGCACTTTGATAGTCCTCATGCACAAACTTTGATAAAGCTTGGCGAGAACGCCTAAACAGCTGCCAAGCTCCTCTGGATCAGGTGATGGCACTCTAATCAGCGATCACTATCAGAGGGGTGGCTATAAAATTACAATTTCGTTAGAAACCCTGGGGGGATAGTCGAAATAGAAAGCTTTCAGGCGAAACGCAGGGATTTAGTGAAAAAGATTCTGGAAGCCCTGCAACGGTGGAAATACCTGATAACAGAATTGTAATCACCCCGTCACCGACTCGTTATCTTTGATCTGCAAATATGACCCAGGCGCTATTCTAAGTGCTCCACCGGGCCAAAACAACAGACTATACCCGCGTAGGTAAATCATAATAAAAACTGCCGTAATCAAAGGAGCATCGCATGAGACACAAAGTAACTTTGTATTTGGCTGCGGTTTCAGCTTTTTCTGGAAGCTATGCCCTCACGGCACAAGCGGAAGGTAAACCAGAAGGTTTTATTGAAGGTAGCAGCCTTACTGTTCTAAACCGCAACTTCTATTTCAATCGTGATAATCGTGATGCATCTGCGCCGACTTTCAACAGCGGCAAAGGCAATACCAACGGTTATTCCGAAGCTTGGGCACATGCGATAATCACTAAATTCAACTCTGGTTTTACGCAGGGCACTGTGGGCTTTGGTATAGATGCGTTTGCAATGATTGGCATCAAGCTTGATACTGGTGGCGGGCGCAACGGTGGCCGTAGCAGCTTTGACGTGCTGCCTGTTAACGGTGACGGCGAAGCACGTGATGAATACACTAAGGTGGGTGGAGCAGCGAAGTTTCGGCTGTTTGATACTGTCGTAAAGGTTGGAGATGTTTTCCCCGCAACACCCGTCGTGGCATCGGGAGATTCTCGCTTACTCCCTGAAAGTTTCCGCGGCGTGACGGTCGAAAATAGTAGCATTCAAGGCCTAACCTTGCAGGGTGGTCGACTGCATGCGATGAGCCAGCCTGGTTCCAGCAACTTGAACGATAACTTTGCCACATTTTATGCCGGCCCGGTCAACTCGCCTTGGATTGGGTACGGCGGCGGTGATTACCAAGTCAACGACAACATCACGGTGAGCCTTTACGCCAGCCAATTGAAGGATGTTTGGAATCAATACTATGCCGGTAGCAGCCTCACTTACCCACTCAGCGATGATTTGACGCTTATCGGCGGATTCAACTACTACAAAGCTGTAGATGAAGGCAAGAAGCGCCTGGGCGAATTCGACAACAATATATGGAGCGCCAAGCTCGGCGTCCGGTACGGTGCGCATACTCTTGCACTGTCTCATCAGCGAAACAATGGCGATGACGACTTCGACTACCTTCGTCAATCAGACTCAATCTTCGTTGACAACTCAATACAGTACAGCGACTTCAACTCACCGAAGGAACGCTCTTGGATGCTGCGCTACGACTTGAACATGACCAGCTACGGTATTCCGGGGCTATCGTTCATGACTCGTTATGCCAGAGGTTCTGGTGCAGACTATTCGAACGCCAATCAATTCTATATGCGCACTGATGGTAACGGCGATCCGCTCACGAATCAAAAACGTTGGGAGCGTGATATTGAAGTCAAATACGTCGTACAAACAGGTGCGGCGAAAGATCTTTCCTTGCGATTACGTCAAGCAAATACTCGTGCCACTGCATTCGAATCGGACTTGGATGAAGTACGCCTGATCGTTGAATATCCACTTTCGATACTGTGAGCCCTAAACAAGATCGATTTATTCATGTGACTCGCCTAAAACAAAAATAGCGAGCTTAAAGAATTCACCTTGAGTTGCTTAAATGCTCCTTTGGTAAAAGGTGAATATTTTGCGCCCCCCTGGGGCGCTTTTTTTTACCTAAAATTCGAGTAAATCTTCGAGTACGCGCACCGCGTCCCGATGGAGTTCATGACTGCACCAGTGACCGCCTTCTTCAGCATGAGAAAAATCGCCCTCATCTGCACGGAATAAAATGGCCATAATAAAAAAAACAACCCAACATTTCATAAGGTCAATTCAGCAGTAGAGAAATAACCCGCAACTGGTTGGTCCGAGCCACGATATAATATATCGCGATGTTATCAAGTGTATTGCTCACTGATTACAAGTACGTTATTTAGCCCCCACCCAAGTGGTTTTGAATTATCATTCCTGCCAATGATGACAGCGCATTCGCGTAGTTAAAACAGCTCAGTCATATCGAGACAAAATCCAATGCGAATTCTGGTAATTGAGGACGAAGTAAAAACTGCCGAATATGTGCGCCAAGGCCTTACGGAGAGCGGTTATATCGTGGATTGCGTACATACCGGATACGACGGGCTTTTTCTGGCCAAACAACATATGTACGAGTTAATCATCCTAGATATCAACCTGCCGGAGATGGATGGGTGGCAGGTACTTGAATTGTTGCGAAGAAACAATTGTCTTTGTAGAATTATGATGCTTACTGCTCGAAGTCGCTTGGTTGATAAAATCAGAGGACTAGAGAATGGTGCAGATGATTACCTAATTAAGCCTTTTGAATTCCCGGAACTGCTTGCTCGAGTTCGCGCACTGATGCGCAGGTCTGATAATCCAGCATCTGTTGAGATCATTCGCGTAGCCGATCTGGAGCTGGATCAAAGCCGTCATAGGGCGTTTAGAGACGGTCAGCGTATCGACTTAACAACGAAGGAATTCGCACTTCTGCACTATTTAATGAGAAATACGGGAATTGTCCTGAGTCGTACACAGATCATATCTCAGGTATGGGACATGAATTTCGACTGCGATACAAATGTTGTAGAAGTTTCAATTAGAAGATTAAGAGCCAAGATGGATGATCCTTTTGAAAACAAACTGATACATACACTCAGAGGCGTAGGATATGTTCTAGAAAAACGCTAGCGTGCTGTTCTTGAAGCAATCACATACGCTCCTGTGATTTCGCCGACTCACGGGCACTTCAGGTTTCATCCAAGTTTGTCTTTCACTTGGCGCTTCTGGCCTACCGCGTCGGATATACATTTCGGCGCGCAAAAAACTTGCTAATCGAAGCTTTCAACTCGCCTACCGGTCCAAAACCGTGGTGCGAAAAAACACCATACCCCCCCGAAACAGCGCTCGATAATGCTTATCCACAAGCTGGATTTCAGTGTCCAATGTATGTGGAAGCGTTCAGACCCGCTTTCACTTTAGGTATTTGTGAGTAACGTAGTTGCCGATGATAAAGTGTAGTTCAAGGAACGTGGATTTTTATCAGTTGATACTCTCATAATCTGGTGAGACGAACTACGTGACGGTGCCACGGCGCACATATCCATGTAGTTGCGTGTGGATATGATAAATCTACCGGGGCATGAAGCCTAAGCATGCCATGGAGTGGACAATACGGTCGTGACTTAAAGGTCGCATACTCTATGATCTCTGAAGGCGAGCAAGTGAATCACTCCGGCTCTCTAGATACCTTGCAAGCTCATTGCATAACGCTTTTAAACTCTACAGTGAAAGCTACATATTGAAACGATTACGGCGTTTTGCGTTGATGGTTGACGATATTCGACACCTCCCCTTGCCGTCGGGTTAAGCCGTCACACTTGCTCAATCGTCAGAACTTTTGCATTAGCTTGAGTATCGCCATAAGCGTCCGGGCATCACGCCTTGCGTGATTAAAAAGATTGCGGCAGCAACTGATCGATTTCACTCGCCCGCTGCGTCGGCAGCCGCGTGAGAGCATCCTTCAGATATGCATACGGATCATGACCATTCAGGCGCGCAGACTGGATCAGACTCATGATCGCTGCCGCACGTTTTCCGCTGCGTAAGGCCCCTGCAAAGAGCCAGTTCTTGCGCCCAAGGCCCTATGATCGGATCTGGTTCTCTGCCCAGTTATTGTCTATGGGTACAGCCCCGTCATCGAGGTAGCGCGACAGCGCTGCCCAGCGTTCGAGACTGTAATCGAGTGCTCTGCTGATGGCTGAGACTTCAGGCACGAGGTCACGCTAGGCAATCAACCTGGCGTGCAGCATATTCATCACCCGTACAGCTTTTTCTTGCCGTATTCGGAGTCGTAAATCCGGCCCCAGATCGCGACTTCGCTTTCAATTTCGTACAACAACTGGATATAACGCAGAGCTTGCTCCGCAAGCGTGCTTTTATTCTTAGCGTGCAGCTCAAAGAAATTACGTTGCGCATGAGCCATTCACCCGATCTCGGTCACGTCTAGTTCGAAGCTGGCTTTGTAACCGACACAATCATCGCAGACCAGCTTGTCCTTCCAGTCATTCAGGAAGTTGCGAGCGTGTTCTCCGGCGCGGCTAGGGCTGAAGTCGTGAACCACCGCTGCCGCGTCCGAGAACTGGCTGGTGGCATAGGACCAAATATAAGAACTGTGGGTTTTCTTAGTTCCCGGCATGAGCATTTGCACAGGTGTCTCATCGGCTTGAATAATCTGCTGCCCGAGAACCACGTCGCGCAGCGCATCAACCAGCGGCTGGAACTGAACCCCAGTCACGGCCATCTGGCCACCGTCGGTGAGGCTATGCACGCTAACTCCTCCTCTCTTTCTCTTCGTTAAGTAGCATCAGCCATGAATTCATTCAAAAAGACCGTTCAAGTCATTGCACTCGTTGCAACGCTAAATGCAGCCTCATTGTTACAGGCAGCGTAATCAATTGCCGTCTACAAAGCCCCTAACTGTGGCTGCTGGACCAGGTGGATCGCTTATCTGAAGGAGTGGTCGACTATATGGAAAACAACATTAGCGATATGAACGAGAAGCTCGGCGTACCCGTAAATCTGGCGTCGTGCCACACGGGAGTTGTAAGTGGGAAATTCGTCGAAGGCCATGTTCCGGTCACACAAATTGCTGAACTAAGTCGACGAGCCAATCTGGACGGAATAGCTGCCTTCGGTATGCCCGTGGGATCGCTCGGAATGGAGTCAGGTGACCGACGCAGCGCCTACCCGGTAATTGGGATGAGCAAGTCAAGGGGAGAGACGGTTTTACAGGATTTTCGGGCCCGCTAGTGGCTGAGGAACCGCTCTACTAAACTGGTTGAATACCGGATACCGGGTTTCGAAAAAGCTACAGCCGGCTGATCAAATCTTCCGGCTGGAGTCTGATTAGCGGATCGCTGTATCCAAGCAAATATTAGTCGAAAATTTCCCGTAAAAACGATTTCTTATGATAAACCTGCTCTTCCTGATGCCTCGACTGATTCTGATGGCCGTTCTGATATCCGTCCCGCCAACCACCACCGTGACCAGGCTGCGGCGCGGAGTGGCCGTGCTTAGTGCCGCGTTTGTTGTCATGGTGGCCAGAAGACGGCTGGGCATACACAGGTTCAGACGGAGGTGTACCTTGCAGCGACTGAGATACGCTCTGTGGAAGAAAACGAGCTTCTTGTTCTTCCTGCTGGCTACGCTCGATGATCTTGTCGAGTTCTCCCCGGTCAAGCCAAACACCTCGACATTGCGGGCAATAGTCGATTTCAACGTTTTGACGTTCCGACATTACCAACAGTACTTCTTTGCAAACTGGGCAGTGCATGGTTCTCTCCTCCAGCGAATGAGCTATATAAAACGCAGCAGCCATTTCACCGACGCAGCAGCCGCAAGCCATTGAATACGACGAGCAAGCTCGCCCCCATGTCGGCGAAAACGGCCATCCACAATGTCGCGAAACCAGAGAGAGCCAACGCCAAGAAGACAACTTTTATGCCCAGAGCCAAAATGATGTTTTGCTTTAGAACCGAGGCGGATCGGCGACTCAGGCTGATAAAGTACGCGATTTTTCGAGGGTCGTCGTCCATGATCGCAACGTCAGCTGTTTCGAGAGCTGTCGCTGTCCCTGCGGCTCCCATTGCGAAACCTATATCGGATTGCGCTAAGGCGGGGGCGTCATTAACGCCGTCACCAACCATCCCAACGGCGCCATATCTGCGTTTGAGTTCAGCGACTGCAGTCTGCTTGTCCTCTGGCATCAGATTTCCACGGGCATCCTCGATGCCCAATTGCTCAGCGATCGACCTCGCCGTCGCAGGATTATCCCCAGTCAGCATTACTGGAACCACGTTCAAAGCCTTCAAAGCAGCCACAGCTTCAACACTCTCCGGTCGGACTGTGTCTGCGACCGCGAATATCGCGGCGGGGCCGCTATTGCCGCATAGCACGATCACCGTTTTGCCAGTTTCCTCAAGCCGTGAAAGTCTGGCCTCCAGCTCCGAAGAACACACGCCCAACTCCTCAACCAAACGATGGTTGCCTAGATGCCAAAGATGACCGTCGATCGTGCCTTTCACGCCTCGGCCATTTAGCACACTGAAGTCACTGACAGGCAGAGCCACAGCGCCAGGCTGCTGCGATTTCCACCCATTGACCAATGCTTTCGCTACTGGGTGGGTACTTTGCTCATCAAGACTCGCAGCAATCAAAGTTGCCTTCTCGATAGACAAGTCACTGAATATATCTGAGTCAGTCAGAACTGGCTTGCCCTGAGTCAACGTGCCTGTTTTATCCAGAGCAACCACCTTCAGCAGGCGCCCGCTTTCCAGGTAGGCACCACCCTTGATCAAGATTCCATGCCGTGCGGCTGCGGCAAGACCACTCACAACAGTGACAGGCGTTGAGACGACCAAGGCACAAGGACACGCGATGACCAACAACACCAGGGCCTCATACAACCATTCACCCCACGTACCACCAAGCAGCACTGGGCCTAAAACGGCAACAAGAAATGCCACCGCCACTACGGCTGGGGTGTAATACCGTGCGAACTGGTCAACGAACCTCTGCGTCGGCGCCCGCTGAGACTGCGCATCCTGAATCGCGGCAGCAATACGAGCGAGCGTACTTTCGCCAGCGACTGCCGTGACAGTCGCCTCCACGACGCCGTCTGTCACGATACTGCCAGCATATAGCGGATCCCCCTCTGCCTTATCTACTGGCAAGCTTTCACCAGTGATAGGGGCTTGGTCGAGAGCAGCACGACCAGATTCCACCCTCGCATCCAGCGGTACCCGCGACCCTGTGCGAACACGAATACGGCTGCCGAGAACGACATTCTCAACCGGGTGTTCTTTCCAGCCAGCTTCGGTCATGACTTCCGCAGTCTCAGGAGCTAATGCAGTCAGCGATTTAATCGCGTTACGCGCTCGCTCAAGTGAGAGTGCTTCGATGGCTTCGGCAATAGCGAAAAGGAAAACCACCATCGCGGCTTCCGGCCACTTGCCAATCACCATGGCACCCAAGACAGCCAAAGACATCAAGAAGTAGATGTTCAATGTGAAGTTCTTTACAGCGATCCACCCCTTCTTCAGAGTTGGTAGACCAGCAGTAAGAATGGACAGCGCAGCCAAGGACATTACAGGCAAAGAACCCTCCTGTCCGGTCGTCCAAGCGATCACTTCAGCGGCGATGGCAGCTAGACCGCTGACCGCCAGCAGCCCTTTCAAGCGCGTCGTCAGAGCAGGTGAAATGGCATTCGGGGTTGCGCCGGCCTCGATGAGATTGGGCCCCATATCCAGCGCGGTCAAAGCGATGACTATCGCCTTCGGATCATCCAAGCGATGATGCACTGTCAGCTCACGATCCAACAGATTGAAATCAAGTCGTGCGATGCCAGGCATCGGCTCTAAGCGATTACGAATTAGCCGCTCTTCGGTAGGGCAATCCATCTTATCAATGCGATACCGAACCAGGGTCGTGCCTTCTGGCTCAGCCATGGCCGAATGTGAAGTCACCGCCCCTGCGGAATCCACTTTGCTCAAACAGCAATGGTCGGCATCGGAATGGGCTTGAGCTGAAGTGCCATGATCGTGTGCGCTATGGTCTTGATTATGGTCGGTGGACTTGGCTCCACAAGGCTGAGAATCCTTCGAACCGCACGCATGCGATCCCGTTCTGCCCAAGCTCTCGGCGTGATCAGGCCCATGCTCAACATGATGTGCACGAGAATGAACCTGTTTGGCGAAGGTCTCGCGGGGGTCAGCAGAACAGCAATCGTCCGACTTCGGCACGAGGTGCAATTTGGCTTTCGACGGGTTTTCCTGGCTCATGACGCATCTACCAATAAGGATATGGCGTCATTGAACAGCCTGTAGTAGCTACAGTGTCAAGCAATGAGTTTGAAATTTCGACTGGGCCGAGGGCGCCGCTCGAGTCTACGTCCCTCAGTGCGAGCGCCTGATAGCTGCATGCTGCGATGCATCAGCCAGGTTGGTCAGCACCTCAAATGCCCACTCAGCTTTCACCCTGGGAGTCATGCATATCGAGCAAGTCGTCAATCGCGTTGTGAAGCCTACGAGTAAACGTTTGGAGAAATCCGCCATGATGGTTTTCGACGCCATTGGCATGTGTCGGCTGTAGACCTCTCTAAGCGCTCATTACCATCGGTAGCCGACAGGGTTAAGGGTAGAAATATCCAGAAAGCTCCTCGACACAGTCGCACCAGCATGTCCTCCTCAACAACCCTACTACAAGCTTTTCGGCATTAATTAGGAGATGCCCACTGGAAATCCGGTGACACCTGCTAACCGAGAATAAAACCCCGCCATGTCTGGCGGGGTCTCATCAATCACCCTTCTTGTGCTTATGCACGTCCAGGTCGGGATGCTTAGGCTTGTTCTCGGGGGTTACACGGCGACGCTGGTCTGTCTTGCCGGTTGATTCGGCAATTGGCTTGGGCCCAGGTTTGATGGCCATAGAACTTGCTCCTTCAGTTGATAGGTATATGCCCTGGCAAACGTCTGCCGTGTAAGCGTTCGCTCAGTACGGTCACGAGATTGAGGGCCCCAAACACTATAGCTTGATATTTTTATGCCAGCAGTGGCGCACCACTTTAGTAAGCGTCTGCCGAACACATCTTGCACCAGCCCGTTTGGTGTAGACGGACGCTCGAAAGACCCTGTCGAGACTATCGCGCTATTCGGTTTCAATGGCAGCTTGCTCCCCTATGCTCTTGACTCGTCTAGGAGCAGCAACCAGAGCGAGCCCCAGCAGCGGGTTCGAACAGTGACTCAATAATCGTACAGTCTGGAGTGTTCGAGCCTAGGCATCTTGACTCACACGTGCCTGCCATTGAGAGCAGCTCTATCCGGATCTGCAGGAGCTTAGCTACCTTAGATTCCACTTCTGCCAAGTGCTTCTTGACCACCGACAACGCATCAGCACACGGACGATCAGCATCTGCCGCGAGCGCAATGAGTTCGCGGATATCGTCGAGTGGAAAGCCCAGTTCACGATTCTGCCTGATGAAGATGAGTCGTGACCGATGCTTTTCGGTATAGATTCGATGCCGCCCTGTCGACCGTAGGGCCGGAGGGAGAAGGCCTATTTTCTCGTAGTAGCGAATCGTTTCAATGTGGCAACCCGTTGATTTCGACAGCGCTCCGATTCCTGACATCCAAACTCCCCAAGCATTTTCTTGAACCTGTAGTAGCTACAGATATTAACCTGCTCAATCGAAAAATGATTTCACGCGTTTTAAGGGCATTCCGTGGACAGAGAACAGCTAGAGAAGAACCAGATTCCCGTTTACTTCGTCGCGGTCATTGTCGCGGCTATCGGGGGCCTGCTCGCACCTGATGCCTCTCAAGCGTTAGGTGCGTTGGTGACACCAGCCATCGCTGTGCTGATGTACGCCATGTTTCTGCAGATCCCATTCTTGGATCTTCGCAAAGGGCTTGCAAACAAGCGTTTCATGACCGCGCTGCTGACCGCCAATTTCGTCGCCATCCCCCTGTTGGTTTGGGCGTTGACGATGGGCCTAGCCGACCACCCGGCGATTTTGGTGGGCGCACTATTGGTCTTGCTGACGCCTTGTATCGATTATGTTGTTGTGTTTACCCATATCGGTAAGGGCGACTCCAAACTGACTCTGGCGGCAACACCATTACTACTCGTGCTTCAGCTTGTGCTACTACCCCTCTATCTAGCCTTCATGGTGAGTGATGACTCGGCGGTGGTTATATCGGTCGGCCCATTTGTTGAGGCCTTCGTAGTGCTGATCGCTTTACCCTTGGTCTTGGCAGTAGCAACAGCTGCCGGGGCAAAGGGGTCACGCATCGTTGAGGGCTGGAACAATGTATGGGCTTGGATGCCTGTGCCAGCTATGGCGGCTGTATTGGTCGTAGTGATCGGCTCTCAGATTTCAACGGTGGTCAGAGACATGGACAAGCTGCTGCCTGTTATTCCCGTCTACATTGGTTTCATGCTCTTGGCACCCGTGGTGGGTGCGCTGGTGGCTCGGGCGTTTAAGTTACCGGCTAGCACGGCAAGATCTGTCGCTTTCAGCAGTTCGACACGAAACTCATTGGTAGTTCTACCATTGGCATTGGCCTTGCCCGAGGAAATCAGAGGGCTCGCTGCGGCAGCAGTGATTACTCAAACGCTGATTGAGTTGGTCAGCGAACTAATTTACATCCGAGCAATTCCTGCTTTGGTGTGGCGCAAAATGTAGATGCCAGGGAAGACATAAGCACAAAACACCCTGCGCGATTAAACAGGTGCCCACCTGTGCGGCAGCAGCTTGTTAATCTCACTCGCGCGCCGCGTCGGCAGGCGCGTGAGAACATCCTTTAGATAGGCGTACGGATCATGGCCATTCAGCCGCGCTGACTGGATCAAGCTCATGATCGCCGCAGCCCGTTTTCCGCTGCGTAGCGACCCGGCGAAGAGCCAGTTCTTGCGCCCAAGAGCCCATGGCCGGATCTGGTTGTCGGGTAGTCAGACGCGGTTGCCCGCGTCCAACCCCCTAAGAACCGTGCATGCGAGTTTCCCAGCACACGGCTCAAGCCTCTGCTAAGGCGCCATTGGGCACCCGGTTATACATCGTCGACATTGGCAAATTGCACATCTCGTGGGCAACGCAGGTGGTAAATCTCAAGATTAGCCGCAGCGTCCGTCCCGCCATGACCTAGCTTCACAATATGGCGACTGTGCCACGGTGTGTCTTTGGTCACCGGCTTGAAGCAGGCGCAGCACCTGCCGCCCTGTTGCACCCATACCCGATACAGCTTGGCTCGACCTTTAACGGAAGTGAGCATCTTCTTGCCCCAGCGGGACTCGAAGTACTCATCCCATGCAGGGTCGTGAGGGTTGGCAGCAGCCTTAATCTTGATATGTCGCACAATCGGTGTGTCTGAGGCGTCTACTAGCGTGTACTGACGCTTCCGACCATCGGCGGATTTTTCAGTACACGAGAACACCCAACGGCGCGCCCCTTGTACTTTGAAATACCGATCCTTCACCCATCGGCGTGTCTTGCGAGGGTGGCGACGTACCGCCCATCGCCAGAGCATTTCCCACACTGCGCTGTCCACCTGGTTGAAGACCTTCTTGGCGACGACATGACTGTGATAGTTCGCCCAGCCCCGTAGAACCGGGTTGAGCAAACCTATCAAGTTAGCCTGTCGTATCGTTTTGTTGGTCTTGATCAACTCTCGCAGCTTGGCAAGTAGAGCCCCGATGTTCGCCTTGGACGGCTTGATCAGGAGCTTGCCGTTGTACTTGCGCAGGTTCCATCCGAGGAAGTCGAACCCGTCCCCTATGTGCGTTATCTTGGTTTTTTCCGGAGAGAGGACAAGTCCACGCTCTGCCAGAAATTCAACCACGGCGGGCCTGACTTCATTCTCCAGCCATTCTTTCGAACAACCAGTGATGATGAAATCATCTGCATAACGCACCACGCGCATTTTTCGGGCTGTCCACTTCGCGTTGGGAAATCTCTTCGCCAGCATCGCTTCCAACCCATCCAGCGTCATGTTCGCCAACCCCGGGGATATGATGCCTCCCTGCGGGGTTCCGGCGTGGCTGGGGAATAGCTGCTTTTGGTAGACATAACCAGCCCGGAGCCATTTCTGCAAAATCGCCTTGTCCATGGGAATGTTGGCGATCAACCAGTCATGGCTGATATTGTCGAAACAGCCTTGAATGTCGCCCTCTAACACCCATTCCGCGTTTGCTTTTCGTGACAGCACACCAAAGCACTGTGCGACGGCATCCGCAGTTGAGCGTTCCGGCCTGAACCCATAAGAGTTCGGGTCGCCGGTAGTTTCCGCTATCGGTTCCAGAGCCAGCAGATGAAGCGCCTGCATGGCCCGGCATTTCATCGCGGGAATTCCAAGAGGTCTCGTTTTGCCGTTTTTCTTCGGAATAAGCACTCTCCGAAGCGGGAGCGGCGAGTAACCTCGCCGCGTCAACGACTCTATCGCGCCGAGCTTGGCCCTAGGCGTATTCCAAGTAACCTTGTCCACGCCGGGGGTATTTTTGCCTTTGTTTTCAGACACCCGTTTCACAGCAAATGCCTTGCCACTGAACGAGTGAGTCAGCAGCCATTGCAGGGCTTTCACCTTGTTATGTCTGCCATCTTGTACAGCCTTCACAATACGCGCTTGCAGCCCTCTGACACGACGTTGTACGGCGATCCAATCGATGCTGTCCCACGACGTGCCGGAAGGTGCACACGCCAATGCTGCTGCGTTCATTTGCTCTCCTTCCGTTGAAAGGGTTCTACCTACTCTCGTGTGAAGAGAGACCATGAGGACGTCTGCCCGCTTTCGCGTGAAGTGATGTTTCAACCTCTATCCAACCCATTACAGGACGGCGTTCGCTTTTTCCTCGTTCCTTCGCCCGCACCGCCATGGGCAATTTTTACAAACGGCTTTCCCTGACGGGAGCGATACGGGATTTCCACGTTCCGCTTACTGAAGTGCGTCGGGTTAGGTGCCTGCTATCGACCGGGAGGCATGTGGGTCACGAATGCGTAGTAGAAAGACGCAGTTCCCACCTCCATTACCATTTTGGTTCGAGCGTGTAAGCCATTTCCGCTCGCTTAATTTAACGATCGTTGCGCAGATTCACGTGTGTTCACCATACCAACTATCTAGCACTTGTCCGGCCATGGCTGCCAGAAGGGTACGCCTCTCACGATTGGTACCCCGCACCTTGCGGCGCCTCGTAACATTGTCGAAGGCGCTCTTGATTCAGCCTTCTAGATTCACCCGGTGACACGGGTGGTTCCCACCAAGGGGGAACAACTTCATTAAGCGACTTCGTGTCGCACCTCCGCCCAATTATTATCAATGGGAACCGCCCCGTCATCGAGGTAGCGCGACAGCGCTGCCCAGCGTTTAAGGCTGTAATCGAGCGCTCTGCTGATGGCCGAACCTTCGGGCACAAGATCACGCTGCGCGTTCATCCAGGCATGCAGCCTATCCTTCACCGGTACGGCTTTTTCTTGCCGTATTCGGCGCCGTAAATCCGGCTCCAGGTCTCTGACTTCTCTTTCGATTTCGTACAACAACTGGATATAGCGCAGGGCTTGCTCGGCGAGCGTGCTTTTATTCGTAGCGTGCAGTTCAAAGAACTTGCGCCGTGCATGGGCCATGCAGCCGATCTCGGTCACGCCGAGTTCAAAGCTGGCCTTGTAGCCGCCAAAATCGTCGCAGACCAACTTGCCATTCCAGTCCTGAAGGAAGTCGCGAGCATGCTCTCCGGCGCGACTGGGGCTGAAGTCATAAACCACCGCTGCCACATCCGAGAACTGGCTGGTAGCGTAGGACCACACATAGGAGCGGTGGGTTTTCTTTGTTCCCGGCATGAGCATCTGCACCGGTGTTTCATCTGCGTGGATGATTTGTTGCCCAAGCACTACTTCGCGCAGCGCATCGACCAGCGGCTGCAACTGAACTCCGGTCACGCCAACCCATTGAGCCAAGGTTGAACGTGGAATCGCCAAGCCCGCTCGACCTAAGATCGATTCCTGACGGTAAAGCGGCAGATGGTCAGCAAACTTGGCGATCATGACGTGTGCGAGCAGGCCCGAAGTCGGGATGCCCTTATCAATGACCTGCGGCGGAACCGGTGCCTGGATCAGCGTTTCGCAGTTATCGCAGACCCACTTGCCACGGACATGGCGTTCGACGGTGAACACGCCGGGCGTGTAGTCCAGCTTCTCGCTAACGTCCTCACCGATGCGCTTCAGGGCGCAGCCGCATGGGCGGTGAGTGTTGTCCGGTTCGTGATGGATCAACGTTCGCGGAAATTCTGCCGGCAATGCCGTGCGCTTGGGCCTTAGCTTTTCCTCGGTCGCCTCTGGTGCTATTTGCAACGCCTGAAGCTCGGCCTCAATCGCCGCGATATCAGTATCGATCAGGTCATCTAGCAGGCTGGCCTGTTCAGGATTCATCTGCTCGCTGCGCTTGGCAAACTTCAAACGCTTGAGCTGGGCGATCTCGTGGGTCTGTTTCTCAATGACTGTTTGATCACGGTTGATTTTCTTGCCCATAGTGTCGACTTGCGAGAGCAACTGCGCTGCGAGGACGCGCAGTTGATTGGGAGACAGTTGGTCGAGATTGGGCGAAGAAGTCATACGCCGGACTTTGCCAGAGCGGGCGTTTCGCGACGATAGACCGATAGGCTAATGGCTGCCGTTAAAGCAGTGTGATCGAGCCTCCAGAACCTGCGCGTTGCCATGGCAGCCCCAGCAACAACGTTTGAAGTTGCTCGGCATCCAGTTCCATCTCAGGACCATGGCGGATGCCAGGCCAGTGGAACTTGCCTTGGTTTAACCGGCGCGCCGCCAGCCATATTCCGAAGCCGTCATGCACCAGCACTTTCATGCGATTGGCGCGGCGGTTGGCGAACAGATAAGCGCAGTGCGGCTGCGCCGCACCGAACACCGCGATCACCTTGGCTAGCGCCGTTTCGGTGCCTGCGCGCATGGCCATCGGTTCGGTGGCGAGCCAGATGGAGTCGATGTGAATCATCGCAGAATATCTCGAAGAAAAGTCGCGCAGGCGGCAGCACTTTCAGTGGGCCAGTCCACTTTGATGATGGCGCGCGGGTGCTGTATTTCAACGCAGATATTCGATGATGCTGGATGGGAGTTCGCCCCCGCCAGCGGCATGGCTAACGGAATAAATGCAGGTGGGTGTGCCGGAATTTTCTGCGTTTGCAGCCGAATCCATTTGTGGACGAGGTTTGCGTTGAGGCTATGGCCGAGCGCGACGCTGGCAATCGAAGCGCCTGGTTGGGCGCACTCTTGAATGATCTGGGCTTTGAAGGATTTGGAATAGGAACGGCGTGTTGGCTGCATGAAATACCCGCTTGAAAGGCTAGAATTGGTGTCCACTTAATTTAAATGCACACCATGTCTTCGCTTTGCAGAGCTGGGTAGATGACCTGGCCGGACGGTTACCCACTTTATTCTGACTCCGCAGATCATTATCACGGGTTTTTAAGACTTTACTCCGCGCAGTGGGGCTACGGTATATGGCTTTACCCAACACCTTGCAACAGGCATTTCGACGGTGATGGCGGATTGGGCAAAAGCAGCCAGTGAGGGTGTTTTTTTGGCTATGCCGGCAGCTCTCAGATTACTTGCCTGCAGTTGATGGCCAAGAAAATCGCCGTGATTCAAAGCACGTCGGGAGATGTGCCAGATTCTGGTCTCGACTCGCTGAACCAAGATGGTGATTCAGTTGAAATGACACTTGCAAGGCAGCTCATTGCTTCATAGTTTGACGGCCACCTTCGGGTGGCCATTTTTTTATAACGATCCCAATTTACCAGCGGCCAACTCGACACTTCAAAAACCATGCGTCCTGGAAAACCTATTTCCTGATGCACCTAAGAGACTGGTTTGAGAGGGTGTATTCGCTTTTGCGCGAGGACGCCCATGAACCTACCACGCCCTACTCGAACCACAGCGATACTCAGTCTGTGCCTTGCATTATTGGCAGGCATTCTGTGTTATGAGCATCATCAACTCTCCCAACTCCGCACCAGCTTGGCTGCGACTGCAGACAAAGAGTCGCTCGATGCGTTGTTGACGCGGCTTGGCAAAGTCGATGAGCGACTGGGCACGGTAGCCGGCAACCACCTGGTGACCAACGAGGACTTCCGAGCCGGGCAGCAGGCTTTATCGAATCGAATTGATGCCGCACAAGCGTATGCAAAGCAAGCGACGGAGTCAGCGCAAGAAATCTCTCAAAATGCTGCGTCTGCTGGTGAATTGCTAGTCCTCAAAGCCAGCGTCGAAACACTCGATAGCCGTCTTCAAGAACTCAGTCAGTCACGCATCAAACAAACCACTGCTGTGCCCCTCAAGCCCAAGCCCGTTGCCCGCCAACCAAAGCGGCCAAAACCGCCCGCTACCGCCACTGTCACACCGCAAACACCCCCTTTTACCGTTGTCGGTATCGAGTATCGCGGCGGTGAACGCTTTTTGTCCGTAGCACCGCCTGGCAGCACGCAGTTGAATCAAATTTACCTTATCCGACCTGGTGACGCTGTGGCGGGCACCGCCTGGCGACTCAACGCGCTGGACGGAAGATCCGCACGCTTTGACGTGGCCGGAACACCTCAAACCGTAACCGTCGCGCAATAGGACCTCCTTTATGCACTCCCCTACCACTTCCTCGAAAACAATGAAGCCCAGGAACATTTTGGGTTTCATTGCAGGCTTGGCCACCTTCGCGTTTGCATACGGCTGTCATGCGGCTTCGGGGCAATCAACGTCGATCTCGAACACTCAGAACAGTGAAGTTCACAACTCTTCTCAAGGAGCAAGTCAGACAGAACTCGCCCGCGAGTGGGGATTGACCCCCCAAGAATGGTCCCGTTTTCAAACTGTGATGGAGGGTCCTCGCGGAATCTATTCGCCAGGCCTGGATCCTCTGACAGCACTTGGCATCGAAGCGAAGTCGGAGGAGGAGCGGCGACGCTATGCAGAGCTGCAGGTGCGAGCCGAGCGACAGCGTATCGATAAGGAACTGGCGTACCAAAGGGCCTATGACCAAGCCTTCGCACGTCTTTACCCCAATGAAAAAGTCATCCAACTATCGTCCAACCCTGCATCTGCTCCTGGCTCGGGAGCGTTAACTGCTGTGAAAGGCACTGGACGACTAGCCGTTTTTGTTCAAGACAGTTGCAACGCATGTATTGACCGCGTCAAAGACTTACAAAACCAGAAACAGTCCTTTGATCTGTACTTCGTTGGTAGTCAAGGTGATGACGAAATAATTCGCCGCTGGGCCATCTTGGCTGGAGTCGAACCGGCCAGCGTGAGAAGCCGACAGATCACATTGAATCACGATGCCGGTCGATGGCTTGGCCTTGGACTCGGCGGTGAGCTGCCGGCCGTGGTACGCGAGGTGAATGGACAATGGCAGCGTCTGTAATTCGCGCGGCTTTAACGGGGGGGCTACTGCTCACCGCGGCATTTGCTAACGGTGCCGAGGTTCCGCCACCGGCCTATCAGTTGATTGCCCTGCCTGCCGGCGTTCCGTCCGAGGTGCTGTACTCCGTTGCACTGCAAGAGAGTGGCACCCGACTTCGCGGCCAGATCGTCCCCTGGCCCTGGACGTTGAATGTCGCCGGCGCCGGATATCGCTTTGCGACACGCAGCGATGCTTGCAGAGCGTTGATGATCGCCCTTCAGACCGCAGGCCCAAATAGAGTCGACGTCGGGCTTGGACAAACCAACATCGGTGCCAACGGCCACCGTTATAGCTATCCCTGCGAAGGGCTGGATCCGTACAAAAACCTCTCGGTTACGGCCCAGATCCTGGCTGAGCAAAAAGCCAAAGGAGGCGACTGGATCACCGCTGCTGGTCGGTACCACCGCCCTGCCGGAGGCGAACCCGCTGCCCGATACCGACGAGCTTTTGCCAAACACCTCAGCCGGGTCACCGGTATCAACCTGATGGCGAATAATCCATGAATAGATTGCTGCATCTGCCTGTTTTGCTGTCTTTGGCCTCCCCCATGGCAGTGCATGCCACCTCGCTGATTGTTGTTGAAGACCGAGGGGGTGTTTCCGCTCTGCCCTACTACCAGTACTTGGCTCCAGAACCTACTGAGCAGTCAGCACAGTCAGAGAATATTGGTGTGCGTGGGCAAGGCTCGTTTCCAGTGCGCTCTGACCAACTGACACCCGGGCAGGTACAGGGCCGGGTAATCAATGCACCTGGCCTGCAACCATTGTTTCTTGTAGGCGACGATGAAAGCTCCAGAAAGTGGTTATCACAGCGCCGCGATCAGTTACAGCAACTGCAGGCAGTGGGCCTTGTGGTTAACGTGGCCAGCGCCGAGCGGTTTGCCGAAATCCAACGATGGGCAGGAAATCTACAGTTGGTCCCGGCTCCATCAAATGATCTGGCACAGCGCTTGGGAGTCCAGCATTACCCGCTGTTGATCACTGCCACAACGATCCAGCAGTAACCAGGGTATGGCCTCTCTTACGCACATCACCTTGGTCATCAAGCAACCAGATGACCCACGAGCAGGCCAACTGCTTTTTGAACAGGTCACCTATGTCGCCAAGCTCTATGGCGGCACCGTCATCGCCCGCGTACCTGGTGACGAGGTGGAGCTATGTCAGCGGCTAAAAGAACGACTGCCCGAGGCAGTTGAGCAAGCGAGGCAAGAGTTGGCCAATTCATCATCACGCATGAAAGGAGGATCCCGGCCCCATGAAGCTGACCAAGAAGCAACGCTGCGAGCTTCACGCTAAATTCGCGGGCCATTGCGCATACTGCGGTGTGCTGTTGGGTGACCGGTGGCATGCGGACCACATGGAAGCAGTATGGCGAGAACCAGAGAGGGTGGACGGCAAGTACTCCGGTGCCATCATTTTGGGGCGGCCAGAGAACCACGCCATCAGCAACATGATGCCCGCGTGCGTGCCGTGTAATTTGAGCAAGGCAGCGATGCCACTAGAAGTCTGGCGAGAGCGCATTGCTGGACACGTCAACTCCCTTAACAGCTACCACCCCATATACCGCCTGGCCAAGTCCTATGGGCTGATCGCTGAGACAGGCAAGCCAGTCGTTTTCCATTTCGAAACAGTGGGGCCATTGTCCCCTTTCACTCATAGGAAGTGATCCATGACCACCTCCTACACCATTGAGTCGTTACTACGCCCTGCTGTTGAGCTGTACACAGTTTGCGTATGTGCCGCTGCGGCGTTGCTCTGTATTTTCGCGCCCTGGGCGGTTGCTCTGACGCCTTTATTCGGCATGGTTGCCGGTACAGGCTTTCTGGGTCTAGGGTTCGTCCGCCTCAAACAAGCGTTGGTAGTGCTGCGTTACCGGCGCAATATTCGGCGCCTACCCCACTACACCATGACCAGCAAAGACATGCCGGTCAGCAATGAGCGGCTATTCATCGGTAAAGGCTTTCGCTGGACCCAAAAACATACTCAGCGGTTGATGGAGACTTACCTCCCAAAGTACGCCGAGTATGTCGAGCCCACGTCTATCTATACCTTTGCTCGCAGAATTGAGGAGCGTCTGGAGTTCGCACCCTTTCCACTCAAATTGCTGTCAAAGGCTACCTCGTGGGATGTGCCATTTAACCCGGCGCGTCCACTTCCTCCAGTCGGGGGGCTACCGCGCTTACACGGTATAGAGCCGAACGAAGCGGATGTCAGCCTGCCACTGGGTGAGCGGGTTGGACACTCCCTTGTATTGGGGACTACTCGTGTTGGAAAAACCCGCTTGGCAGAGTTGTTTATCACCCAAGACATCAGGCGTACCCGCCGTAGCCCCCGGCGCCGCGTTCATATGGGGCGCCGCGTGCAACCCGTTCATCGAAGCCAGCGCAATGTAGAAATGGACCTGGACCGCGAAGTGGTGATTGTCTTCGATCCTAAAGGCGACGCAGACCTCCTGAAGCGCATGTACATCGAATGCAAGCGCGCAAACCGACTGGAGGAATTCTACGTGTTCCACCTAGGCTGGCCCGATCACTCCGCTCGCTACAACGCCGTCGGCCGGTTTGGTCGGATCTCGGAGGTTGCCACCCGCATTGCCGGCCAACTTTCGGGGGAAGGCAATTCCGCGGCATTCCGGGAATTCGCCTGGCGTTTCGTCAACATCATCGCGCGCGCCCTCGTGGCACTGGGACGTCGGCCGGACTATGAACAGATCCTCAAGCATGTGACAAACATTGACGCGCTGTTTATTGAGTATGCGCAGAAGCACTTTGCTGAAAATGATCCCAAAGCCTGGCAAACCATCGTTGAGCTGGAAGGAAAGATCGATCGTAAGAACCTCAGTTTCGCCATGAAGGATCGACCGCTACGCGTGGTGGCCCTGGACATGTACCTCACTCAGCAACGCATCTCCGACCCAGTGATGGAGGGTCTGCGATCAGCCGTACGCTATGACAAAACCTATTTCGACAAGATCGTGGCCAGCCTTCTGCCATTGCTGGAAAAACTGACCACAGGCCGGATTGCAGAGCTGCTATCTCCCGACTACATGGATCTTGAGGACCCACGACCAATCTTTGACTGGATGCAGATCATCCGCAAACGGGCAGTGGTCTATGTCGGCCTGGACGCTTTATCTGATACAGAGGTAGCTGCAGCGGTGGGCAACTCGATGTTCAGCGACCTGGTGTCAGTTGCGGGTCACATCTATAAGTTTGGCATCGATGATGGCTTGCCCGGGGCCACCGGCGGCAAGGTAGCAATTAACGTACATGCGGACGAATTCAACGAACTGATGGGCGATGAATTCATACCGATGATCAACAAAGGCGGTGGTGCCGGCATGCAGGTCACGGCCTATACCCAAACCATGAGCGATATTGAGGCAAAAATCGGTAACCGGGCTAAAGCTGGCCAAGTCATCGGTAACTTCAACAACCTGTTCATGTTACGTGTACGTGAGACTGCAACCGCCGAGCTGCTGACCAACCAGTTGCCAAAGGTCCAGGTGTTTACCAGTACACCAGCAAGCAGTGCAAACGACGCTATTAACGGCAACACCGCTTTCACCTCTAACACTCACGATCAGATCCAAAGTGTCAGCGTACCGATGATCGAACCGGCGCATGTGGTTGCCCTACCCAAGGGGCAATGCTTTGCCCTGATAGAGGGCGGGAATTTGTGGAAGATTCGTATGCCGTTGCCGGCAAGCGATCCCGATGAAGTGATGCCCAAGGATCTTCAGGCCTTGGTTGAGGGCATGCGTAAAGGATCCGGAACCAGCAGCGACTGGTGGCAAGCACCGGGATATGACGCACTAAGTGAGTCGCTTCCTGATGACTTGGTAGACGACTTCCGCCAGATGGCCAATAACGGAAAAGCCGCATAGGCTTGAAGGAACAGAGCCATGGCCGATATCGCGGAAAAAGCCCAGCAACAGCAGGAAGGTCAAAAAAACTTCCTGGGCATGCTGTTCTCTACCCCTTTTCATTTCTTGGGGGTGATGTTCGGCTCCTTGCTCGGCGCCATCGTCGTTGAATGGCTTTGCATGTACACGTTCTGGCCGGATGCCGGCTGGAAACATGCTCAGCAGATGTTCCAACATGAACTGGGCTGGCTGTCCCAGGATCTGCTGCACAGCGTTGTCATCAAAGAACCGGGGCGTACGGCAACCTGGCTGGCACAAACGGTCTATGACTGGCTGATGGTGAAAACCGGCATGCAGGACAATATAAATGCACTGACACAGTACGCTCGCTCAACATCACCACAACAAACGGGAACCTTGAACCTTCGCTACGAACTCGGTCGGGCGATGATCAAATTCCAGGACTATGGCTTAGCCGCGTTATACACAGTCCTGACCTTCTGTGTGCGAATGGTCATTCTGACGTTGACGATTCCGCTGTTCGCACTGGCGGCGTTCACTGGCTTGGTCGATGGCCTGGTGCGGCGTGATCTACGAAAATTCGGCTCCGGCCGCGAGTCAAGTTACCTGTATCACAAAGCCCGGGGGACGATCATTCCGCTGACCATCGTGCCCTGGACGGTCTACCTGGCCATCCCCATCAGCATCAGCCCCCTTTTGATTCTGTTGCCCTGCGCCGTGCTGTTGGGTGTGTCCGTTTACATCACCGTTTCAAGCTTCAAAAAATACCTTTAGGAGCTGCCCATGCAGTGGACACAAGAACAGCAGCCCATCATCCATTCCACGGCTGACAAGCTACTGGTTCAGGCTTTTGCCGGTACCGGCAAAACCACCACACTGGTGGGCTACGCCACACAACACGCCTCGGTGAAAATGCTCTACCTCTGCTACAACAAATCCGTCGAGCTCGCTGCCAGGGGCCGCTTTCCACGCAGAAACGTGGTGTGTAAGACGGCGCATGGCCTCGCATATGCAGTCTATGGCAGTCAGTACGCCACCAAGCAGACCAATAACTTACGCCTGACGGACATCGCAAGGGCCATCAACACCCAGGACTGGGAGCTCGTGCGGGATGTCCTCAGCACGCTTAACAACTTCATGGCCAGCGCCGATGACGAGTTGGGCCGTGTGCATTTTCCCAGATTCCAGGGGCAACGAATGCTCACAAGTGCCCAGGAACGTTTCCTGAACAATGCTTTAAACGTGGCTAAAACCATCTGGAACCGGATGATCGATCTGCAGGACACAGCAATGTCGATCACCCATGACGCTTACTTGAAGCTGTATCAGCTAAGCAAGCCCGACCTGAGCGAACGATTTAACGCCATTCTGCTCGACGAAGGTCAAGACGTGAACCCAGTTATTGCCGACATAGTAAAAATACAACGGGTCCGCAAGGTGGCAGTCGGCGATCCCCACCAGCAGATCTATCGCTTCCGCGGCGCAGAAGATGCGCTCAACAGCGACTGGATGGCCGACGCCGAACGTCACTACCTGACCCAAAGCTTTCGCTTCGGCCCTGCCGTCGCGCATGTGGCCAACATCATTCTTTTTTACAAGGGTGAGACACGAAAGCTGCAGGGGTTAGGTTGCAATACCCTGGTTAAACGGGCTCTGCCTGAAGAGCTACCGCATCGCACGTTTATCCATCGTACCGTGACCGGCGTCATCGAGAACGCCCTGCAGCTGGTCGCAAGCAACCCCAAGATTTTCTGGGTCGGCGGTATCGACAGCTACTCGCTACGCGATCTGGAAGATTTATACCTATTCAGCCGCAACCGTAACCATGAGGTGCAGAACCGCAGGCTGTTGAGAGATTACCGGGACTTTTCACAGTACGTGGAAATAGCCGAGGTAAGCCAGGATACGGAGATGTTGCGATCGATCAAGATCATTACAGCCTATCCGGACCTGCCCCAGCGGATCCAAACCCTACGTTCCCGCTCTGTAGATAACGAGCTCGACGCCACCGTGACACTCACGACTGGGCACAAGGCCAAGGGGCTGGAGTGGGACTTTGTCAGCCTGTATGACGACTTTAGCGCTGATCCGCTTTCACCCGATATCGATCAAGGTCGTAAAGATGACGAGTTGAATTTGCTGTACGTGGCGGTGACGCGAGGGATGAAGATCCTAGCGTTGAACTCAATGGTGCTTTCTATCATGCAGCGCTATGTCGATGCTCGGACCTCTGCACTCCAACCTCAGAAATCACGCGCTTAGCAACAAACTATTTCAGATTGCTGGCACGCGCTTATTATTGAAACCCTGGTAGCTCTGCACATTGAGGACGTCGCCATGGGCCGTCAGAAATTTGAATACCACACTGAGTTCTCTCCCTTTCAGTACGTTGTCAGAACCAAAAAGCTCTTCATGTTCAAGTCCGAAGAGCCCACCACTGAACCCGACACCCAGGGTTTTCTGGAAGATTCTGAACGTCAAAACCGCCTTGCTCAATTAGGCAGCGAAGGCTGGGAGCTGGTCAGCGTGCAGCCCGTGGTCAAAGGAGAAGTCAAGGTTGGCAATCAAAACGCCCAAGGCTGGGCTTACGGATTCGCCTTGCCCATCGGGTATCTGCTGTTCTTCAAACGCCCTATCCACTGTGATTGATGGTGTCAGTACCGTCAGAAGAAATCCTTACAGTCCTGAATATGGTTTTCTTGCGGCGACCATAGCTTGATCACGGCAAGCTGACGGCATCAGGAATGACTAGAGCCCAGCCGTGATCCAGTACCCGCGTCTCACTGCACTCACTTGCCGACTTGCCTTGCCAGGCCTCATCGCACTTTTTGGATGCGGCCTGCCTGTCTCTCATGCGACCGCTGCTTCAGCCTCCGAACAGGCCAACCTGGACGTGATGATCCGCCAGTTGAATGCCTTAGAGGACACCGCACGTCGTAGCGCTCAAGTGGCCGACGAACCTGGCAAGCGTTACTTCTTCGATTACCAGCGTCTAGCAGGTGATATCGCTCGAATTCGTCATGGGTTGGAGGGCTATCTAACCCCAACCCGAGCCCAGCCTCGTGATCCTGTTGAGCTGTCAGGCCAATACACGACCGAAGGACGCAAGCCATGAGCATGAGCGGCGCTCAGGCTGCTGCGTTTCAAGCGGCAGGAGGATTTCCTGCCTCGACGAGCTACCTGTTTTTCGTCGGCGTCGCTGTAGCCATCATCTTTATGTGGGGCGCCTGGGCTATCTGGAGCTGCTACCGAGGATGGGCCACTGGCAACCTTGATCGAACGATTGCCTCGACCTCGCTCGTCCGCATCCTACTGCTTTGCATGATCCTCACCACATTTGTTCTTAGTTGACCCTATGGGAGATACACCATGACTTCATTCTTAAAACCGGGCCGCATGCTGATCGGGTTGCTTGCTCTCCCCCAACTGGCCATGGCGGCTCTTCCGCAGTCTCAGCCTCCTACCCGGGGGGAAGGCTCTAACCTGATGCAAACCATGCAGAACTACGCCTTTGACGGTTTTACTTTGCTTGGCCTCATCATCTGCGCAGTCATTTTCAGTGGCGTTGCTTGGCATGCCTTCGGCACCTACCACGAAATTCAACTTGGCAAGAAAAAATGGGGAGATCTGGGGGCGACAGCCGCCGTTGGCGTCGCCATCCTCGGTGTCGCCATTTTTCTGGTCACCAAGGCTTCAAATATTCTTTAAAAGAGCCGTGGCCATGACAGAACTCTCAGACGATGGGACCCTGATTTTCCTCCCTGTGCGATTGAACAATCAGCCAGTCATCATGGGCGGCCTTACCGCTGACGAAATGTGGGCCACCTTGGCGTTGAGCACCGGCGCAGGGCTGGTTATCGGTATTCCGGCCGCGATATTGACCCAGATTTGGGCACTTATCATCGGCGCCGCCATGCTCTGTGCTGTCCTAGGGCTGTTTCTTGCCAGTCGTTTCTTGCGTCGGTGGAAACGCGGCCGACCTGATACATGGCTATACCGCCAGATGCAATTGAACATCGCGCGGTTCTTTCCTACCTGGAATAAAGCCCTGCTGATTACTCGTACAGGTGCGTGGACCTGTCATCGAACGGAGGTTCAATGACTTACCGTAAAAAAGTAGACGCCCAACTGGCCCACATTAACAGCCTGCGCATGGTCATTGGTTTTCTCATTGCCCTGGGTCTGTACATGGCTTATGGCTGGCAGAGCGCACCGCGTGACCTAACTGTTCATGTACCTCCAGATCTACGTTCAGGTAGCACCCGTAAGTGGTGGGATATTCCACCGGAGTCGGTATACGCCTTCGGTCTGTACATTTTTCAGCAGATGAACCGTTGGCCCGTTGACGGTGAAACCGACTACGAGGACAACATTACCCGCTTGGAAAGCTACCTGACTCCCAGCTGCAAAGCCTACTTGCAGAAAGATTTCGAGCTACGCCGCAATAGCGGGGAACTGCGCAAACGTGAGCGGGGTGTATTTGAAATTCCAGGCAGAGGCATCGACGATAAGTCTGAGCAACATATTGAACAGCACAGCATCAATGACTGGACCGTCAACCTGGACATCACCGCTGACGAGCACTACGGCGGGGAGCGCGTAAAGCGGGCATTTGCTCGCTATCCGTTAAGAATTATCCGATTCGACGTCGATCCCGAAAAAAACCCATTCGGCTTGGCCTGGGACTGTTATAGCAGTAATCCACAACGCATCGAAGTCTCCGCAGAAACGACCAGAGCAGGAGGCAAATGATGACACGCCGCCTACTGATCATCGGGCTCGTAGCCCTTCACTTCTGCGGGTTGGCCAACGCCGTCGAAATCCTGCGCTGGGATCGTATCCCTATAGCACTGCCCTTGATCGTGGGTCAGGAGCGTATTGTCTTTGTGGACCAAAACGTACGGGTGGGTCTGCCTCGTAACCTCGTCGACAAACTGCGCGTGCAGAGCACCGGTGGTGCCCTCTACCTGTTGGCGAAAGAGCCGATTGAACCGACTCGCTTACAGCTGCAGAACATGAACTCCGGTGAGATCATGCTCGTGGATATCATCGCAACGGTAGGGAAACCAAATCAGGTCGCATCCGAGCCGGCTAAAATTGTAGCCGGGGACAGTCCCGCCCCGCGTTACGGCCAAGTCAACGCCAAACCTACAAGCAACCATTCAACTTCTTCCACGGCCCAAGCCAGCGCTCAAGCCGAGGAGGATGAGGACGCGCCGAAACCGCGTCGTGAGACCCCTCTTCCGGTGGTCATGACGCGCTATGCCGCACAGATGCTTTACGCGCCCCTACGCACCGTTGAGCCCGTGGAGGGGATTGCTCAGATCAATCTGAAGCGCGGTTTGGACCTCACCACCCTAATGCCGATATTGCCGGTCGAAGCCTCTGCGTTGGGGTCGTGGCGGTTAGACGAGTATTGGGTCACGGCGGTGAAGCTACGTAACACAAGCGCCCAAAACCTCACATTGGATCCGCGTGACCTGATGGGTGACTTTGTCACCGCGACTTTTCAGCATCCCTACCTTGGCGCCAAAGGTGATTCCAGCGACACCTCGACGGTCTACTTGGTGACCCGTGGTCATGGTCTAGCCGAATCGTTATTGCCGGCCGCCATCAGCCAGATCGATCCGAAGGGAGGCCGTCGTGAAGAGTAATCCACTTGTTAAATACCTGGTCATACCGTTCGCGATCCTGGCGATATACGTAGTGGTCAAATTATTCAATCGCGAAAGTGCCGACCAACAGGTTCATGCGCCGGAAACGGTTGTACTTAGTACGAAGGAGGCTAAAAAGCTTGGGGTTGACGGAGATACACCCAGCGACACATTGCGCACCATTGTCGTGGAAAGCAGACAACTCAAGGACCAAGTCTCCAATGCTTTGAAGAACAATGACGAACTAAAGCAACAGAACATCGAGCTGCAAAAACGCCTGCAGAACATCGACCTCAACGTCGATAACAAACTGCAGAACGTTCAGCAAACGATGAAGCAGGAGGCGCAACAACAGAGCCAAACCCTCTTGGACACACTGCAGCAGCAGTACAATACCCTGAGCAGCAAATCGGGCAGTGGCAATGAGTCTGGATCTGATTTGCCGATCGGCTTCGGCGTTCAGCCAGGTGACGGTCAAGGCTTCAAAGGCGGACCTGGCGCGGACGTTGTTTGGATAGAGCCGCAGGACGCAACGCCGGTCGATGTCAACGGCAAGCCCATCGCTGCAGGGACAAATCAAACGGCAAGCGGCTTCAACTTCCCGACCTCTTTTGGCGAGTCCGTGGACCGAGGACAAAATGCACTGCGCACGGGCGCTCAAAGTGTTGCGAATGAAATCTCGCCACAGGAGGCCCGCAAACAGGTGCGCAAGGTCTACACCTTGCCGCAGAACTCGACATTGATGGGTTCGGTGGCCATGTCCGCGCTGATCGGCCGGGTGCCCATTGACGGCACTGTCAACGACCCCTACCCGTTCAAGGTATTGATCGGGCCGGACAATCTCACGGCCAACGGCATCGACTTGCCCGACGTCGCCGGCGCGGTGGCCAGCGGAACGGCTTCCGGCGATTGGACCCTGTCTTGCGTACGCGGTCAGATCAAAAGCCTGACGTTCGTCTTCAATGACGGCACTGTGCGCACGCTGCCACAACCTCAGGAAGAAACGAATAGCAGTCAAAATAGTAACAATCAGAACAATGGCAACCAAACCACCATTCAGGGTGGCCTGGGCTGGATAAGCGATGCCTATGGCATTCCTTGTATCAGTGGCGACCGCAAAAGCAACGCCTCGCAATACATTGGCTCGCAGGTACTGATTACCGCCGCCGGCGCAGGTGCTGCCTCCCTCATCAAGTCAGATGGAAACAGCGGCTCTTTTATAAACCCTCAGTCCGGGACCATCGGTTCTGTCGGCGGCTCGGGCAGTGAAGCCATGGGCAAAATTATTGGCCAGGGCGTCAATGACGTCTCCAGCTGGGTCAACAAACTCTACGGGCAAGCCTTCGCAGCGGTGTATGTACAACCCGGGGCAAAGATAGCTGTGCACCTGGACCAGCAACTGACCATCGATTACGAACTCAATGGCCGCAAGGTCAACTATCGCTCAGGAGCCCGTCATGTTTCGACTGCGCTTGACTAATCATGGCTTAAAACTAGGTGCATACCTGGCCATCGCCCTACTCGCCTCGGCCTGTTCCACCAACAAAGACGAATTGCTCCCCCATGGGGACCGCACAATGATGGACGTTTGGGATCAAGGCTCCAGCGGCTCAAGCAGCTCGAGCAGCCGCCAATTGCTCGATGCACGCCAAGATCTTCGTCGGCCTCTGGAGACGAGGGAAACAGACAACACCATGTTCACACGTACCGCACAAAACGAGATCTACAGCCAATTTAAACGCCTACCCAATCCCGACCTGGTGATGTACGTCTTTCCTCATTTAGCGGGTTCAGACCCGGCACCGATCCCAGGCTACACCACGGTGTTTCCGCTGTATCAGCGGGTGCAATACGCCATGCCTGGCGAACGCACGGAGGCATATTGATGGGTTTTTTTGAACGATTCAAAACGCGACGGGCGACAGAGCGTGTGGAACCTGGCGTAACACCAGGTTCGCCGTTATCTGACGATGTGCAGGGACCAGCAACCGAGACGTTTGAGGCTGCTACAGAGCGTTACTACGAACGCCTTGCTGCCATGGGTATTCCCTCGCCGAGCGATTGGCGTAACCCAAAGAAAAAGCCAGCCACAACCGCTGATGCTGACCGTCTATACCACGTCAACCCCTCCTTCGTAGACCTACTGCCGTGGGTAGATTACCTGCCTGCAGAAAAAGCCATGCTATTGGAAGACGGCGTGTCTCGTGCTGCCTTTTTTGAGCTGACACCGATTGGTACTGAAGGTCGGGATCCCGAATGGTTACGCAAGGCCCGCGACGCCCTGGAAAACGCCCTCCAGGACTCCTTCGACGAGCTTGAAACCTCACCCTGGGTGGTTCAGCTCTATGCCCAGGACGAAACCAGCTGGGACGATTACCTTCAGCAACTGCATGACTACGTTCAACCACGCGCACAAGGCAGTGCATTCACCCAGCTTTATTTGAAGCTGATGAAGCAACACCTGGAATCCATCTCCAAACCAGGCGGGCTGTTTGAAGACACCAAGGTCAGCCAACTGCCCTGGAGGGGCCAACAGCGCCGCGTCCGTGTTGTTGTCTACCGCCGTACCCAAGGCGCGCAAGCGGATGTGCGAGGCCAGGCACCAGGTCCTTACCTGAAAATCATCTGCGATCGCTTGGTGGGCGGCTTGGCGAACGCCGGCATTAAAACCCATCGCATGGATGGCCACGCCATTCGCCATTGGCTGATTCATTGGTTCAATCCACGTCCCGATCATCTTGGCCCTGCCGATGCAGATATTCGCCGCTTCTACGAATTGGTGTGCAAGCAAGCACCTGGTGCTGCAGAGGGCGAGCTGCCGCTCGCCAGCGGCACTGACTTCTCGCAAAACCTGTTTTATCGCGAACCACTGTCAGATATAGAGAAAGGTCTGTGGTATTTCGACGGCCTTCCCCATCAGGTGGTGATGCTTGACCGCTTGAGGGATGCTCCCAAGACCGGGCACTTAACCGGTGAAACCCGAAAGGGCGGTGATGCGCTCAACGCACTGTTCGACAAAATGCCAGAGGACACCATTCTCTGTATCACTCTCGTGATCACCCCGCAGGACATTCTCGAAGGGCATCTGGAACAGCTTTCACGCAAGGCAGTTGGAGACACTCAGGCCTCGATCCTGACACGCGAAGACGTCGCCACCGCCCGTCAGTTGCTCGGGCGCAAGCACAAGCTGTACAGAGGTAGCGTAGCGTTTTACCTGCGGGGTAAAGATGATGCCCAGCTGCACGAACGCAGTTTGCAACTCAGCAGCGCATTGCTGGGTGCGGGCATGGAGCCGGTGGAACCTCGGGATGAAGTGGCACCGCTGAACTCCTACCTTAGATGGCTACCCGGCAACTTCGACCCCAATGCGCGCAAAGCACTGGAGTGGTACGCACAACTGATGTTCGCCCAACACATTGCGAACCTGGCCCCCGTCTGGGGTAGGTCGACCGGAACCGGGCACCCGGGTATTACCCTGTTTAACCGTGGGGGAGCGCCGATAACCTTCGACCCGCTGAACAAGCTGGACCGGCAGATGAACGCGCATTTGTTCATTTTCGGGCCTACGGGTTCAGGTAAATCGGCCAGCGCGACAAACATCCTTAGCCAAATCATCGCCATCTATCGGCCACGTCTATTCATTGTGGAGGCTGGCAACAGCTTCGGCTTACTCGGTGATTTCGCCAAAAAGTTGGGTTTGACGGTAAACCGGGTTCGACTTGCACCTGGATCGGGTGTCAGCCTCGCGCCATTCGCTGATGCCGTGAAGCTCATCGAACCCAGCCAAAACGTGAAGATTATCCAAGCTGATGATCTTGAGGCGTCGGACGAACATCTGACTAGCCAGACCGAGGATGAACAACGCGACATCCTGGGCGAGATGGAAATTGCGGCCAGGCTGATGATCACCGGTGGTGAAGAAAAAGAGGATGCCCGTCTTACTCGTGCCGACCGTAGCGCCATCCGCCAATGCATACTGAATGCAGCGAAAAAATGCGTGACGGAGCAACGTATCGTTCTGCCGGAAGATATCCGTGAAGCGCTGCGAGAAATGGGACTCGAGCCCGGTATTCCAGACGCCCGAAGCTCACGATTCTTGGAGATGGCGGAAGCCTTGTCCATGTTCTGTATGGGCACCGAAGGCGACATGTTCAACCGTCCTGGCACCCCATGGCCAGAAGCGGACATTACCATTGTCGACCTTGCCACCTATGCGCGAGAAGGCTATAGCGCACAGATGGCCATCGCTTATATTTCCCTGCTCAACACGGTCAACAACATTGCCGAGCGTGACCAGTTTAAAGGCCGTCCGCTGATCTGCTTCACCGACGAAGGCCACATCCAGTTGAAGGTCCCACTCCTATCCCCCTACTCCGTCAAGATTACCAAAATGTGGCGAAAGCTCGGCGCCTGGTTCTGGATGGCCACCCAGAACGTTGACGACGTGCCGCCAGAGGCCTCAGCCCTGCTCAACATGATCGAGTGGTGGATGTGCTTAAACATGCCGCCTGATGAGGTGGAGAAGATCGCGCGGTTTCGTGAACTGACTCCTGCACAGAAGTCGATGATGCTGTCAGCGCGTAAAGAAAGCGGCAAATTCACCGAGGGCGTCGTGTTGTCCAAAAGCATGGAAATGTTATTCCGGGCGGTACCACCGAGTTTGTATCTGGCCCTGGCCATGACCGAGCCGGAAGAGAAAAAGCAACGCTTCGACATCATGCAAGCCAAAGGCTGCAGCGAGCTGGATGCGGCCATTGAAGTTGCTGCAACGCTTGACCGCTATCGCGGTATCGAACCTCACATCATTACTTTCCCCGAGCAAGTCACGGCCTTGGAGCGCCAAGCATGAGAGCATTGAATTCCCTGACCCAGAACCTTATAGAAAGTCTGACCCAGCTGCTTGAACAACCGGGTGAAGACGCCCTTCAAACCCTTGAGGTGTGTGCCCCCGTTTTGATAGAGCAACTGCAACAGGTTTTGGTTCGTGCGGTGGATCGTCGTGACATCGAGTCCCAACTTCACGCGGTGTTAGCCAATTGGCTGCTACAGCACCCACAACCCGAGAATGCTGAGAACGCTCTTCTTGAGGCCCTTCGTAAACAAGCGCTGCTTTCATCGAAGCCAGCAGAGGCTCGGGCATGATAGGCCTTCGCAAATATTGGTTGATGCTGGGGTGCGTTTTGGCAGGCACATCGATGGCCTGCTTAGCCCTCACTCGAAGTGAGATACCATCCCCGCACAACACAGGCCCGTGGTTGTTTGGTCCTTCCAAAGCACGCTGGACTGTGACTGAGTTCGCGGATCTGGAGTGCCCCTACTGCAAGACGTACACACCTGCGTTGAAAACCTGGATACAGCAGCAGAAGGATGTAAACCTGCAGTGGCATCATCTGCCACTGGATGTGCACGGTCCGACCGCATTACACGAAGCCAAGCTCGCTGAATGTGCGGGGGCGCTTGGTGGCGCACCTGCCTTCTGGCAAGCCATTGACCAGATTTTTGACCGGACCCGTAGCAACGGTGAGGGTTTCAATGGGCATCTGAACGTCGTTGATGTTACTTACCAGGACTTATTGTCCTGTGCAGCTACCGACAAAGTGATCGCCCGGCATGTTGGCCAACAGGTCGAGGAGGCCCTCAAAGCGGGCATTACGGCAACTCCTACTGTGATAATTAAAGACAACACGACTGGCAGCTCCGTAAAGCTTGAGGGACCAGCTGACGGGGTATTGTTATTATCAGCTCGTGATTGGCTGGCTCAAAAAAAGAGCTGCGACGCTCTGCAAAAGTCGAACGTTAAATCACTTAGCCATTGTCATTAAATGAGCTTGCATTCCATTCATACATTTTCATGCCCGGCATGTCCTACGCGTGGGCCGAAAGAGACAGCGCAAATACGGTGTTTGCAACTGCAATCAGGGTCAGTTTCATACGACTTTTTCTTGAGGATTGATGGGCTCAACTGAGAGGTGCCGGCGACGCATCAGTCGATAGGCTGCCGGAATGACAAACAGCGACAGCAAGGGCGCGGTAATCATGCCTCCAACCATGGGTGCCGCAATTCGGCTCATCACCTCGCTGCCGGTCCCGCTGCCCAGCAAAATGGGTAACAAGCCAGCAATGATGACAGCCACAGTCATGGCTTTGGGCCGAACGCGCTGGACAGCGCCTTCACGAATCGCGGCCATCAGCCCGTGCTCGGTCCTATCGCCGAGGTCTTCACGCTCAGCCCAGGCGTTCTTCAGATAAAGCAGCATAATTACGCCAAATTCGGCAGAAACACCGGCCAAAGCGATAAAGCCGACACCAGTGGCGACCGACAGGTTGAATCCCAATAGATAGAGAAACCATACCCCACCAGTCAGTGCGAATGGCAGAGTGGCCATGATCAGCAAGGCCTCATCGAAGCGAGCAAAGGTTAAATAAAGCAGCACGAAGATGATCAACAGCGTGGCAGGCACCACCAGCTTGAGTCGTGCGTTGGCCCTTTCGAGAAATTCGAACTGTCCTGCGTAGCTCAGGCTCATACCAGGCTGCAACTTAACCTGCTCGCTGACGACCCGTCGTAGATCGGCGACTACCGAAGCAATATCCCGTCCCCGCACGTCGATATACACCCAGCCTGAAGGTCGGGCGTTCTCACTCTTAAGCATCGGCGGACCATCGCTGACCTTGATCTTCGCAACGGTGCCAAGAGTGATCTGGCTGCCTAGAGGGGTATAGATAGGTAACTGCTCCAGAGCGCCGAGTGAATCCCGCCACTCACGAGGGTAACGTACGTTAATTGGGAAACGAGCCAACCCTTCAATCGTCTCCCCGACGTTTTCACCGCCGATTGCGCCGGCCACGATCGATTGCACATCGGCAATATTTAACCCATAGCGGGCCGCAGCTTTACGATCGATATCCACATCAATATAGCGGCCACCGGTCAGTCGTTCGGCCAACGCTGAACTCACACCTGAGACATCCTTGGCAACACGTTCGATGGCTTGGGTGACGGCATCGATCTCCGTCAGGTTGGTACCGGCAACCTTCACACCAATAGGGCTTTTTATGCCAGTGGCCAGCATGTCGATGCGGTTACGAATCGGCGGTATCCAGATGTTGGTCAATCCTGGGACACGCACCGCTTGGTCTAGCTCCTCAACGAGCTTTTCCTGGGTCATGCCTGGGCGCCACTGTTCGTGTGGTTTGAATTGGATGGTGGTTTCGAACATTTCCAAAGGTGCTGGGTCAGTCGCGGTTTCAGCGCGGCCGGCTTTGCCGAAAACGTGTTCGACCTCTGGAACTGTCTTTATCAGACGGTCAGTCTGTTGAAGCAGTTGCGCGGCCTTCTGCGCCGATAATCCAGGCAGAGCTGATGGCATATAGAGCAGGTCCCCTTCGTCCAGCGGGGGAAGAAACTCACCACCCAGACGAGAGATCGGCCACAACGCGCTGACAAAGACTAGCAACGCAACCAGCAGCGTTATTTTAGGTCGATGTAATACGGCGTCCAGAGCGGGTTCGTAGATCCGGATCAACCAGCGATTTAGCGGATTCTGCTGCTCATTGGGAATTCGTCCACGAATCCAATACCCCATCAACACCGGTACGAGAGTTACCGACAGTCCAGCCGCTGCGGCCATAGCGTAGGTTTTGGTGAACGCCAATGGACCGAATAGACGTCCTTCCTGAGCCTCCAGCGTGAACACCGGAATGAACGACAGGGTGATGATCAGCAGACAGAAGAACAATGCAGGTCCTACCTCGGCAGCCGCTTCAGTCATCACGTGCCAATGACGTTCACCTTTCAGTTCCTCCCCAGGATTGGCCACGTGCCAAGCCTCGACCTTCTTGTGGGCATTTTCAATCATCACCACGGCAGCGTCGACCATAGCGCCGATGGCGATGGCAATCCCGCCAAGGGACATGATGTTGGCGTTGATACCCTGATAGCGCATCACGATGAAGGCGATCAGCACCCCAACCGGCAGGGAAATGATTGCCACCAGAGATGAACGCAGGTGCCAGAGAAAGATTCCGCAGACCAACGCGACGACGATGAACTCTTCGATCAGCTTGTGGCTGAGGTTTTCCACGGCACGATCAATCAACTTGCTGCGGTCGTAGGTGGTGACGATTTCAACCCCCGCCGGCAGACTGCTTTTCAGCTCGTCGAGTTTGGTTTTGACCGCCGCAATGGTTTCACGAGCATTCTTCCCGCTGCGCAGAATCACCACGCCGCCGACGGTCTCACCTTCACCGTCGAGTTCGGTAATGCCTCGACGCATCTCAGGCCCTAACTGAATCGTGGCAACATCGCCCAACGTGACCGGCACACTGCCCGCGCCCAGTTTGAGCGGGATGGCGCGAAAGTCATTGAGCGTCTTTAGGTAGCCGGAAGCTCGTACGATGAACTCTGTCTCCGCCATTTCCAGCACGGCTCCACCGGTTTCCTGATTGGCTTTGCCGATCGCCTCGGTCACCTCAGACTGCGTGATACCCAAGTTCGCCAACTTTAGCGGATCGAGCTGGACCTGATACTGTTTGACCATGCCACCTACGGTGGCAACTTCCGCAACGTTCGGCAGCGTCTTGAGCTCGAATTTGAGAAACCAGTCCTGTAGGGCTCGCAGTTGCGCCAGATCGTGCCCACCGCTGCGATCAACCAACGCGTACTGGAAAATCCAGCCAACGCCAGTGGCATCAGGTCCTAAGGCTGGCTTAGCACTGGCTGGTAGGCGGCTTTGTATCTGGCTCAGGTATTCCAACACCCGCGAGCGGGCCCAGTACAAGTCAGTTCCGTCTTCGAACAGCACATAAACGAAGCTGTCGCCAAAGAAGGAGTAACCGCGCACAGTCTTGGCCCCAGGTACCGAGAGCATGGTGGTTGCCAGTGGATAGGTCACCTGGTTTTCGACGATCTGTGGGGCTTGGCCTGGGTAAGGTGTACGGATAATTACCTGAACATCCGACAGGTCTGGCAATGCATCGATGGGCGTACTTTGAACCGCCCAGATCCCCCATGCCGTGACGAACAGCGTCGCCAGCAACACAAGAAAGCGGTTGGCCACCGACCAGCGAATAAGGGCCGCAATCATGGCTGGCCCCCAGAGCGTTCCAGACGTTCAACACGCAGACCATCGTCCGTCTGGCTAACAGCGATCCGAACCTTGTCGCCCGTTTTTAGGCCCTTCATCAGAGCAGGAGTGGCGAGAGGGAAAGTCATCGTCATGCCTGGCATACCCAATGTCTTGAAGGGACCGTGGGCGAGCGTGACTTCTTTGTCGTTGATCTCAACGATCTGACCATCGGCCTCATGCAAAGCGCCAACGGGCATAGTAGATGGCGAAACGTCCAATGAGCTTGCGACAACGCCCTTGAGACTGGCCTCCGAGTCGAGCAGGAACTGGCCAGAGGTCACCACTTTCTGCCCCTCTTCCAAGCCTTTCAATATCGCCGTCTTGCCATCGTTATCCTGGCCTAGCTGCACCTCCACCGGGCGATATCGACCAGCGTCTTCAGAGAGCATGACCAACGCACGTCGACCGGTACGAATGACGGCCTCGCTCGGCACCCACAGAACACTTTGCTCCGTTGAACGATTGAGGCTTACCTGTGCGGTCAAACCTGGTCTGAGTCGGCCATCTGGATTGGGTAACTCAACTCGAACGCGAAGTGTGCGACTGTCCGAACTGGTTTCCGGAAGAATCGCACTGACGACGCCCTTGAGCACAACTCCAGGGAATGCGGATAAACGCGCTTCAGCTGCTTGCCCTACTACGATTGACCCAGCTTCCGCCTCTGGTACAGCCACGGCCAGCCAGACACTGCTCAAACCATTAACACGAGCCAACGTCTCGCCTGCGGCCACCGTCATACCTTCACGCACACTCAGCTCTTGAAGCACACCACCAATAGGGCTGGTCAGCGTCAGGTTCGATTGAACTTTGCCAGTGCGCTCAACTTGAGCAATTAACGTAAGTGGCATTCCGGTTAGCCGCAGTCGCTGCCGGGCCGCTGTCAGCAAGCCAGCATCGCCACTACGCTTGAGGGCGAGAAATTCCTCCTGAGCAGCTGCCCACTCCGGCACCAAGATATCTGCCAAGGCGGCATTCGCTTTCAGCACATCACCAGGTGCGTGGGCATACACACGCTCGACAAAACCCGCTGTACGGGCCTGAATGACTGCAACGTCCCGTTCGTTGAAGGCCAGCACACCTACCACGTTCAGTGTCGAGGCAAATACGCCTCGACTGACACTAGCCAGTCGCACACCAAGGTTCTGAGTCAGGCTTGGATCAATTCGAATGGCAGCGCTGTCCCCCTTGGTATCTGCGTATTGAGGGATCATCTGCATGTCCATGAAGGGTGACTTACCCGGTTTATCGAATTTCTGTTGTGGGTACATGGGATCATACCAATACAGAACTTTTCGATCGGCAGAGGCTTTGGGTTCATGATCCGGTACGACACCAGCTACTCCGCTCATTCGCGGTTGGGCTAACCAGTAACCCCCGGCAACACCCAAGGCAATCGAGATGCCGATGATTAAAGTCCCTTTCCATAATTTAAAAATCATTGAGCGGACTCCCCGTAAGAGAAATACAGGCGAGCGCTGGTCAGGGCACGTTGCTCTTCAACGTCAACCTGCTTGAGACGGGCTTCGATGAGTTCGCGTCGGGCGGCAACAACCGAGTTCAAATCACCCTTGCCGGAGCGGTAGCTGGCCATCGTGAGTTCGACCTTTTCTTTAGCCAACGGCAACAAGCTTTCCTGATTACGGCTGACTGCACGATTGAGGCGCTCGTAGTCAGCCAACTCATCCTCCAGTTGCTGGGTATGCTCGCGTGACAGGGCTTCGCGCTCAGCCTCAAGCTGGTTTAGTTCGGCGTGCTTGGCCGCAATCTTGGGGTTTTGCCGAGAGTTAGGGAACAGCGGGAGATCCCATGAAAACTGCACGCTGACCATGTCACCGAATTGTTGGCCTCGGTGCTGATAATCGAATTCCCAGCTCCAGTCAGACTGCTTTTCCGCCTCAGCTTCACGGATCTTGGCTTGTGCTTCACGGGTCATCGGCACAAAAGCCGCTAATTCGGGGTGATGTTGCAGCTTATGGGAGTAACCTGAGGTCTCAATAGGCCAATCAGGCAAACCGCCTACCGGTTTGTCATCGGCGGCAGGGCCAATCCAGCGCTTGAGGGCGGCCCGGGCCTGTGCACGTTGACGAACTAAATCATCCTGCTGCTCAGCCAGTTGAGCAGCTTCCTGTTTAGGTGTCACCGCATCGGCGGGTTGGGCTCGGCCACCCGCAATCTGAGCTCTGACGGTATCGGTCAGAAGACGGTTTTCTTTGTAGAAGTCCTGGAACAACGCATCTTTACGCTCAACCGAGTAGCTTCTGATCCAGGCTAATGCCGTGGACTGTCGGACGTTCAGACGCGCCACTCGACGCTCGGCTGACGCTCGATCAACAGCCGCATCCGCGACCTCGATACGTGCTTTGCGCTTGTCGCTGTTGGGCATCTCCTGCCTAATCCCGACCACTTGCATGGTCATGAAGTCCTGGTCGATGCTCCATCTGTCGGGTCCACCAATGGGGTAGTTCTGCACGCCCAGCAGTAGCTTGGGATCGGGTAGTTCGCCGGCGGGAATGGCCGCGCTAGTGGCTGCTTGAATTTTGGCGTCTTGTGCGGTCAACGATGGTGCATTGTTTTCGGCCAGACGCAGCGCTTCATCGAATGTCAATGCGCTAGCGAAGCTCGGCAATGCAAGTACGCTTGCCGCCAGGCCGGCCAGGAAGGACCAACCTGTGCAACAGCACTTGGAGTTCATGTTCACGATTCCTGTGATGATCCACCGCGCGCTTCATAAGACATGCGCGCAGATATGCCATCCCGCTAACGCGGAATGAGGCTCAGTGTGGTACAGGAATCAAGTACGTGGGGGTCGCCATACCCCTGAAGAGGTTTGTACGAGCGGGAAATGGCTGGAGAATGATAGAATGAGAGGACTGGACAGGGTGATAGGAGGCTTGATGATCGATACTTGCAACATGCCGCCAGTTTTGCATTCCTGACCGGGCTTACAAGGTTTGCCATGCTCGGTGGGACTTTTCATGTCGTGGCAGCAGTCTTGCCCCATACCATCCATCATCGCCATGCCCATGGTTTTCATCGGGCATGGTTCAATCGATGTCTGAACACCCGCCATCCCGCTGAGGGGAAGCGCCAAGCTAATCAGGAAAATTAGGCAAAACCGCAGGTAGCGTTTCATGAGCTGGAGTGTAGACGGTGCAAATGGCCCTTACAATTCACCCTTGAGACTCCTTAGTCGGCCATCACCAACCGCTATGCCGCGCTCATTTCCATGACCGGGCTTAAAGTACCTAACCATGCGACTAGACAAATAATGATGACTGCCATTGAAAATTCGAGCTTCATGCTACGGCGCAAGGCATTGACCGCGACAGCATAGTCTCCATTTCGAACAGAACGTTCCAAGAGCGGGCTTAGGTGAAAACGGTTGAGCGTCGCTAATACGATCATCCCGGCAAAGAGCAGGACCTTCAAAAATAGCAACTCGCCATAAGTGCTGAGCATCACCTCATCGAGATTTGGCCCAACGATAAATAGGTAGTTCGCCACTCCCGTAATGCTGATGATCACTACAATCACCGCGCCGGCCGATTCAAACCCTGTCAGTACCCGAGCAAGAATTCGTGCTTCTCGCTCACCTTTCAGTGATTTCAAACGCAGCAGCAGGGCAAATGCCGCTAGCGCACCCAACCAACCGCCTGCGGCCAAAAGATGGAAGATATCGCTAATAAAGTGCCAGTAGCGACGGCTCCCCTCGTCCATTGCTCCGTGCCCTGTCCATGCCAGCGTCGCTAGCGCAATCGCGCCACAGACAGTGACAATCCAAAGACTCAGTGTTGGAAAGCGCTTGTTCAGGGAAACGCCAATAATGGCCGTCACCAACGCCCCTATTCGGACCATCCAGGTCAAACCGACGTCAGTCCCCATGAGAACCATTTGAAAGATATGGTGATGTAGCTCCATGAAACCCGACACGCCACTCATTGCTTTCGCAAGTAACAACATGGCGGCAAGGGACAGAGCTACACCTACAGCAGAAGTACTGTAAAGAAGCGACTCAAAATTCAAAACTGTTCCCGATATTCTTTCTTTTCCCCTGAGGCTATAAAGACCAAAAATTGCCAGTCCAAATAACAGCATCAGGTCGAAATAAAGAGCAAAGCGAACAACGATATTTAATGAGTCGCTCATGAATCATTTCACTTTGAAAGAAAAGTTGCCGGTAATCGGGTGAGTGTCCGAGGAAACGGCACGCCATTCGACTTTGTAAGTACCCGTGGTCAATGGCGATGCGGGTGTAATAACCATCGTCTTCGGATCACCGCCACCTGCCACGTTAGCTTTTACGCCCATAGGTGAATTCGGCATACCAGGCATATCGGTCATAATCAGCTTTGCACCAGAGAACTGAGTCGTTAGATTCTCAGAAAAGTGCAGTTCGATTTTAGACGGAGCCGCCGCATCCGATCCTTCAGCGGGAGTAGAAGAAACCAGCTTTGGATGCGCCTGAGCAACTGCACTCAGAAGCAAACCCGCAGTCAGCGCAACAGCTACGGTGGTAGTTTTAAGGAATGACATGCAAGACTCCTGACAGCAAAAGCTGTTGGTTCTAGGTTTTTAGGGAATATCTAGTTTTTTACTTTTTGACGCTCGTTAAAACCACTGACGAATACCTAGCAAATTCCGTGTTCTAGGGCCGGCTGGACAGGGAGGAATCACAAGATTTCCAACGTCACAGTGCGAGTACACGATGCCACATGAACGCAAACTGTTCGATTACATTTCAGTCAGCTTGGGGCGGGTTTTTGGCACTGATCTGCCCGAATACGGCGCCAAATACGCGACTTTCTTTGGAACGCTCCAAGAGTTTTCTCTCATCCAAAAACGATCCTATTGAGCTAACCACATGTTGCCTGCATACATATGAACAAGGTGTCTTAGACCTTTCTTGCATCAGCACATGGGAGTTCAATATGAAAGGCTGTTATTCCGTTTAACGACGTACACCATATTTTTCCGTCATGCGCTTCAATGATAGATCGAGTAATCGATAAACCTAGCCCTGCATTACTTGGACTTCCTTCTCTGCGAGCTGGGTCCACGCGATAAAATCGATCAAACAGCTTTTCAAGATGCTCGGACGCAATGGGCTCTCCCGGGTTCTCCACAGAGACTGATATTGAAGTTCCTTTCTGCCGAATATCGACAGTAATACACTTTCCTTCGGGGGTGTACCGGAGCGCATTTGAGAGCAGATTAGAGATGGCCCTGTCGAGCATGAGTACGTCACCTCGGACGCTACCCCTGCCTGTGACCTTCAGGTCGATCCCTCGCTCATCAGCCAGCAAACGGTAGTACTCGAGTAATTTCTCTACTACTGCTACCAGGTCAATCGGTTTGTTTTCATGTGTAATTAGACCGTTATCTGATTTCGCTAGAAAAAGCATGTCATCAATCATACGTCCCATACGTTTCAAGTCATCAAGATTTGAGTACAGATTGTCCTCGTAGTCCTCAATATTTCTTTTTCTAGATAAAATCACTTCAGTGTGAGTCATCAAATTGCTAACGGGTGTCCGTAATTCGTGAGCAATGTCCGCAGAGAAGTTCGATAAACGAACAAACGCATCGTCCAGTCTAGATAACATTGCGTTGAACGAGAGCACCATCTGCTGGAGCTCTTGGGGAACGGGACCTAATGGAATACGCTCTTTGAGCGATTTAGCTGACATCGAAGCTGCTACCTGAGTGACTAGGCGAATAGGTCGTAGTCCACTACGCGCTACCATCCAGCCCAGTGCAGCACTGACCAGCGCGCTTATCACCAGTCCTATCCAAAACCATCGTTCAAGCGTCTCGAAGAAGGCCATATGTTGAGTAACATCAAAGATCAACATCACTGTCAATGGCTTGTCCTGCCCCGTCACTATGGCTTGCGCCGTCACGCCTCGAAATATCTGCTCCTGGTCTCGCCACTCCCAGACATTGCTGTTTGTGACCGTTCGGAAGTCTTCAGGAACTACGATCGGACCTGGGTCAGCAAACAGGAGCTTACCGTCACCATCGATGATAAGAGCTGTCAAATCACGATGAGCACCAAGCAGTGCCTCCAGCTCAGGCTTAACATCACTGAATTGATCAATGCTGTTCAACCCAGTCAAAATTCTTTGCGTCGAGTGAAGCTTTTCGTTCAGCGCCTGCTGATCCAGCATCTTGAAATGATGCCGGCTGAGGTTGTTAAAACTGAGTCCAGCGACGGTGAGCACAGCCGTTACAGCTAGCATGAACATCAGGCTCATGCGCGTAGTCAGGGACATTCGCTTCATTCCGACCCCGTCCCCGAATCCGGCGCATCCAGCATGTACCCCATGCCTCGAGAGGTGTGGATAAGCTTGACCTCAAAATCATCATCAATCTTTGCTCTGAGCCTCCTGACAGCAACCTCGATGACGTTAGTATCGCTGTCAAAGTTCATGTCCCAGACCTGGGAAGCAATAAGCGACTTGGGCAGAACCTCACCTCGACGACGGAGCAGCAATTCGAGCAACGCAAACTCTTTGGCCGTTAGATCTATACGTTTGCCTGCGCGGATAACCCTGCGTTTGAGGAGGTCCACCTCCAAATCAGCCAATTTCATATGGGTTTGGGAGGGGGCAGTGGTACCTCTACGCAGCAGCGTTCTGACGCGAGCCAGCAATTCAGAAAATGCGAAGGGTTTGATCAGGTAATCGTCAGCCCCCAGCTCAAGTCCTTTTACCCGATCCTCAACTCGGTCTCGCGCCGTGAGGAAAAGCACAGGGACATTTTTTCCGGATGCTCTCACTTTCTGAAGTACTTCCCAGCCATCCAGCCCAGGCATCATCACATCGAGAATCAGCAGGTCATACGCCTCGCTCAAGGCGTGCTGAAGCGCGTCTTTGCCATTGGTAAAACGATCAACATTGAACCCCGCCTCGGTGAGTCCTTGCTGCAAATAAATACCTATTTTGGGTTCGTCTTCCGCAACCAGAAGTCTCATGGGGATGGCTCTCGGTATGCGTCCGGCCAACACACCTTCCTGACCCCGACGCCAAAGGCGATGGTGTCCACCTGATTTAAGTGGACACCATTTCTAGCCTTTATAAGCGGGTCTTTCATGCAGCCACAACGCCGTTCTTACTCCAAATCCTTCAAGGCCCAGGTCATTCAAGAGTGTTCCCAGCCCGGGGCCTCGATTGCCAGCGTTGCGCTGAGCCACAGCCTCAACGCGAACCTCGTCCATAAATGGATTCGAGTGCAAACGCAGAAAGCCATGGCGCTGCAACCTGCTTTCATTCCGCTGCCCTTGCAGTTAGCCGGAGCAAATTCGCAAGCCACGTCATCGACTATCTGCCTCGAAATCCCACACCCGCGCGGCACCGTGAAAGTGAACTGGCCGACCGAAAGCGCCGCTGCCTGTGCCACCTTTCTGCGAGATCTGTTGCGATGATCCGCATCGACGCCATCTGGCTCGCCACTGAGCCCATGGACATGCGCGCCGGTACCGAGACCGCGCTAGCCAGAGTGATCGCGGTCTTCGGTGCGGCGAAGCCGCACTGCGCTTATTTGTTTGCCAATCGCCGGGCCAATCGCATGAAAGTGCTGGTACACGATGGGATTGGTATTTGGTTGGCCGCACGTCGCTTGAACCAGGGCAAGTTTCACTGGCCAAGCCTTCGACAAAGCAGCGAAATGCAGTTGGATACCGAACAACTTCAGGCCTTAGTGCTCGGACTACCTTGGCAACGTGTTGGAGCCGGCGGTGCAATCACGCTGCTTTAAAAACTGTAATTAGCGTCTTGGCTGGCTGTCGCAAGTGGCCTGCTTTGGTAAAATCCACGGCATGACGTCCTCACCCAATCTCGATCAAATGACTCCCGACCAGCTACGTGCATTCGCTGCGCAGTTGCTGTCGCAAGTCGAGACCCTGGGCAAGACGGTTGAAACCATGGGCAAGACAGTTGACACCATGGGCAAGAAGATCAACCGCGATCAAACGGTGATCGAGAAACTGACCCACGAAATCGCGCAACTCAAGCGTTTGAAGTTTGCCAAGCGTAGCGAGCAGATGAATCCTGAGCAGGCCAGTCTGCTCGATGACCTGATCGATACCGATATCGCGGCGATTGAGGCCGAGCTTCAAGCCTTGCAAATAGCGCCAGCGACGACCGAGAAAAAGCAAAAGCCCAAGCGCACGGCATTGCCGGCGGAATTCCCACGCACGTTGATCCATCATGAACCGGACAACACTCGCTGCCCTTGTGGCTGCGCACTCAAGCGTATCGGTGAAGACGTCAGCGAAAAGCTGGACTACACACCCGGCGTGTTCACCGTCGAACGCCATGTTCGTGGCAAGTGGGTTTGCGATGACTGCGAAACGCTGATCCAAGCGCCCGTACCGGCGCAGGTCATCGACAAAGGTATCCCAACGGCAGGCTTACTTGCCCACGTCATGATCGCGAAGTTCGCTGACCATTTGCCGCTCTACCGCCAGGAATCGATTTTCGGTCGCGCCGGCTTGGCGATTCCACGCTCCACTTTGGCTCAATGGGTTGGAATGACGGGTGTGCAATTACAGCCCCTGGTCGATGCCCTGCGTGACGTAGTGATGGGACAGCAAGTCATCCACGCGGATGAAACACCGGTACAGATGCTTGCTCCAGGTTCGAAGAAAACCCACCGGTCTTATGTTTGGGCTTACGCCACGAGCCAGTTCTGCGAAACAGCCGCTGTCGTCTACGACTTCAGCCCCAGCCGCGCCGGTGAGCATGCTCGCAACTTCCTGCAAGGCTGGAAAGGTAAGTTGGTCTGCGACGACTTTGGCGGTTACAAGGCCAGCTTCGAACTCGGCGTGACCGAGATCGGCTGCATGGCCCATGCCCGACGCAAGTTTTTCGAATTGCACGCGACCAACAAAAGCCAGATCGCCGAGCAGGCCCTGCGCTACATCCAGTTGCTGTACGAAATCGAGAGCGAAGTGCGTGATCTGGAACCGGATTTACGGTGCCGAATACGACAAGAAAAAGCCGCTCCGGTGATGGATAGATTGCATGTCTGGATGATCGCCCAGCGTGATCTTGTGCCCGAAGGTTCGGCCATCAGCAGAGCACTCGATTACAGTCTCAAACGCTGGGCAGCGCTGTCGCGCTACCTCGATGATGGGGCCGTCCCCATTGATAATAACTGGGCGGAGAACCAGATCCGGCCGTGGGCTCTTGGACGCAAAAACTGGCTCTTCGCTGGGTCGCTACGTAGCGGAAAACGGGCGGCAGCGATCATGAGTTTGATCCAGTCTGCGCGGCTGAATGGTCATGACCCGTACGCCTATCTAAAGGATGTTCTCACGCGTTTACCGACGCAGCGGGCGAGTGAAATCGAGCTGCTGCTTCCGCATAAGTGGCAGCCGGTTTAATCACGCAAGATGTGATGCCCGGACGCATACGGCTCTCGAATAATTGTGAGGCTGAGTCTGCAATGAAATGCCTCTGCCAACCAGCAACTGACAGAAAAGTAATATTGGCTTCAGGTAGATGTCAGCGAGTGCTGTCTAGGGTTCGAGCATGAGTACTTTCTGGTGCTCGACCGACTCTTAACCATGAAAGCTAGAGGAGCCGGAAAACAAATCAAAAAGGAGCTTCCTCATGAACCGTTTAAAAGTCCTATTCTTTGCTAGTTCGATACTCATCTCAGCATCTGCGTTGGCTGAAGGTGGTGCAGATCGGATTATGGAGCGCATGGAAAGCCTGCGCGATAAAGCCGAAGCGACCTTGGTACAAGCTGAAAAAGCTCCTGAAGGGCAGCGCCATGTTCACATGGCCGAGCATATGAAAATACTGGGCGAGATCATGGGCCAGCTTCATCTAGATCATCCAAAAGCATCAATGTCACCTCAGGAACATCTCGCCTGGATGGAAAAACACGACGCCATGGTTGATGACGTTTTGAACCAAATGCAGCGCGAGCACAAACTGATGCTTTCTGAGAACCATCAGTAACCGAATAACTCCTACGGGGCTCTCTGAACCGCCCACTAGACACGGCGTCATCTGGGCGCCGTGTTTTCTCAGGAAAACTGACAGAAATGTAGTGTTCAAGTCAGTTAACGCTCAGCTCTATCCCTTTAGCATAGCTAGTATTTTCCACTGGCTCTCGAGGTCACCATGAAAACTAAGCTCATTACTCCAGTTATTGCGGCAATCACCCTACTCCTCGGCGCTACGGCGATGGCCAGCGTAGGTCATGGGAAAGAGGATATCGGTCAGCCTGGAGTCGCCTCAGAGGTCACTCGCACGGTTGATGTAGAGATGGGTGATATTTTCTTCAAAACTAAAAGCATCGACGTAAAGCCCGGTGAAACGGTTCGCTTTGTACTTCACAACAAAGGGGCGTTGCTGCACGAGTTCAATATCGGCCAAGCCGCTGCTCACGCGGCGCACCAAAAAGAAATGGCGAGCATGTTCCAGAATGGAACGCTTACACCCACCGGAACTGGAAAAATGTGGGGCAACATGGGCCATAGCATGGGAGGCATGAAGATGGTTGGAATGGAACACAACGACCCGAATAGCGTGCTGATCGAGCCAGGGGCAACCAAGGAGTTGATCTGGACCTTCAACAACACAACTGGACTTCAATTTGCCTGCAACGTGCCAGGTCATTACCAGTCGGGGATGGTCGGTCAATTTGACTTGAAGTAAGCCTGAACCGACCGCTAAAACCGCGTCGACGCAAGAGTTCGCTATGCTCTGAGGCAGAGATCAGAGCAACACGCTCACACACGGGGTCTAGATCATGGATAAGCATCAGCATCCGGCTGGAAGCACCTCCCCACCATTTTGGAGGCGCAAAACAGGCGTTGTACTGATCATGCTCATTGCGATCGGTGCCTTTTACGGGGTGCGGGAACATTTCACCCACGTTTATCCGTATTTGCCCTACCTCATCCTGTTGATCTGTCCATTGATGCATTTTTTTGGACATGGACATGGCGGACATGACCATGGCGATCAGGCAGGAACCAACAAGGAAGAGAAATAGCTATGCCCACTCCACCGAGCCACCACGATCACGGTCCCGCCCACGCTGCCTCACCCAATGACGGTGGTCTACGCGACCCGGTGTGCGGTATGGCGGTTATACCTCCAAGTAAATTTGGCGAGTCTTACCAAGGACAGACGTATCAATTTTGTAGCCAGAAATGCCAAGAGAAATTTCGGGCAGATCCAGAACGCTACATTGGTAATCATCCCAGCGCTGAACCCAGCAGCGCCGCTATAGAGCCCACGCTACAGGTAGCCACTGAGTTTACCTGTCCTATGCACCCGGAAATAAGACAGCCAGGGCCCGGCAATTGCCCTAAATGTGGCATGACATTAGAGCCCGTCATGCCCGCGCTTGATGACGATGACAAACCCGAGCTCCTGGATTTCACCCGCCGCTTTTGGTGGTCGCTGCCTTTAACCGTAATGGTGGCCCTTCTAGCCATGGCGGGTCACTCATTACAAATCTTCCATGGTTCGGTTCAAAACTGGATCGAGTTCGCTCTTGCCACTCCGGTCACCTTATGGGCAGGTTGGCCCTTTTTTGTAAGAGGCATAGCATCCGTTAGAAATCGCAGTCCAAACATGTGGACTCTGATTGGTTTAGGTACTGCCGCAGCCTATCTTTACAGCGTCGCGGCAACCCTATTTCCCCAAAGTTTTCCCACCACCTTCATGCAAGATGGACGCATCGGCGTCTACTTCGAAGCCGCTGCGGTCATCATCTCGCTCACCTTGCTTGGGCAGATTCTTGAGCTCAAAGCACGGTCACAAACCTCCGCCGCCATTAAGTCCCTTCTTGGCCTATCTCCCAAGACTGCACGCAGGATCAACGCCGATGGTCAGGAGGAAGACATTCCTCTTACCCATGTTCACTTGGGAGACCATTTGCGGGTCAGACCTGGTGAAAAAGTGCCAGTTGATGGCTCTGTACTCGAGGGAGAAAGTGCGGTGGATGAATCCATGCTCACTGGTGAACCTGTGCCGGTCATGAAAAGAGCAGGGGATAGTCTGATCGGTGCCACGCTTAATACTCATGGAAGCTTGGTGATGGAGGCGCGAAAGGTCGGCGCTGACACCATGCTGTCGCAGATAGTACAAATGGTCGCACTAGCCCAACGCTCCAAAGCGCCCATGCAACGAATGGCCGACTCGATCGCCGGCTACTTTGTGATGGCGGTTATCGCGATTGCGTTGCTGACCCTCATAGGTTGGGGACTGTTCGGCCCGGAACCCAGCTGGGTCTTCGGCCTGATCAACGCTGTCGCCGTGCTTATCATCGCTTGTCCCTGTGCTCTGGGTCTGGCAACGCCCATGTCGATCATGGTTTCGACGGGTAAAGCCGCCAGTATGGGTGTGCTGTTCAGAGATGCCAGTGCCATCGAAAACCTTTGCAAGATCGACACACTGATTGTCGATAAAACGGGAACCCTGACAGAGGGACGGCCGGTATTTCACAGTGTGGAGGCCACACCAGATTTCAACCCACGCGATGTGCTTCAACTGGCCGCTAGCCTTGATCAAGGCAGCGAACATCCTTTGGCACACGCCATCGTCGATCACGCCCGAACTGAAAATATTGCGCTCACCAAGCCTGAATCGTTTGAGTCCGGCTCAGGGATTGGGGTGAGTGGTCTCGTTGATGGCAAGAAAGTACAGCTGGGCAACACTGCACTGATGGAAGCTGCCGGCGTGAGCACAAAGGTCTTACAAGAACGTGCAGAGTTGTTGCGCCTTGAAGGCATCAGCATCATCTATCTAGCAGTTGACGGGGTCTTGGCAGGATTACTAGCGGTCTCAGACCCGATAAAACCGACCTCTAAAGAAGCAGTCACCAAGCTTAAGGCTGATAACGTAAAAATCATCATGGCCACGGGAGACGGGCTCACCACCGCACGTGCTGTCGCCAAGGAGATGGGTATTGAAGAGGTTCATGGTGAAGTGAAACCTCAGGACAAGGAGCGCCTGGTGGCGGACCTCCAGCAATCCGGTCGAAAGGTTGCCATGGCCGGCGACGGTATCAACGACGCACCGGCCTTGGCGCGAGCAGATGTGGGCATTGCCATGGGTACAGGGACTGACGTCGCGATGAATAGCGCGCAGCTCACGCTGGTAAAAGGCGACCTGATGGGGATTTTACGGGCACGGGCACTTTCGGTTGCAACGGTAAAAAACATGCGGCAAAACTTGGGGTTCGCCTTCCTTTACAACTCAATGGGTATTCCCCTCGCCGCAGGCCTGCTCTATCCACTGACGGGGCACCTTCTGTCTCCAATGATTGCTGCGTTAGCCATGAGCGTCAGTTCTGCGTCTGTAGTTTTCAATGCTTTGAGGCTGAGGAATACCCGAATTGAATGAGCGTAACCGATGCTCACAGCCCGCTATACATAACTCTTGACCTTACCGTGGTGTCAACGTTGATCTTGTTGTTGCGGTGAAAATAGACTGCTCAGCACAAGAGGAATAACCATGTTCGTCTTAAACGTATCAGGCATTGGTTGCGGTAGCTGCGTCAGCAAAATCACCAAAGCAATTCAGTCACTGGACAGCGAGGCTATGATTTCCGTGGATCGCGCAGCAGGTAAGGTAAGCGTTGAAAGCAGTGAAAACCCAGAGCAAGTCCGTAAAACTGTCGAAGCACTCGGTTTCCCTTCCCAAATCAGCGCCTGAGGCGCTGATTCCCTCGCTGGGTAAAGTTTATTATTCACCTCGCAGAGCTTTAAGTAGCCCCTTAAATGCTCCATTTAATCTAGTAAAGGCGGTTTCGAAATGAATTTCATTTTCCGTATACTTTGCGACCTCGACCTGTTGATCCACAGTATTTTGATCAATGGAAGGTTGGTTCGGCGTACTGTAAAGCAAAGCACCGCCGTGAATATCACTTACTAATTCGTTTACGGCAATATGTTTTGGGTTTGTTGTTTTTAAAGAGAACGGAGTAGCCAAACCTCCTTTTGTTTGGCTAGCCAGTACAGCAGAAAAGTCCAAGTCCCTGGCCTTAAAGTTAGGAGTGTCGGCATTAGCGATATTATTGCTAAGTACCTCAGCTCGTTGGCTGCGAAAACGTAATGCTCTTTCTGCGGAGCCAAGCGCTTTGTCAAAATTAATACTCACCGGTGGCCACCTTTAGTTACGCTGCCATTTAATTCCCACCTATCGAACACTCAAGTGCTTAACGTAGTGCGTCCGAGCCGATGTATGATTTCAGCGAAAAACTCAAAAAACGCCACGCCATCGTGCAGTGACCGGAAACTTACAACGCCGCACAGGTAAATTTTAGATGGTGGATGGAGGTTATGTGTCGTTGGATAGCTTAGACCTTACGGACTAATCACTCTGCATCTCAAGAGAAATATCGCAACCTGACACAACTGTAATATTGGCCTAAGCTTCCTGACAGGGGATGAGTCTTATAGTCCTATTGAGCCTCAAGCTCACCCCCTAGAGTCAACGACTGATGTGGATTCAGGGGTCACCAATAATCATCCGAGGCCCCCCAAATGAACCCTATCAAAACCTTGTTCGTCATCGCGGCTCTGACCGTCTCTTCTTTGGCTATGGCTGAAGGGGGTGGTGACCGGACTTTCGCACGCATGGAAGTGGCCAGGAATAATTCGATGGAATCGTACCGAGTAGCTCAAACGCAAAATGCCCAACATCCCGTCGCTGAAAGCAAAGCCAAGGCGATGGATCACAAGAATTGCTAAATAGCTAGCCCTCCAAGCTGACAGAAATGTAATCACTGCGGTGGTTTAAATGTGGCAATTTCTGAGCTCGCTTGCCGTAAGAGTTTGTCTTTTGTGACGGTGGGCAAAGCTGATCCGGGCAACTCATGATCGGTTGTTTCGCACGGCTTCCCTTTTGACTGATTGGAAATAAACGGCATGCATTCCAAAACCTCTAGACGGACATTCGTAAAAGGCTTGGCCGCTGGTGGCATTCTCGGCGGCTTTGGCCTTTGGCGCACTCCAGTATGGGCGGTGACAAGTCCAGGTCTGCCGAGCGTACTCACCGGCAATGAATTTGATCTGTTTATTGGTGAAACACCTGTAAACATTACCGGCTCGCCGCGAACAGCCATGACCATCAATGGATCATTGCCAGGACCTTTGCTGCGTTGGCGCGAAGGAGAGACAGTCACCCTGCGTGTAAAAAACCGCCTGGACCAAGACACCTCAATCCATTGGCACGGGATCATTCTGCCGGCCAATATGGACGGTGTACCTGGCTTGAGTTTCCATGGCATCGCACCCGACGGCATGTACGAGTACAAGTTCAAGGTTCATCAGAATGGTACGTACTGGTACCACAGCCACTCGGGCTTACAGGAGCAGGCAGGGGTTTACGGGCCAATCGTTATCGACTCGAAAGAGCCTGAACCTTTTCAATACAACCGCGACTATGTGGTGATGTTGACTGATTGGACCGATGAAGATCCTAGTCGCGTCATGGCCAAGCTTAAGAAACAGTCGGGCTACTACAACCACCATAAACGCACCGTTGGTGATTTTATCGACGATGTCAGTAAGCAAGGTTGGTCAGCTACAGTAGCTGACAGGAAGATGTGGGCTGAAATGAACATGAGCCCAACCGACCTTGGAGACGTCAGCGCAGATACTTACACCTATCTCATGAATGGCCAGGCGCCAAACGGTAACTGGACCGGTATTTTCAAGCCGGGTGAGAAGCTACGACTACGCTTTATCAACGGCTCGGCGATGAGCTATTTCGACGTCCGCATTCCTGGTTTGAAAATGACCGTTGTGGCCGCCGACGGCCAACACGTCAACCCAGTGAGTGTTGACGAATTCCGCATCGCCGTAGCTGAAACGTATGACGTGATCGTAGAGCCTGCCAGTGAAGAGGCTTACACCATCTTCGCCCAGTCTATGGATCGGACGGGTTATGCACGCGGAACCCTCGCTCTTCGTGAAGGGCTAGTTGCTCAGGTACCTGCTATAGATCCACGTCCAATCGTCACTATGGATGACATGGGGATGGGCGGTATGGCTGGTATGGACCATGGCAGCATGGCTGGTATGGGCGGCGCAGAGAAGACACCAGGTGACATGTCCGGCATGGCGGGCATGGCGGGCATGGACCACAGCAAGATGACCGGTATGGACCAAAGTGACATGACCGGGATGACCGGCATGGACAGCGGTGACATGACTAACATGGCGGGCATGGATCACAGCAAGATGGCTGGGATGGGCAATGGTGATATGTCAGGGATGGCTGGCATGGGTGGTATGGGTGGAGAAATGCAGACACACCCTGCCTCTGAAACCAACAATCCCCTGGTTGATATGCAAGCCATGAATCCAACGCCAAAGCTAAGTGATCCGGGCATAGGCTTGCGGAACAATGGTCGTCGAGTGCTCACTTACTCCGACTTGAAAAGCACTTTCCAAGACCCTGACGGCCGCGAGCCAAATCGTACCATCGAGCTTCATTTGACCGGTCACATGGAGAAGTTTTCGTGGTCGTTCAACGGCATCAAATTCTCTGACGCCGAACCGCTGCGCCTGAAGTATGGCGAGCGTCTGCGCATCACCTTGGTGAACGACACCATGATGACACACCCCATCCACCTTCACGGCATGTGGAGTGACCTTGAGGACGAGAACGGCAAGTTCATGGTGCGCAAGCACACGATCGATATGCCACCAGGTACCAAACGCAGCTATCGAGTCACCGCTGATGCCTTAGGCCGTTGGGCATATCACTGTCACCTGCTTTTCCATATGGAAATGGGCATGTTCCGTGAAGTACGGGTTGATGAGTAAAGGAGACGATCTGTGAGCACATACCGAAATCGTAATTCCCTCGTGGGTTGCCTCTTTGCCGCTGTCCTGCTGGGTGGACTCTCGTCCACGGTGCTGGCAGAGGAAAATGGCAGCGACCATTCAACCACTGTTCCTGTTACAGCAACGGACAAGCCAGCAACGGCAAACGATTCGAAGCTAGATCACGGGGCGATGGACCATAGCCAGATGAGCCATGAGTCGATGGATCATGACCAAAAAACCAAAAAGGCAGATTGAGATCATGACCAGTAAGTTTTTACGCCCAACGCTGATGGCACTTGCAGTCTCTACCGGTCCAGCATTCTTTTTCATGGCTCAAGCCGCTGAAGAGATGGATCCGTCGATGGCGATGCCATCAAGTGCGGACGCAAAGTCTTCAACTGCACAAAAATCCAAACCCGCCAAACCGAAAGATGCCGCGATGGATCACTCCAAGATGGACCACGGCTCAATGGGAGCCATGGACCATAGCAAGATGGGGGCTATGGATCACAGCGATAACGGGCAAATGGACGGTATGGAAAGCATGGATGGAGGGGCGACTACCACAAGCCGAACCCCAATCCCCGTACTTACCGACGCTGACCGGGCCGCCGCTTTTCCAGACTTACCAGGCCATGGTGTGCACGATAAAAAAATTAACTCGTTCATCCTCCTGGATAAATTTGAGTACCAAGACGCTGACAACGGTAGTGCGCTGGCTTGGGATGCAAAAGGGTGGATCGGCGGTGACGTCGATCGCCTATGGTTGCGTTCGGAAGGCGAACGTACCAATGGCGTAACCGAGAACGCTGAACTTCAGGCTCTGTGGGGACACGCCATCGGTCCTTGGTGGGATGTCGTCACCGGCATTCGACAAGACTTCAAACCTGGGTCACCTCAAACATGGGGAGCGCTCGGTATTCAGGGCATGGCCCTCTATAACTTTGAAGCTGAAGCGACTGCTTATATTGGTGAGAACGGTCAAACCGCAGCTCGGTTTGAAGGCGATTACGACATCCTGTTGACCAATCGCCTGATCTTGCAGCCGACCGCCGAAGTAAACTTGTACGGGAAAAATGATCCTCAGCGCGGCATAGGATCTGGATTGGCCAACACCGAACTAGGCCTGCGGTTGCGCTACGAAATTACTCGTCAATTCGCACCCTACATTGGTGTTAGCTGGAATCGCTCATATGGTAAGACGGCTGACCTAGCCAGCGATGAAGGGGAAAAGACAAACGAGGCCCGGTTTGTAGCTGGTATTCGGATGTGGTTCTGAGCGATTTGAGCACTAGCCCTACGAATTCAAATGATCGGGGAGTTGGCTCCCCGACTCTAAAGTAGATCCTTCAATGTAACCTTTGCAGCGGCATGAACGCTTGAGTGGGGTTCTATTGCTTCGTAGAACATCTCGCCGTCTCCAAGGGAAAAGGAAATATTCATGACAGGTAGCTTCCGACTTTCAAGTCGATTTCTGCGTATTGCAACATTCGCTGCGCTGTTCATCGGCTCAACGGCTCAAGCGGCGCAGGCCCTGACCATCGATGTGCATCGAGATGCAAACTGCGGATGCTGCAAAAAATGGATTCAGCATCTTGAGGCCAATGGCTTCACCGTCATTGATCATGTAGAAACCAACATGAGTGCTGTCAAACAAGATCTAGGTGTCGCTCCACGACTCTCGTCTTGTCACACTGCGATGATCAACGGGAAGTTTGTTGAAGGTCATGTGCCAGTTGAGCAAATAATTGCGATGAGTAAGCGTGACGACCTTCTCGGGATCGCTGCTCCTGGAATGCCAGCAGGTTCTCCAGGAATGGAAGTCGACGGAGTACATGAGACCTACCAAATAATCGGCCTGACCAAAGCCGGCGTAGATCAGGTCATTGCTGAATACCCCGCAAACTAATCCCACCTCATCCATTCGGCCACAGCATGGTCCCAGCTCATGGCCATGCAGCGGGACATGCTATGTTGATTTCATTCTCAAGCAATACGCAAAGGACGATCAGCAACAAGCTGTAAAGGCGCGCCTGCGCCGAATCGGATAACCCCGTACCGCTGTCCTCAATAACAATTTGAGATGACGCCATGCTCCGTCTGCTGACAAGCACTGCGCATCTGACCACGATAGTGCTAAGTTCGGGTGGCGTTGCCACTCAGCTTGCCTTTCCGAATCTGGACATCTGTCTCGGCTGAAAGCGTAGAAAAGTTAAATTACAGTGGTTTGAGAGTTCTTTTTTTGCAGGCTTTTCAGACGCAGGGTCGCGCGTTGTACAGCGGCCATTTTTTCTGGACGCTTCATTCGTTTCCATTTTCTGATGTCTTCCTTGGTGCGACCGCAGCTGACGCACAGTTCGCTGTTCAACTGGCAGACAGAAGTACACGGATTCTCGATGTCCTTGGCCATTGGTCAATTCCTCGGCGAACTTATGCGAACTACGGGCTCATTGCTAAGCCTGAACGGCGACCTGATCGGGTGAAACAGCGCCCGGCTTCGTGCGGTACTCAACTGTCAGATGAGTGATCTCATGAACTGTCGCAAGCCGTTCTCGTATGTTTTGTGCATTCACTGCTGGGCTGCCTAGAACACTCACAATAGCGGCGCGGGCTTGCGGCCCTACCTGCCAGACATGAAGATCTATGATCGAAGCATCTCCCTGTCGCTCAACCAGTTCACGAATCTCTTCAGCGACATGATCATCTGTCTGGTCTAGCAATACACTCGCAGTCACCCGCATCAACGACCAAGCCCAGCGTGCGATGACAACTGCACCCACAATCCCCATTGCAGGGTCGAGCCAGACCCAACCAAGGTAACGACCAGCAAGCAGTGCTGCGATGGCCAGAACCGAAGTCAGTGCATCTGCAATGACGTGAATATAAGCAGAGCGCAGATTATTGTCATGACCATGTGCATGGTGAGATTCATCTTGGCCGTGGTCATGCCCATGGTGATGATTATGACCGCCAGACAGCAAAAGCGCGCTCACCACATTCACTGCTAATCCGACAATTGCGATAAGAGTCGCTGTCCCGAATTGCACTTGAGTCGGTTGAAAGAGACGAAATAGCGACTCTCCGGCAATTCCCAAAGAGACCAGTCCCAAAATCAGAGCAGATGCGAAGCCACCCAAGTCTCCAACCTTGCCAGTTCCAAAACTGTAGCGAGCATTTGAGGCATGTCTTTTTGCGTAACCGTAAGCAGCTGCGGCTATGCCAAGTGCTCCAGCGTGTGTTGCCATGTGAAATCCATCAGCAAGCAACGCCATTGAGCCAGTGAGATAACCTGCGGTGATTTCAGCAACCATCATTACGACGGTCAGAGCCACTACCCACAAGGTTCGCTTGGCGTTTTCTTCATGTGATTTCCCCAGGAACATATGGTCGTGGGAATAGTCGGTGTACGAATTACTCATCTGGGCAAATCCTATTTGGAATAGCGGCGAATGGCTTCGAGAAGCTCATCGACGCCTTTCGCTCTTTCTTCGTTGCTGAGTGTCGGATTCGCAACGTGTTCACGAGCGTGGTCTTCGATAATTTCATCCATCAGCCCATTGATAGCGCCACGGGCAGAAGCGACCAAAAGCAGGGTTTTCGAGCAGTCATCATCAGAGTCGAGTGCTCGCTCAATCGCCTGGACTTGCCCAGCGATTCGCTTTACACGCTTAAGAAGATTGTCTTTGCTTGATCTCATATGACCCATACCATACCCCCCCTACCTATATTGAGAGTATGTTCACACGTTCCAATCAGCCATACAACCCCAGGGACGCTCGCCGCCGGGATGGATATACCAACAGTTTCTTCAATCCACAAAAAAAGGCGCCACTAGGGCGCCTAAGCCGTCTCCAAACCAAAGGAGAAACAAGGAGACGGGGTGTATCGGGGATACCGGACAGTTGATGCCGATGGCTAATGCCCGTTAAAGGAGTTGCAGTGGATATTCAACAATCAGTCTGACCTCGTCCAAATCAGATTCGAAATCGGTAGCTCGTGTCGTTGCTTGGCGGACACGTAAAGACATGTCCTTCAGTGAGCCTGACTGGATGACATACTTAGCCTCGATGTCTCGCTCCCAACGCTTTTGGTCCTGCAATGGGGCACCGTCCGCTCCGCGACGCATGTACACGCTGTTTGCGTTGGAATAGTCCGCATCCCAACCCTTAGCGTAGCGGGTCATGAAGCTCAGACCGGGGATGCCGAAAGCCTGCATATCTAGATCGTAGCGCAGCTGCAAGGATTGCTCTTTCGGTGAGTTGAAATCGCTGTACTGAATGGAGTTATCCAAAAAAATTGAGTCGGACTGGCGAAGGTAGTCAAAGTCGTCGTTACCATTATTGCGCTGGTAACCAACGGTCACGGCGTGCGCTCCGAATTTGACCCCGGTCTTGCCGCTCCAGATCTTGTTATCGAAGCTTCCCAGAAGTTTTTCACCCTCATCAACCGCTCGGTAGTAATTAAAGCCGCCAATTAGCGATACGCTTTCTGAGAGTGGATAGCTCAATGTGGTGCCCGCGTAGTATTGGTTCCACACATCCTTGAATTGGCTGGTGTAAAGACTCACACCTACGTGTTCATTGACCGTGTAATCGCCCCCTAGATAAGCGATCCATGGAGCATCTACTACACCGGCGTAAAAAGTTGAAAAGCCGTCACGCATGCTACTGGAATTGGGTTGGCTCATCGCATGCAGCCGGCCCCCCTGAAGGGTCAGGCCTTTGATGCTGGTATTAGTGAACGTTGCACCCCGGAAACTCTCCGGGAGAAGTCGGGAATCCCCATAGGCAACGACAGGCGTCGATGGAAATACGTCGCCTACCTTGACGACTGTATCCAGGAAACGCACTTTTGCGGCCCCGCCTACTTTTGAGTAGGAGTCTTCAGGTTGGCCTTTGCTATTGTGCGGCAAGACATCGACTGAGCTACGGGCTCCCGAGCGACCATCACCTGAATCGAGCTTGAGGCCTTCCATTGCAAACGCATCAATGCCGAAGCCTACGGTACCTTGAGTAAAGCCTGATTCGAATCGGCCAATGATGCCATGAGCCCATTCGGCTGAGTAACCATTGCCCGTGGGGCTTGATTGACCCTTTCGATAATCACGATTGAGATAGAGATTCCGATTGAGAATACTAAAGGTGCTCCCCTCAATGAACCCTTCAGGCTTTTGCTCCACAGCTACTGCAACTTGCCCCATGCTCATGCCAAGGGAAATGAGAGAAAGACCATAAATGCTTTTATTGTTCATTTAACACTCCAGGCTTTAGCTTGGCAGAGTTTCTTTATGAAATATTTTTTATAATTATAAAAGCCACCAGCACGTGAGGATTTCTCCTACGTGCCGACAGACATAATTTCATACAATAGATAACTCCAGCGTGACCTGAAAATTACTTCTGTGTCAGCGAACAGCAAGCAGGCTCAAAACATACCGAACAACCTTGCGCAGTCAGGGCTAACGCTAATTAACTTCCGTGAGGGCAGTTAGTACCCATAACCTTGTATTCCAAGGTGTTGAGCTTGCCCGCCGAATCTTCATAGGTCATGCGCGAAGGGGCTACGCCACAGGTTTTATTGGCTTGAGTGGTACTGATTACCTTCTGGACATCGAGGTTCATTCCGTATTCATAATGAACAACTTCAGGTGTCGCCTTTCCGTTTTCTAAGGCGTACTGCTCCATCGCCTTCTGGTTCTCTTGCATCATTCGACCATAAACACGGTCACCACCTCCTTCAGCCATGGCCAAAGAAGACATGGTCAAGATGGAAGCGGCAAAAACAACTTTTAATAATTTCATGATTTTCTCCTAGTGCTCACTTACTTCTGACTAGAGGATAACCAGTGATGCCTTTCAGGAAGCTGCCGCGAATATTACATATCTGTAAGGCCTCTCGTAGAGCTCGTGAGTTCAACTATTTAAAGTTTAGCTTTATTGGCAGAGCACGCTGAATGCATCATACGACCATCAGAAATCAACTCGTATCCCACCTGGAGCATCTAGAGATTTTTTATAAAAATGCATATCTTCCTATTATGAAAAGCGGCTTTGACCGCTACAGGCGGATGAATCGTTTGGGCGTAGCTAAATGAGACTACGAACGTGTCACAAAAGCCTCATGGGCTGCGGAAATTAGGCACTACGTAGAGCACCGAAAACGCAATCGGCAGGATGGTCTTTAACAGCAATACGGTCTCGGAGGATAGGTTTTTATCTTATCCTTAACGTCATCGAAGATGACATTGAAGCTGTGCAGCAGGCGCTCCGTTTGCAACATTTGATCGTGAAGGATCTCAAGCAGGACAGCACAAACTACTGCCTGCCCAAGGATAAAGATAAAGCCTTCGAATCTTGAGGTTGTTTTCTCCAGCACGACCAAACCCGCTGACGATATCGGCAGGGCGAGCATTTTGCCGTTGATGTCGCCCGAAGCTTCAATAGAAGTGATTTTTCGTTATGTCGTGGGGCGGTGGCGAGACTCGTCCGACTGGCGTACTGTGGACCATCGGCGGCGATGGGGCCAAGAAGGGTCGCCTCATAAACTTGGCTTGAACTCTTGCTGTGTGGATAGCCAGTTAACTGCGTACTCACTGCGTCGTCAATTTGAGCCGACCAAGTGCCATCTCTAATCCAACCCACACGAATTCGTCGCTCTCAAATACCCAAAGCTTCCAAATTCCTATTTCTTACTGCGCTCAAGACAGCCATCCGGTCTTCTGTACCTGAATCCATATCAGGTACGGTGCCATGCTCCAGATCCTTACCCACATTAGCGAAACGCGGCGCTGGCTGTTTTCACTGCTACTGTTCTTGTCAACTGCGTCCCACGCGGAGACGTGGGTCATTACAAACCGAGCACATCCAGTATCCGCACCTTCTGGCGCTCGCGTCATCTTCCTGGATGATCAGCAGCGCCTTGAAGAACAACTTTCCAACCAACTACCCGCCGATCCACGCCAGGCAGAAGCGGCCATTCAACGCTACCTTGTCAGCCCTGCAGGGAAGCATCTGCAAAACGAGTTGGCCCAAGCCCAGCAGGGCGTCATAGACGCCTGGAGCCTGCGAGTCGAAAAACTCCCAGCCGTGGTCGTAGATCGTCGCTACGTCGTGTACGGCGAGCCTGACGCAGCTAAAGCCGTCGCGTTGATTGAACGAGCACGGAGCCTGTCACGATGAGACGCTCACGTTTTGCGATCCGGCCTTTGTCGCTGGCTATCACTTTCAGCCTGTCATTCAGTGCATCGGCTGCGATCAACTCGGCAGCGATTATTGCCTCGACCCTGTCACCAACCTGCCTGGAGTACAAAGTGGTCGGCATCTGCTATTGGCTGCTCTGCACGCCATTCGGATGCAAAGTCAAAACCTCGACCAAGGTTCGTCACTACGTACCGGACGCTGTGGTGTCTGCATATGCGAATACCGGGATGAACCCTTGGATAGAGATGTCACCTCTTGGCACCCCGAATCCGATGGCCCAAGCGGGCAACGACGGCACTACCAATCACGTTGCAGAGAACAACATCATCAAATTTAAGGAAGCCGATGTCATCGGCCATCCAGGTGGTGCGGCGTTGAGTCAGTTTGCCAGCGCCTCGGGCTATGTATGCAAAGGCGCAACCTTACCGCTTGTGCCTTACTTTCTGAGCACCCTTGACCCCATTGCTTGGCGATACGGCGTCCCGGAATCCGTATACCCCGAAGCACTCATTCCGGGCATGCGCGAAGTCGGTAGCCTGCTCTCAGCAAGCAGCTGGGGGAACGTCTACCCGCGTAGCGGCTTCCTTAACCAGACTGACGACTACAAAACGGGCGCAGTTATTGCGCAGCGTGCCGGCGACGTGGTTACCCGCCCAGGCCAGGTCCATGTCTACTTGCCGATGCTCGCCCTTCCCTACCCCGGTTACTGGCCCGCAGGGCCGCTACGCGAAGGTGACGCCTCCACTGGTAAGTGGCAAGAGCTCACCCCAGTCCTCAACCCGACTTGCGCAACCTTTCCCACCATCGATCCGAACATCGATGCGCAGGATGGCGGCTACGCCTGGGCACTCTGGCGCCCTTATTCGTGTTGCCAGCGTCGAGGACAGACCTTCCTCGGCAGTACGGACTTCCAATGAAACAGCGATCGGAGCAAAGCATGAAACTCACTACCTTGGCGATAGGGCTCGCCTGCAGCCTCAGCAGTGCAATAGCGCTCTCTGCTGATCCAATCAACGTCTCCTCCTCCGGAAGCGTCATTGGGGACAACGTGCTGTATAGCATTGGCGGCGGCAACGCAGTCACCATGGGGAGCGCAGGCAACATGGATAGTATTTCTGTGGGAGGCGGTTGGAATACCAATCTAATCTGCGGAAACATGAGCCTGAGCACAACCCTTGAAAACCAATTGAATGGTGCCACTTCCGGCTTCAAAAACATCATGAGCTCGGTGGTACAGAGCGCCACCAGCGCCGTGGCTTCGCTGCCGGCACTGATTCTTCAACGTGCGAACCCGGCGCTATACAACCTCATCACCAACGGCATTTTGCAGGCCCGCCTGGACTTCGACCGCTCCAAAGGCACCTGCCGCGCCATTGGCGAAAAGATGGCGGATATCGCCGGTAACCAAATGGGCTGGGGCAAGCTTGCTGAAGGTCAGGCTATGAGTCAGGCGCTAACATCCAACACAGACGCAGTGTCGGCGGTGGAACAAGTCGAAAAGAAAGGTGGAAACGATGGCGTCACTTGGGTTGGTGGTGATAGAGCAGGTGGTTCCGGTCAGAAGCCAATTCGTATCGTAGGCGACGTCACCAAGGCGGGCTACAACCTTCTGAACAAGCGCGCGGCCGGCGACACCGCATCCATCAGTAAAGCGAACTGCAACAACGGCATGGTGTGCAATGTCTGGTCATCGCCCCAGGAAGCCACCACCTTTGCCAATCGTGTCCTGGGTGAACAACAACAGCAGACCTGTGACAGTTGCCCTAAAACGGTGACAGCCGCAGGCGTCGGCCTCACGCCGCTGATCCAGGAAACGTACGACACCAAGCTGAAGGCCCTGCAGGAACTGCTGAGCGGAAGCAAAACGCTGTCGCTAGAAAACCTGGAAGCAGCGAGCAGCAACTCGTTACCCATCACCCGAGGCGTTGTAGCAGCACTCAAGGATGAGCGCGACCAGGACGTACTCGCTCGCCGGCTTGCCTCCGAAGTCGCGTTGTCCGATGTGTTGGAGAAAGCTCTGACCCTACAGCGCACCTTGATGGCAGGCAGTCGGGAACCGAACGTCGCGGCTAATGACCTCGCCGTCCAGGCAGTCGGCCAGCAGAGCTCCTCGCTGCAACAGGAGATCGGCAACCTCAAAATGGAACTGGACATGCGTCAGCAGCTCGCGAAGAACTCGCCTCTGACCATCATTGAACGCAGCAAAGCACGGGCAGAAGACTCTCGTGGCGTGTCCCCGGGAGCCCCAGAAACGAATCGATTGGACCAGTTGCAGTCACCCGCCCAGAACAAACAGTGAGAAAGGCCATGACCGAAATACAGGAGCCTGTCGCCGCTCCCAACCGTTCGCTGGTTCGACGAACCGGGAGGAGCATTCTGCTTGTTCTGGGTGTTTTGCTCGCGACTGCCGCCCTCGTAGTCCTACTCAGCGCTGTCCTGATGAACATGTTCGACAGCGCCGAGCAATGGCAAGCCTGGCGCACCGACCACTATTGGCCGCTCTTTACCTGGCGCCTAATGCTTTATATCGCACTGACCGTTGCCTGGTTCAAATTCAAGGTACGGTTATCGAACTCAGAACGCTCGAAACGGCGCAAAGGCCTGTTGAAGATCGAGATAATGGTGATCTTATTATTTCTGATGGTTGAACTGAGCAAGGTGCTGTATCAGGCAGGGGGTGTTCTGTGACGCTCTACACCAATGACTATTTAGAGTACTACCTGACGTTGGTCGGTTGGATCATCAACAATGGTATCTGGGCGATGATTTCAGATACCGGTCTATTCGCCCTCCCCTTCTGCATCATCGTTATTCGAGAGTGGCTGAAAGTCCGTGGTGAGGGGGCCGATGAGGGCAACAAAGGCGTTCTCTCACTGGCACGTATCGAAACCAATATCTACGTTGGCTACATCGTAGTCGCATTCTTCGCTGTACCAGCCGTCAATGTGAGTTTTGATACCTTGGCATTTGACCAGAGTAGAGCTCAGCAATGTCAATACAACTTACCTAAACCCACAGACACAGGCTGGAACACAACATTCAGCTCACTGGCAGGAAAGAGTGCCCAGATGCCCATGTGGTGGGCATTAATGCATGCATTATCAAAGGGATTAACCAATGGCGCTGTAGCAGCAATTCCCTGCGGGACTGATTTACGGCAAGTACGCATGGAAGTTAGCAACACCAAGATCAACAACCCGCTATTGGCTCAGGAAATTGGCGACTTTACGCACGATTGCTATGGACCCTCCCGTGCCAGATTATTCATGCGCCAACCCGAATTGGGAGCGCAAGGGAATGACCCTCGTTTTGCGCAGGAACTCAGCTGGATTGGTTCGCACTATTTATTGAACACCTCGGGTTATTACGACACGGACTACTCCAAAACTCCAAGGGCATCATGGCCCTATAACGCATCTCGTGATGTGGGTTTACCACAAGTGGGTGGAGGTGGGGGCTATCCAACTTGCAAACAATGGTGGTCAGATAGCGGAGTGGGACTGCGGGACCGTATCAAGGCTCAAGTGTCGCCGGACCTCATGACCAAAATGCTCGGCTGGGCAAAGTGGTTGTCCCCGGACGAAGTCACTGACTCGCTTGTCCGGCAACTGGTCTCGCCGTCGAACCAGGTGAAAGGGGATGTTTATACGGACTACGGGGGACAAATCGACGGAACTGTGTGGAATGGTGCAGCCCGGGCAGCGGGGACTCTCGGGGTTGCATTAGGATCTATGGCCTATTTTCCAGCGATGGACATGGTTCGCCAGGCGCTACCGATGGTCATGGCGTTCTTGAAAATGGCGATGGTGATTTGCATTCCCTTGGTGCTAATCGTCGGGGCTTACCAACTAAAAGTGGCCATGACTATGTCCGTTGTTTTTTTCGCTCTGATATTCGTGGACTTTTGGTTTCAACTGGCTAGATGGGTCGATACCACGATATTGGACGCTTTATATGGAGCCGGTTCTCCGCATTTATCATTTGATCCTGTGATGGGTTTGAACACTGCCACCCAGGACGCAATCTTAAACTTCGTGATGGGCTCGATGTTCATCATCCTGCCAGTGTTTTGGATGGGCGCGCTGGGATGGGCAGGGGTGAGCGCAGGAAAAGCATTGGAAGGCCTTACCAGCGGAACAAAAGATGTTCAAAAGGCAGGTCAGGAAGGGGTGAATACTGTCAAACGTAGCGTTATGTAACGTAAGGGTCTCATATCATTGATATGAGACCCTTAATCATCGTCGTCTACACGTTGACCAGCAACATAGTACCCATAGCCATCGGGGCCATAGCATTGACCATACTCTATCTGGTTTCTGCGAGGCGTAGGTCTGTGATTCAACGCCCAGAGCCCTCCACCCAAAACCAAGGTAAATACTGCAACGCTGATAATCCCGCTGAAAATGTCTGCAGAAAAATATAGGAGTACGGCAGCCACAACCAGACGCTTGACCCAACGCAGGGTACGGTTCTGACTGCACCAAACGAGGCGCGCAGCCTGACCCAGGCCATAGCCTAAGCGACTTGCTACTCCCTGAGAGGTCTGTGCGGTCATGGTGCGTCTCCTTCTTACCCGGTCTAGGGGCGATTTGACATTACTTATAATACCGATTTTTCTATGCTGCAAGATCATGAGACAAACGGCCTTTGCCTTCAGCACCAGATGCCCCCCTTTCACAACAAAAATGGCCCAAAAGGTAAAAGGTTTTGTAGAAGCGAATGGAATGGTTCACAAGGGTAAAAGCCTTACCCGAAAGGGCCGCTTTCAGCGGGAAAAAGGTCCAATCTCATCAACGCATCTCGCGAGTCGAATAAACTTCAACTAACTCGTCTTCTGTAAAATTACTAAGCAAAGAAAAGTATTCAGCTCTGGACTCAACCGTCAACGGTTGGATAGAACCTAAATTAATAAGAGTTGAAACAGCCTCGTCAGGAGTCATTTCGCTAGTAAGTGGGGCTCTCTGCCCAGAGTAATAAACCTTGTCAGACGCAATAGCTACATCCAGCAGTTCACGTACTTCACCATAACGAGCGGAACGCGCAGCGGTTAGAAACACTCCATCAAAAATGACCAAGACGCTATCAACGTGAGGAATAATATATTTAGCTAAGGCGACAACCAGAGGAAGGTTGTTGTCCCACCTTGCTTCCTCATCATCAAGATCATTCCCTACACTAGCAAAAAGAATGATCTCATCACACTTATTGTCACGTATCAAATCACAAAGTGCCCAAACATTATCTGAGGTTGATTTCGTAGCGTAGCGAAGTGAAACCATCATTTTTTCCTCACATAGTCGATCTGCGGCCCCGTGCCCTTAGACCGAAACGACGATAATTCTGCATTCCTTTCTCCGTCACCACCATAGAAAGATGGCTCTTCGCCAAAAGAAATACCCGAGGCAACCAGTGATCCTTTCCCCTTGCTCGCCCCCCCTTTGATAGGAGAAAAGCCTGCCCCATGAATCATTTACGGAGCAGGCGATGTTCTCTATTTTCCGCCGCAATAAAGCGCTACCCGCCCAAAGCCCCTCCCCTAACGGTTTTATACAGCCGGCCTCTAGCCAAGCACTACTGGCATCGCCGCGCCGTCAGAAACTACTGGAGAACATTTGGCAGCGCGCATCGTTATCTCGCTCACAGTTTGTCGAGCTCTATAGGCGTCCACTTGAGCGCTACGCGGAGTTGGTCCAGCAGCTCCCTGCTTCGCAAAACCACCATCATGCACACCCTGGCGGCATGCTGGATCACGGGCTTGAAATCGTCGCCTATGCCTTGAAAATTCGACAGAGCTACCTGCTTCCTATAGGCGCACCGCCGGAGTCTCAATCAGCACAGGCTGAGGCCTGGACTGCCGCCGCGGCTTACGGCGCTCTGATACACGACCTCGGCAAGATCGCCGTCGACGTGCACGTCGAGCTGGCAGGAGGTAAAACCTGGCACCCGTGGCACGGCCCAATCGATCGTCCCTATCGATTCCGTTACGTGAAAGGACGCAACTACCAACTTCACGGAGCCGCTGCCGCACTGATCTACGCGCAGATCCTCTCCTCAGAAATCTTAGATTGGCTCAGTAATTTCCCCGAAGTGTGGTCGCAGTTAATCTTCATTTTGGCTGGTCAGTACGAACATGCCGGCATTTTGGGAGAGATCGTGGTCAAGGCCGATCAGGCGTCCGTCGCACAGGAGCTCGGTGGAAATCCAGCCCGCGCGCTGTCCGCGCCCAAACAGTCTTTGCAGCGTCAATTAGCAGATGGGTTGCGTCACCTGGTCCGAGATACATTCAAACTGAATCAACCCGATGGACCGTCAGATGGATGGCTGACACAGGATGCTCTTTGGCTGGTTAGCAAGCCTATTGCTGATCAATTGCGAGCCTATTTGCTGACCAAAGGCGTTGAAGGTGTACCCAGTACGAATGCGCCTTTCTTCAACATGCTGCAAGATCAGGGGGTAATCCAAACCAATGCCCAAGACAAGGCAATCTGGAAAGCCACGATAGACAATGGTCGTGGCTGGCGAAACACCTTCACCCTGCTGAAGCTCTCACCGGCACTGATCTGGAATGATCCAAGTGATCGGCCCACAGCTTACGCTGGGACTCTTGAGGTAGAAGCTGGCAACCCGGTAGAAGACTCTGCAGCTGAAAATACCGTCGCCACACCGGCCAAAAAGTTGCCTTCGGAAATTCAATCCAGCCCTGTGCCGGCGCCTTTAGCACCGGCACAGCCATCACCGTTCGAACTACCTCAGCATTCCTCGAGCAGTACAGATGAATTTGACGAGCTACTGGCGCTCCTTGGTAACATCAATGAGCCATCAGAAGACACCAAAAACAAAGCGGTCTCAGCGGCACATACCGCGCCTCCGAAACTGGATGAAATCCAGCCTTCCCAAACCTCCAATCAAGGAGGTGCGCCTTTAGCAATAATCGAAGAAGTCACTCCGATGCCTAGCAATAACACCGAGATCGGTCAGGGATTTGTTGAATGGCTTAAGAAAGGCATCGCATCCCGGACCATCATTATCAACGATACCAAAGCGCTGGTTCATACCGTAGCAGGGACCGCTATGCTGGTAACGCCTGGAATTTTCAAACGCTACGTCCTTGAATTCCCCCATATCGAACAGCAAGCCAAAGTACAGCAAGTCAGCGCCTGGCAGCTGGTTCAACGTAGTTTCGAGAAACAGAAACTTCATCGAAAAACGCATAAGAGTTTGAATATTTGGACCTGTGACGTTGTTGGACCTCGAAAATCCAAGCAGCTCAAGGGGTACTTACTACTAGACCCGCGAACAATCTTCTCTGAGGTCCCTTTCGACAATATCAGCCTGTCCTTGAAGTCAGAAGCAACGGAGCCGCCACAATGACGACGCCCTCGAATCTGACGGAGGAATACATCTTTGCCCATGATCTGCGGCCTGCCAGTGCAAAGATCTATCGCGCCTCGACCAAAGCACTACTCAAGCATTTCCGAACGGCCTCAGTTGAGGAGATCGATCATCGTGCGGTTCTGACATGGCGAAAAAAAGTCCTTGAGAACGGATTATCCAAACGCAGCTGGAACACCTATTCAAATCACCTTCGAACTGTTTGGGGCTACGCCATAGAACACGGCCTGATGACCCATACCACGATCAACCCATTCAAGAAAACCAGCGTTATCCCACCAAAGCGAGCCAGCAAGACAATCAATGGAGACGCCATCCAACGAGCACGCAACTGGCTCATATCCCTTGTAGGCCAAGAACGTTGTACGCATGAACGTAGCCAGATCACACCTGCCTGGTTCTGGCTCAGCGTCTTCGAGATGTTTTATTACACAGGCATACGTCTGAATGCCCTGCTGTGCCTGCGTTACAAAGATATCGACTGGGACAGCCAGATGATCTTGGTCCGCGGTGAAACAGAGAAGACCCATCGGGAGTTTTTCCTCCCCATTATGGAAGGACTCGCTCCACACTTATCCAGGATCTTGGGGGAGGCCGAGAAAATCGGTTTTTCACCAGACGATCAGCTGTTCAACGTCAACAGATTCTCTCGTCACTTCCATGGCAAGGAAATGAACATCGACCAGGTGGAGTCAATGTACGGCAAGCTCACCGATAAGATCGGCGTGCGCATGACCCCTCACCGCTTCAGGCACACATTAGCAACAGACTTGATGAAGCAGCCTGAGCGAAACATTCATCTCACGAAAAGCCTGCTGAATCATTCGAATCTAGCGACAACGATGAATTACATAGAGGCGGACTACGACCATATGCGTGCTGTTCTACATGAGCGGAGTCGGGCTCAGGGCGCTCTGAGCCGAGTGACACGGGTTGATCCAAGTGGCAAACCCTCTGCCCCCTTACCCGCCAAAATAGGTGTGCATTCACAGGAAACCGCTCAACCAGAGCCCAAGAAGCTGCCAGCTCCACAACAATCTAGCAGCACAGAGGTCAGTATTGATCGGCGGACCAAGTCGACTGGCCGAAGCGCGCTACAGAAGGCTCTCGAGCTCGCATCTGCGCAACTGCATCGCGAGTCAATGACATGCTCTATGGACCCACCAGTAGATCAAGTAGAGCAGAGTCTACTATTGACGCTAATGGCGAGCGGGCTTGGTGTCGGCACATTCAGGAAACGCACCTCAACTGAGCATTCAATGCGAAGCTCATCATTTTCCAGAGCATCGCCCTAGTACGCTCATAATCAAAGCGCACTGGCTATAGGGAATTCTGGTTGGCCAGAGGCTTTCGCATGCCCGGAATAAAGAACCAGGTCGAAATCCGGATTTTTTCCAGACGAACGGTACGACTTTGCTCAAGGCACAAAAAAAGGCGTCATAAAGACGCCTTTTTCATTAAATATGGTCGGGGTAGGGGGATTCGAACTCCCGACATCCTGCTCCCAAAGCAGGCGCGCTACCGGACTGCGCTATACCCCGGAATGCGCATCGCAAAGCCTATGCACATTGACATCATGACGAACCGAAACTACTGTTCGCCTCAGACGGCTGCATGTCTACGGCGATATCTAAGTGCTGTAACACTTTCCAAAACCGTAAAACCGCCTCTATCAGAGCTAGAACCTCTGATTCTAAGATTTGATTCCAGCGTCAACTGGTCTCAAAAATGGTGGGTCGTGTGGGATTCGAACCTACGACCAATTGGTTAAAAGCCAACTGCTCTACCAACTGAGCTAACGACCCAAATATGGTCGGGGTAGGGGGATTCGAACTCCCGACATCCTGCTCCCAAAGCAGGCGCGCTACCGGACTGCGCTATACCCCGGTTTGAAATTGGCTCCGTGACCAGGACTCGAACCTGGGACCCAATGATTAACAGTCATTTGCTCTACCGACTGAGCTATCACGGAACTACATATTTCAAATTTACTGCTGTGTAACCTTCTCTTCGACCCTGTCCGTATCGCTACGTTAGCGTCTCTGAGGCGCGCTATTCTACAATCTTAAAAACCCCTGTCAACCCTTTAAATTGCTTTTAAGACAATGATTTGCGCTTCTTTCTGATTTCTTCTTGGGGAGAAGAAACCCGTGGGCTGACGTTGCTGCGGGGCGCACTTTACAAGCCTTTGCCTTACAGTTCAACGCCCTAGCGAAAAAAAAGGCCCCGCAATGCGGGGCCTCTTCTTATTACGCCAGATGCCGGCCTTAATGGAAGACGATCTCGTCGTCTTTCACCGTGGCCGTGACGCGGGTTCCCGGCATAAAGCTGCCCGACAGGATCAACTGCGCCAGCGGGTTCTCGATCCAGCGCTGGATCGCACGTTTCAGAGGCCGTGCGCCATACACCGGGTCGTACCCGACCGCGATCAGCTTGTCCAACGCCTCGCTGCTCAGCTCCAGGTCCAGCTCGCGTTCAGCCAGGCGGCTGCGCAGGCGACCCAGTTGGATCTCGGTGATACCCGCGATCTGATCCCGCGCCAAAGGCTCGAAGATCACCACCTCATCCACCCGGTTGATAAATTCCGGACGGAAGTGCGAGGTCAGCGCATCCATGACCGCAGCACGCTGGGCTTCACGGTCGCCCACCAGTTCCTGGATCTGCGTCGAGCCCAGGTTGGAGGTCATCACGATCACCGTATTGCGGAAGTCCACGGTGCGCCCGTGACTGTCGGTCAGGCGACCATCTTCCAGTACCTGCAGCAAGATGTTGAACACATCCGGGTGGGCCTTCTCGACCTCGTCCAGCAGGATCACCGAGTAGGGCTTACGCCGCACGGCTTCGGTCAGGTAACCGCCCTCCTCATAGCCCACGTAGCCTGGCGGTGCGCCGATCAGGCGAGCCACCGAGTGCTTCTCCATGAATTCGGACATATCGATCCGTACCATGGCCTCTTCAGTATCAAAGAGGAACTCGGCCAGGGCCTTGCACAACTCGGTCTTACCCACGCCGGTCGGGCCCAGGAACATGAACGAGCCGCTTGGGCGGTTCGGGTCGGACAAACCAGCCCGGGAACGTCGTACCGCGTTGGACACCGCGACAACGGCCTCTTCCTGGCCGATGACGCGCTGATGCAACAGACTTTCCATCTTCAGCAGCTTGTCGCGCTCGCCTTCGAGCATTTTCGACACCGGAATACCGGTCCACTTGGAGACCACTTCGGCAATTTCTTCTTCGGTTACTTTGCTGCGCAGCAACTGGTTCTCAGGCTTGCCATGCTGGTCGACCATTTGCAGGCTGCGCTCCAGGTCCGGGATCACCCCGTACTGCAACTCGGCCATGCGGTTCAGGTCGCCTTTGCGGCGCGCCGCTTCCAGCTCCTGGCGGGACTGCTCGATCTTTTGCTGGATCTGCGCCGAGCCCTGTACTTCGGCTTTTTCCGAGGTCCAGATTTCTTCGAGGTCCGAATACTCACGTTCCAGGCGGACGATTTCTTCCTGGAGTTTTTCCAGGCGCTTCTTCGCCGCCTCGTCCTCTTCTTTCTTCAACGCCTGGGATTCGACCTTCAGTTGAATCAGGCGCCGATCCAGGCGGTCGAGCACTTCCGGTTTGGAGTCAATCTCCATGCGGATACGGCTGGCCGCCTCGTCGATCAGGTCGATGGCCTTGTCCGGCAACTGACGATCAGTGATATAGCGATGGCTCAACTTGGCCGCCGCAATGATCGCGCCGTCGGTGATCGCCACCTTATGGTGGACCTCATAGCGTTCTTTCAGGCCACGCAGGATGGCAATGGTGTCTTCTTCGCTTGGCTCTTCCACCAGCACTTTCTGGAAGCGACGCTCCAGCGCTGCGTCCTTTTCGATGTACTGGCGGTATTCGTTGAGCGTGGTCGCACCGACGCAGTGCAGTTCGCCCCGCGCCAAGGCTGGCTTGAGCATGTTGCCGGCGTCCATGGAACCTTCGCCTTTACCGGCGCCGACCATGGTGTGCAATTCGTCGATAAACAGAATGATCTGCCCTTCCTGCTTCGACAATTCATTGAGCAACGATTTCAGGCGCTCTTCGAACTCACCACGGAATTTGGCGCCGGCGATCAGCGAGCCCATGTCCAGGGACAACAGGCGCTTGCCTTTCAGGCCGTCCGGCACTTCACCATTAATGATGCGCTGGGCCAGGCCCTCGGCAATCGCGGTTTTACCCACGCCAGGCTCACCGATCAGCACCGGGTTGTTCTTGGTGCGGCGTTGCAGGACCTGGATGGTGCGACGGATTTCGTCGTCACGACCGATCACCGGGTCGAGCTTGCCTTCTTCGGCGCGCTTGGTCAGGTCGACGGTGTATTTGTCCAGGGCCTGGCGCGACTCCTCATGGTTGGGGTCGTTCACCGCCTCGCCCCCACGCAGGTTGTTGATGGCGTTTTCCAGGGCTTTCTTGCTCACGCCCTGGCCCAGCAACAATTTGCCGAGCTTACTGTTGTCGTCCATGGCGGCGAGCAGCACCAGTTCGCTGGAGATGAACTGGTCACCTTTCTGCTGGGCCAGGCGGTCGGCCTGGTTGAGCAGGCGCGCCAGATCCTGGGACATATTCACGTCACCGGTAGGGTTCTGGATTTTCGGCAGTTGGTCGAGCTCTTTGCTCAACTCTTTGCGCAGGCTGTTGACGTCAAAGCCCACCTGCATCAGCAACGGCTTGATGGAACCACCTTGCTGTTCCAGGAGCGCCTGCATCAGGTGCGCAGGCTCAATCGCCGGATGGTCGAGGCCGACCGCCAGGGATTGGGAGTCCGATAAGGCCAACTGCAATTTGCTGGTTAAACGATCAATACGCATTAGTCACCTTCCTTTTGAGCAGGCCGGAGCTATGAACAAACACATCCTGAATGAAGAAACCTGCCAGATACCCTTATAGATGGGGTGGATTCTGGGGGTTTCAAGCGGCGGATAGTTGATACAGGTCAGGAGAGTCTAGCGTTGAAGCCAGATAAGGGAGGCGAATCGGCCCGTACGCAGGCTGCGGCGATAAGAAAAGAAGCGCGGGTCGGTCACGGTGCATAAACCGCCACCATATACAGCGGTGACACCGCGTATTGCCAGACGCAGGCGCGCCAGCTGGTAGATGTCGGCCATGAACTTGCCGTGATTGTGGCTGGGAACAAAGGCTTCAGCGGTGGCCGGTAGTTGCTGCATGAACGCCTCACGCACTTCCAGGCCGACCTCAAAGGTTTGCGGGCCAATGGCAGGTCCGAGCCAGACCAAGACGTCTTCGGGAGCGGTATCCAGGCTTTCGAACGCGGCCTCCAGCACGCCGGCCGCCAAGCCACGCCAACCGGCATGGGCAGCGGCAACCCGGGTGCCCGCCCGATTACAGAACAGCGCAGGCAGGCAATCGGCTGTCATGGATGTGCAGGCGATGCCAGGAGTGCTGGTCCAACTGCCATCTGCCTCGACAGTACGACCCGGATCAGCCTCAACCACGTTAGTACCGTGGACCTGGCGCAACCAGGCAGGCTGAATATTGAACGCGTCGGTCAGACGGCGGCGATTTTCAAGGACGGCCTCCAGGCTGTCCTCGACGTGATCGCCCAGGTTGAGGCTGTCGAACGGCGCCAGACTGACGCCGCCCGCTCGGGTGGTGACGCAGGCTTTCACCCCGGCCGGCGCAGGCCAGTCAGGAATCAGCCAGTCATTCATCCGATAAATGCCTCGCGATCCTGCTTGAGCAGCGACAGCAACCAGACCAGATCGTCTGGCAGCGGCGATTCCCAGCTCATTCGCTTACCGCTCGTCGGATGATCCAGCTCCAGGAAACGGGCATGCAGTGCCTGGCGCGGGAAGGATTTCAGCGATTCAACCATGGTTTGGCTCGCCGCCGGCGGAATTCGGAAGCGACCGCCGTAGGCAGGATCTCCGACCAACGGGAAGTTGATGTGCGCCATGTGCACACGAATCTGGTGGGTACGCCCGGTTTCCAGCTTGACCCGCACATGGGTATGGGAACGGAAACGCTCCAGCACACGATAGTGGCTGACGGCCTGCTTGCCGCCTTCCATCACCGCCATACGCTGGCGCTGCTGGCCGTGGCGACCAATCGGTGCATTGATCTTGCCACCGGCCACCACCACGCCGATCACGATGCACTCGTAAATACGACTGACGCTGCGGCTCTGCAATTGAGTAACAAGCTGCGTCTGCGCCTGGATGGTCTTGGCCACCACCATCAAGCCGGTGGTGTCCTTGTCCAGGCGGTGCACGATGCCGCAGCGCGGGACATTGATAATGTCCGGCACGTGGTGCAACAGGGCATTGAGCAAGGTGCCATCAGCGTGCCCGGCGGCCGGGTGAACCACCAGGCCTGCGGGTTTGTTGATGACCAGGATATCGTCGTCTTCATAGACGATATCCAGCTCGATGTCCTGGGCGACCCATTCTCCCTGGGCTTCCTGCTCGGCAGTCAGCTCAAGAATCGCACCGCCATGGACTATGTCTCGCGGGCGGATAACCGCTCCATCCACAGTCAGGCGGCCGTCTTTGATCCAGGCGGAAAGGCGCGAGCGCGAGTGCTCAGCGAATAATTGTGCGGCGACTTGATCGAGGCGTTGGCCGCCCAATTCGGACGGCACCTCTGCGCGAAGTTCAATTTTATCGGACATGCTCAGACTAGGCGTGGCACAGCCTTTGGTTTCGGCTGCGCGCTTGTGGTTAAATACGGCGTCTTTTGCCCCGAGGCTTTCAACGGGGCGCTCATCATAACAGGACGGCCCCGCCCAAGACAGCGGCCGTCATAGGGACGCAAGCCGCCATGCAAGTGAAACACCTGCTGCTGATCGCCATCCTCGCCATGACTGCTGCTTGCTCGTCAACAAAGGACGTCGTCGACGAAAACCTGAGCGAAGTCGAGCTGTACCAGCAAGCTCAGACAGACCTGGACAATAATAGCTTCACCAGCGCCACAGCAAAGCTGAAGGCCTTGGAGTCGCGTTACCCGTTCGGGCGCTATGCCGACCAGGCCCAGCTTGAGCTGATCTACGCCAACTACAAGAACGCCGAGCCGGAAGCTGCCAAGTCCGCTGCCGAGCGTTTTATCCGCCTGCACCCGCAGCACCCGAACGTGGACTACGCCTACTACATGAAGGGCCTGACCTCGTTCGACCAGGACGTTGGCCTGCTGGCGCGCTTCCTGCCGCTGGACATGACCAAGCGTGACCCGGGTGCTGCCCGCGACTCCTACAACGAGTTCGCCCAACTGACCAGCCGCTACCCGAACAGCCGCTACGCGCCGGACGCCAAGCAGCGCATGATCTACCTGCGCAACCTGCTGGCATCCTACGAGATCCACGTAGCCCACTACTACCTGACCCGCCAGGCGTACGTCGCAGCCGCCAACCGTGGCCGCTATGTAGTGGAGAACTTCCAGGAAACCCCCTCCGTGGGTGACGGCCTGGCAGTCATGACCGAGGCTTACCAGCGTCTGCACCTGGATACACTGGCGACCACCAGCCTGGAAACCTTGAAACTCAACTACCCTGACCACCCGAGCCTGAAAGACGGCCAGTTCGTGCCTCAGGTTGCCGAAGCGGACAACCGTTCCTGGCTGAGCAAATACACCCTGGGCCTGATCGAATCCCGTCCACCGTTGCCGCCGGGCGAAACCCGCGCCAATCAGGACGTGATCAAGCAGTACCAGGATGCCAAGGATGCCATTCCTTCGGACCTCAAGCCTCACGACGAGAACGGCGACGTCATCGAAGAAGAGGAGCCGCAGGCCCTTGGCAACAACGAAGACCGTTCATGGTTCAGCTACATGACCTTCGGTGTGTTCGACTGATTGTTCGACGCAACGCAAAAGGGAGCTCTGAGGAGCTCCCTTTTTTATGAGCGAGTATTTATTGCGCTGTGCGCCCGTGGCCGCCTTGGCTAAACTGACGCATTCCTTGCCGAGAAACTGCCCATTATGCTTCGTCTACTGTTCTGGATTGCCGTCATTGCTGCCGCGGTATGGTTCTGGCGCAAATTCAAAAACCCTACAGCGCGCCAGCAACGGCCTGCTGAGCCGAATGCAGCGCTGATGGTGCGTTGCGCCCACTGCGGCGTGCATCTGCCGCAGGATCGCGCACTGAGTTCAAGCCAGGCGTGGTATTGCACCCAGGCACATCTGGAACAAGGGCCGAAATCTATCCAGCGTTGAGGCGACCGGCGGGCGAATAAGGCGTGGGATCGATGATTGGGGCCCGCGCCAACAGCAAGTCGGCGAATAACTGGCAGGAGGCCGGCGCTAGCACCAGGCCATTGCGGTAATGGCCACAATTGAGCCACAACCCCTTGAACCCAGGAACCTCACCGATATACGGGATACCCTCCGGCGAGCCAGGCCGCAACCCTGCCCAATGCCCGACCACCTCGGCGGCCGCCAAGGCCGGAATCAGCTCTACCGCAGAGGCCTTGAGGCTTTCCAACGCGGTTTCGGTCGGCGTCTTGTTGAACCCCTCATGCTCCAATGTACTTCCGATCAGGATGTGCCCATCACGTCGCGGGATCGCATACCGCCCCTTGGCCAGGACCATGCTGGATAAAAAGTCAGGCGCACCCTTGTACAGAATCATCTGGCCTTTGACCGGCTCTACGGGTAACGCCAAGCCCAGCGTGCCCAGCAATTGCCCACTCCAGGCCCCGGCAGCGAGCACCACCTGATCACCCGGAACCTGCCCTGCAGCGGTGTTAACGCCCACCACGCTGTCACCCTCGCGGACAAATCCTTGTACTTCGCAATGCTCTTGTATGGTCACACCCGGCAATGCCAGCAGCGCAGCCCTCAGGGATTTGACCAGGCGTGGGTTGCGTACATTGGCCACGTCGGCCATGTAGATCGCCCGGCAATAGCCGCCTCCCAATACCGGCACTGCATCATGGGCCGTCGACACATCCACCTTGCTTAATGGCCGTCCTTCACGCGCAGCCCAGGCCAATGCTTGACCTTCATCATCCAGGTCAAGCCAGTACAGGCCCGTGGTATGCACCTCGGGATCCACGCCGGTAGCGGCAAACAAGCGCTGCGCCAGTTGTGGGTAAAAATCCTGGGACCAATGGGCCAAGGCGGTGACCGCCGGGCTATAGCGCCATGGATACAACGGCGAAACAATCCCGCCACCCGCCCAGGAAGACTCCTGCCCAAGCCCCGCCCGCTCCAGCAGTATGATCGTCTGCCCCTCCCTGGCGAGGTTGTAAGCCGTCAACAGGCCGATTACTCCGCCGCCGACAATCACCACTTGCTGTTGCTTTGCCATTATTTGATCCAGCCGATAAACAGGGAAAGACGCGCCCGGCGCCCACTCTTCAAGCACGCTCATCATTGCCCCCAGCAGAGCTTGCGCGACATATCAGGCGCCGCTCCCGGGTTACTTCGCATACCGGTGCTGGTCAAGCTGAAGGCTGCACACGCATCACCCGCCATCAATGAATCCACAACAGGCGTAGCGAGCAGGTCAAAATCCTGGGGGTTTAAAACGACACTGATTCTATAATGATCATTGCCCGCACTGACGCCGCTTACATCAATAAAAGTGCCGTTCCTCGTATAAAAACGCTCCAAGTGCTGGGCTTGCTCGCTCAACAACGTGACGATTTGCGCTCGATAAACCTTTTTAATCTGACCGATATATCCGGGATAGGTGACCCCAGCCAGCAACGCGATGATCGCCACCACGATCAGTAACTCGATCAGGCTAAAGCCCCGGCTATCCATGCCCATTTTATTGCTCCCTATTGAAGTTGCCGCCATAAGACCCGTCGAAACCTGACGCTGCCGCCCTCCTCCACGCGTGCGTAGACCGTCTCGAGCACCGTGCGTGATTGGCCTGCGAGCCCGACTGCAGTCACCCGATACAGTGCCGCCGAGGCATGGATCGGTAGATGGACCATACCAGCCCCCATACCCAGTGCTTGAACGCCATAGAATCCCCCCATCAGCGCTACCCAAGAGACCGCCGAGGCAGGATTGGTCCCGCCGCCCACCAGCGAAAAAGCTTCAACGGGCGGCGCACAAGTGGTGACCGAGTGGCATATGGGCAATGCCCCGCCTACCCTCTGTACCGCCCACTCGCCCAACCTCAGGCCACTTTCGGCATGTTGAAATGATTGATTGCGATGCCACAGGCTGCTCGCGACTTTTTGCTGGGATACCGCCCCCTGCATGGATGACAACCCCACCTGCGATAACAGCAGCAGCAATACCAGGCTGATCAGCAACACCATCCCGGCCTGCCGCACATGAAGCCTACCAAGCATGACCATCACGCCTAACCCAGCCGATTTCGCAGCGCGGCCACGACGCTGTAGCTCTGATCCTTCACCCGTCCAGACGGGTCTTGCAGCGTCATATGGATGCGCACGCTGCGTATCAGCGACGGGTCAACCGGGTGCCTGTCGTAACGCACCACAACCGTTGATGCCGGCTGGGCCGCCATGCCAAAGCTGATGTCGAATGCCCGCACGTTATCCATCAGTACGGCTTTCGCAGGCGTTGCCGGCGTACTGATCTTCAACTGGCCTGTTTCGTAGGTGTAGGTAAGCTGGCGTATGCCAAAGCGGATCTGGCCAGGTGCGGCGGCAGGCGGTGCCCCGGCATAAGCCTGGGCCACCTCCTTGCAGTCGGACAGTACCGTCCAATCCGGCTTGCCAACGCCCTCACCGACGCTCGCCGTAACCAATGTCAGTGACTTTGCACTCGCCGACGCCTCCCAGCTTATCGGCCGATCAAAGGCGGCAGGCGCGTTGTCGATGACGGCCGTGGCCAGGCACCCCAGCATGCCTGCCTGGCGTATGTCCTGGGTAATCTTGCTCAGGACAAACCGCGCATCATCCTGCAGCACCATCGCGGCCTGCTGGCTGGCATGGGTCAGTCGCGAGCTGATCACCACCTGGCTCGCACCCAGCACCAGCACTAGCCCTACGGCGAGTGCCAGCAACAATTCCACCAGGCTGAAACCTCGAACAAGACGATTCATTGCAACGCTCCCTGATCATTGGCGATACGACTGGTCAGGGTGAAGGTTTCCCGGGCTCCAGGCCTGTTTGCCGCTCGAGCGTCCTGCCAGCTGATGCTGATGGTGACCTCATGCCCACTCAAAGCCACCGACCCTTTAGCGTCTTCGCCTGCAAAACCAATGATATTGGCCTCGAAATCGTGCAGGTCCAAGTCACGCACACTGGCAGTCGAAGTGCTGCGCGGCGCGGGCTCGGCGCTGCCCCACGAGTAATCTGCACCGGCGTTGGCGCGAATGCGGTCAAGCATGTCGTAGGCGATAAAACTGGCTTGGCTGGTCATCCTGGCGCTGTCGGTGTACTTGAGCGCATTGAGCTGGAGCACTGCAGCGCCCATCAGACCAATGGCCAGGATCAGTAGCGCTACCAGCACCTCGATCAAGGTCATGCCGGATTGGCGTCGCTGGAAAGCGCGCAGGAAAAATCGATTCGGGCAGGCGGGCATTACCGTCGTCATCCATGTCGAAGGCCGGAAAAAAGCAGGCAAAACCTGCTGTACGACCCAAGACTAGCGTCGGCTTTCAAGCGGCGCCGCTCCAGGAACAAAGGGAAATACTTTGGACATAAAGGCCATCATTCATCACCAGAGGCCCAGGGCTATACCTAGGTCTGCAACTTGTAGACCCACTCGCGTCCACGGAGGGAACGCACATGACACAACGAGGGTTCACCCTGATTGAAATGCTGCTTGGGCTGATCGTGACCAGCTTTCTTGCACAACTGGCCGTGCCCGGCTTCAAAGGGTTGCTTGAATCACAGCAGCGACAAAGCGTGGCCCAATCACTCGCTGCAGGCCTGCGCTACGCACGCGCCGAGGCCATCGCACGCAATCAGGCGGTGGTCATTCACGCGCGGGACGAGGACTGGAGCCTGGGGTGGCGGGTGATACTGGACATCAATGGGCGTGGTCACCTGGACGAAGATAACCCGGTATTGCTTGAACGACAGGACAGCGGGCATGTGCTTATCGCGGGCAATGGCCCGGTCACGAACCAGGTGCGTTTCAGCGGTTTGGGAGAGCCGGTCTTTGCCGGCGGGGGCTTCCGTGCCGGCACCGTGCATGTGTGCGACACAAGCCAGGCACAGAGCCTGTACCAGGTAGTGCTGGCGCCCAGCGGGCGCATCAGCCTGCGCAGTGTGAAAACCGAGCAGGCATTATGCCGAGGCTATACCAGCCCGTCGGGCGTCAGAGCAGCGAGCGGACCCGCAGTTCCTTGGGCATGGAGAACGTGATGTTCTCTTCACGACCAGCCAGCTCATCAGCACCGGTGGCTCCCCAGGCCTGCAACTGCTGGATCACGCCGCGCACCAGGACTTCCGGGGCCGAGGCGCCCGCGGTGATGCCAATCCGCTCGACACCATCGAACCAACTGCGCTGCATGTCTTCGGCGCCATCGATCAGGTATGCCGGTGTGGCCATGCGTTCAGCCAGCTCACGCAGGCGATTGGAGTTGGAGCTGTTCGGGCTGCCGACCACCAGCACCACATCGCACTCATCCGCCAGTTGCTTGACCGCATCCTGGCGGTTTTGCGTGGCGTAGCAGATGTCGTCCTTGCGGGGGCCGCCAATGGAGGGGAATCGCGTGCGCAGGGCATCGATTACACGGCTGGTATCGTCCATGGACAAGGTAGTCTGGGTCACGAATGCCAGGCGATCCGGGTTGTGTACCTGCAAGTTGGCGACGTCTTTTTCGTCTTCAACCAGGTAGATGGCGCCGCCGTTGCTGGCGTCGTACTGACCCATGGTGCCTTCGACTTCGGGGTGACCGGCATGGCCGATCAGGATGCATTCGCGGCCGTCACGGCTGTAGCGCGCCACTTCGATGTGCACCTTGGTCACCAGCGGGCAAGTGGCATCGAATACTTTAAGGCCACGGCCTGCCGCTTCGGTACGTACGGCCTGGGACACGCCGTGGGCACTGAAGATGACGATTACGTCGTCGGGCACCTGGTCGAGTTCTTCGACAAAGATAGCGCCGCGTGCGCGCAGGTCTTCGACCACGAATTTGTTATGGACGACTTCATGGCGCACATAAATCGGCGGCCCGAAAACTTCCAGGGCGCGGTTGACGATTTCGATCGCCCGGTCCACGCCGGCGCAGAAGCCACGGGGGTTGGCGAGTTTGATTTGCATGCTGTGCCTCGTGTCTTGCAGCCACGTTGAGTCGAATTTAACGCTGACTCAACCGACAATGGGGATCAAAGGTGGGAGGGGCTTGCTCCCGATAACGGTATATCAATCTGCAAATACTTAGCTGATACACCGCTATCGGGAGCAAACCCCTCCCACATTTTAGACCGTGTACGGTCAGTTACAGCGCTTTGACGTTGATGATCTCGACGTCAAAGGTCAGTGTCTTGCCGGCCAACGGGTGGTTGAAGTCGATGGTCACTTGCGCGTCATCGAAAGCTTTCACCACGCCAGGCAGTTCGGTATTCGCCGCATCATTGAAAATCACCAGCAAGCCTTCCGACAGGTCCATACCTTCGAACTGCGAACGCGGGATGATCTGTATGTTTTGCGGGTTGGGTTGGCCAAAGGCGTTTTCCGGCAGGATCTGCAGGTTACGCTTGTCGCCAGCCTTGAAGCCGAACAGGGCTGCTTCAAAACCCGGCAACAGGTTACCGTCGCCCACCTTGAAAGTCGCCGGAGCTTTGTCGAAGGTGCTATCGACCGTGTCGCCATTCTCCAGGCGCAATGCGAAATGCAAAGTGACTTCCGTGTTCTGGCCGATGCGTTGCTCAGCCAATACCTGATCAGTCATTGACGGTCTCTCCGGTTTTCTTGCTCTTGAACATATCCAGCGCCAGCATGATTGCACCGACAGTAATAGCGCTATCGGCAAAGTTGAACGCCGGGAAGTAATGACGGTTCTGCCAATGCACCAGGATGAAGTCGATCACATGGCCCAGGGCGATGCGGTCATACAGGTTGCCCAGCGCGCCGCCCAGCACCAGGGCCAGGGCGATAGCCAGCCAGGTGTCGTCGCGACCCAGGCGCTTGAGCCAGACCACCAGCACTGAACTCACCACCACGGCGATCAGGGCAAACAACCAGCGCTGCCAGCCACCGCCGTCAGCCAGGAAGCTGAAGGCGGCGCCGGTGTTGTAGGCCAGGGTCCAGCTGAAGTAATCCGGAATCACCACGATCTGCTGGAACATCTCCAGGGAGCCCTCGAAGTGAGCCTTGCTGACCTGGTCAATGACCAGGACCAGCAAACTCAATACGAGCCAGCCCAGACGTCCAAAACGACTGGCTGAGTTAGGCATAGTGGCGAACCTCGCCAGCACCGCTGATGTTGTCTACACAACGGCCGCAGATTTCCGGGTGCTCAGGGTTCACGCCGACGTCTTCACGGCAGTGCCAGCAACGAGCGCACTTGGGGAAGGCCGACTTGACGACTTTGAGCTTGAGGCCCGGTACTTCGGTAGCCAAGGCGTCAGCCGGGGCTTGAGCAAACGGTGCCAGGCTGGCAGTCGACGTGATTAACACGAAGCGCAGTTCGTTGCTCAGTTTGGCCAGGTCGGCAGTCAGGCCTTCCTCGGCAAACAGGGTGACTTCGGCCTGCAAGTTGCCACCGACGGCCTTGGCCGCACGCTGAACTTCCAGCTCCTTGTTCACGGCAACTTTTACCGCCATCACGCCTTCCCAGTACGCGCGGCCCATTTCGAAGTCGGCCGGCAACTCGGTCAGGCCTTCGTACCAGGTATTGAGCATCACCGATTCGTTACGCTCGCCCGGCAGGTATTCCCACAGTTCGTCGGCGGTGAAGGCCAGGATCGGCGCGATCCAGCGCACCAGGGCTTCAGAGATGTGATACAGCGCGGTCTGCGCCGAACGGCGCGCCTTGCTGTTGGCGCCGGTGGTGTACTGGCGGTCCTTGATGATGTCGAGGTAGAAACCACCCAGTTCCTGCACGCAGAAGTTGTGGATCTTCGAGTACACGTTCCAGAAGCGGTACTCGCCGTAGTGTTCTTGCAACTCGCGCTGCAGCAGCAGGGTACGGTCCACGGCCCAACGGTCCAGGGCGAGCATGTCCTCAGCCGGCAGGATGTCGGTGGCCGGGTTGAAACCGGTCAGGTTCGACAGCAGGAAGCGTGCGGTATTGCGGATGCGGCGGTAGGCATCGGCACTGCGGGCCAGGATCTGGTCCGATACGGCGATCTCACCCGAGTAATCGGTCGACGCCACCCACAGGCGCATGATGTCGGCGCCCAAGGTGTCGTTGATTTTTTTCGGTTCGATCACGTTTTTCAGCGACTTGGACATCTTGCGGCCCGTCTCGTCGACGGTGAAACCGTGGGTCAGCAGTTCGCGGTACGGCGCATGGTTGTCGATGGCGCACCCGGTGAGCAACGACGAGTGGAACCAGCCACGGTGTTGGTCGGAGCCTTCCAGGTACAGGTCGGCACGCGGACCGGTTTCGTGGCCCACCGGGTGCGAGCCGCGCAGCACGTGCCAGTGAGTAGTACCAGAATCGAACCAGACATCGAGGGTGTCGCTGATCTTGTCGTACTGCGGCGCTTCATCGCCTAGCAGCTCTGCAGCGTCCAGCTTGAACCAGGCTTCGATACCTTCCTGTTCAACCCGCAGCGCCACTTCTTCCATAAGCTCGACAGTGCGTGGGTGCAGCTCGCCGCTTTCCTTGTTGAGGAAGAACGGGATTGGCACGCCCCAGTTGCGCTGGCGGGAGATGCACCAGTCCGGACGGTTGGCAATCATCGAGTGCAGGCGCGCCTGGCCCCAGGCCGGGACGAACTGGGTGTCTTCGATGGCTTTGAGCGAGCGCACACGCAGGGTGTCGCCGCTGACCGGCTCTTTGTCCATGCCGATGAACCACTGCGCGGTGGCGCGGTAGATCAGCGGGGACTTGTGGCGCCAGCAATGCATGTAGCTGTGCTTGATGGTGTCGGTTTGCATCAGCGCACCGACTTCACGCAGTTTGTCGATGATCGGCTGGTCGGCCTTGAAGATGAACTGGCCGCCGAAGAACTCCAGCGAAGGCACATAAACGCCGTTGCTTTGCACCGGGTTGATGATGTCATCGTTGACCATGCCGTACTTCTTGCAGATCACGAAGTCGTCCACGCCATAGGCGGGCGAGCAGTGAACCACGCCGGTACCCGAACCCAACTCGACATAGTCAGCCAGGTACACCGGCGACAAACGGTCGTAGAACGGGTGACGGAAGTTGATCAGCTCCAGTGCGGTACCGGTGGTGGTGGCGATCACCGAGCCTTGCAGCTCGTAGCGAGCCAGGCAGGCCTCGACCATTTCCTCGGCCAGCACCAGCAGACGATCACCGACGTCCACCAGGGCGTAGATGAATTCCGGGTGCACGTTCAGCGCCTGGTTGGCCGGGATGGTCCACGGGGTGGTGGTCCAGATCACGATGGCAGCCGGTTTGCTCAGGCTCGCCAGGCCAAAGGCCTCGGCCAGCTTGGCGTCGTCGGCGATCGGGAACGCCACGTCGATGGTCGAGGACTTCTTGTCTTCGTACTCGACTTCCGCTTCGGCCAGGGCCGAACCGCAATCGAAGCACCAGTTCACGGGCTTGAGGCCCTTGAACACGAAACCACCCTTGACGATTTCGGCCAAGGCACGGATTTCACCGGCCTCGTTCTTGAAATTCATGGTCTTGTACGGGTTGTCCCACTCGCCCAGCACGCCCAGGCGGATGAATTCGGACTTCTGCCCTTCGATCTGCTCGGTGGCGTAGGCACGGCACAGCTCGCGGGTCTTATCCGCGCCCAGGTTCTTGCCGTAGGTCACTTCGACTTTGTGTTCGATCGGCAGGCCGTGGCAGTCCCAACCAGGGACATACGGCGCGTCGAAGCCCGAAAGGGTCTTCGAGCGGATGATCATGTCCTTGAGAATCTTGTTCAGCGCATGACCGATGTGAATCGTGCCGTTGGCGTAAGGAGGGCCGTCGTGCAGGACGAATTTCGGACGATCCTTGCCAATTTCGCGCAACTTTCCGTACAGGCCAATACTGTCCCAGCGCTGCAGGATCTGCGGTTCGCGCTGTGGCAGGCCGGCCTTCATTGGGAAGGCGGTGTCCGGAAGGTTTAGCGTGGCTTTATAGTCGGTCATTTAAGGCTCTTCGGTTAGCGATGGGCGCTAGGTGCGGCTAGTGCACGGGCGGCGGCGACATCCGCATTGATCGCCGTTTTCAACGCCTCCAGGGAGGCGAAACGCTGCTCTTCACGCAGCTTCTGGTGGAAAACCACCGTCAAACGCCGGTCGTATAAATCACCGGCAAAATCCAAAAGGTGAACTTCCAGGTGGGCCTTGCCATCACCTGCAACCGTGGGCCTGACGCCTATATTGGCGACTCCCGGCCACGATTGGCCGTCGATATCGACGCTCACTAGGTAAACCCCGGTCAACGGTACACGACGGCGCTTGAGTTGCACGTTGGCAGTTGGCGTGCCCAATTGGCGCGCCAGCTTCTGACCGTGCAATACCCGTCCGGCAATGCGGAACGGGCGACCGAGCAACCGCTCGGCCAAGCCGAAGTCGGCAGCAGCCAGGGCGTTACGCACCTGGGTGCTGCTCACGCGCAGACCGTCCAGTTCGACGGTTTGCGCGGCTTCGACGGTAAACCCCTGGCTGGCGCCGGCATGTTGCAGGAAATCGAAATCCCCGACCCGGTCACATCCGAAACGGAAGTCGTCGCCGACTTCCAGGTGTTGCACCCCCAGGCCCTCCACCAGGATACGATCAACGAACTCGGTGGCGCTGAGGCTACGCAAGCGCTGGTTGAAAGCCAGGCAAAGGACGCGGTCCACACCCTCTTCGGCCAGCAGTTGCAGCTTGTCGCGCAGGCGTGCCAGACGGGCCGGCGCCGTTTCCGGGGTAAAGAACTCCCGCGGTTGTGGCTCGAAAATCACCACGCAGCTGGGCACGCCCAACTCGACCGCACGCTCGCGTAGCCGGGCCAGGATAGCCTGGTGGCCACGGTGTACACCGTCAAAGTTGCCAATAGTGGCGACGCAGCCCCGATGCTCGGGGCGCAGGTTGTGAAGACCTCGAACCAGCTGCATAACGCGCTTCTTGCTCATAAAGTGGTCGATTATAACCACACCCAGCCCCGGACGACAGGCAACAGCGCAGGCCAAATGGGTCGATTCGATAAAACACCCGTTTTATCGCGGCAAACTCTCTATCCCAGCGACTTGCGATTGAAATGCCGCAGGCGGAAACCCTGCAACAGCAACATGCCGAAGTACACCGCCGCGCCCGCGACCACCAATACACCCAGGCGCATGAAGCGCTCCAGCATATCGCCATGGCCCCAGGCCGGCATTACGTGCATCAGGCCAACGAGCACGGCGGACATCGCGGCGACTGCCACCAGCAGCTTGAGGGAGAACACTCCCCAACCCGGCAGTGGCTGGTACATCTGCTGTTTGCGCAGTTGGTAAAACAGCAGGCCGGCATTGATGCAGGCGCCGGCACTGATCGCCAACGCCAGCCCTGCATGGGCCAAAGGCCCGATAAATATCAGGTTGAGCAGTTGCGTGACGATCAGCGTGAAAATTGCGATTTTCACCGGGGTGCGGATGTTTTGCTGCGCGTAAAAACCAGGCGCGAGCACCTTGATCACAATAATGCCGAGCAGGCCGACGGAGTAGGCAACCAGCGCGTGCTGGGTCATCAAGGCGTCATGCGCATCGAATTCTCCGTATTGAAACAGCGAGACCGTGAGCGGTTCGGCGAGGATCCCCAGGGCCAGGGCGCATGGCAATACCAGCAGGAAGCACAGGCGCAGGCCCCAATCGAGGATTCGCGAATACTCCTGGCGGTCCTTGCTGGCGTAGGTGCGCGCCAGGGTCGGCAGCAGGATCGTGCCCAACGCCACGCCAAGCACGCCGGACGGCAACTCCATCAGGCGATCGGCGTAGTACATCCACGACACCGAGCCCGAGACCAGCAGCGAGGCAAACGCGGTGTTGATGATCAGCGAAATCTGGCTCACCGACACCCCGAGGATCGCCGGCAGCATATTGCGCATCACGCGCCAGACACCGGTGTCCTTGAGATTCAGGCGCGGCAGCACGAGCATGCCGATTTTCTTCAAGTGCGGCAGCTGGTACAGCAGCTGCGCCAGGCCTCCGGCCAGGACCGCCCAGCCCAGGGCCATGACCGGCGGATCGAAATACGGCGTGAGGAACAGCGCAAAAATAATCATGCTGACGTTAAGCAGAGTCGGAACGAAAGCAGGCACCGAGAAACGGTTCCACGTATTGAGGATCGCCCCGGCCAGGGACGACAGGGAAATCAGCAATATATAAGGAAAGGTCACTCGCAGCAGATCAGTGGTCAGTGCGAATTTTTCCGGAGTATTGGCAAATCCCGGGGCTGTGGCCCAGATCACCCAGGGTGCGGCGAGCATGCCGATCAGGGTCACCAGCATCAGCACCAGGGTCAGCAGGCCCGAGACGTAGGCGATAAAGGTACGGGTCGCCTCCTCGCCCTGCTGGGTCTTGTATTCGGCCAGGATCGGCACGAAGGCCTGGGAAAACGCGCCCTCGGCGAAGATCCGCCGCAACAGGTTGGGGAGTTTAAAGGCAATAAAGAAGGCATCCGTGGCCATGCTGGCGCCAAAGATGCGCGCCAGCAGGGTGTCACGCACAAACCCCAAAACCCGGGAGATCATCGTGATAGAGCTGACGGCAGCCAACGATTTGAGCAGATTCATTGAAAGAGTTTGCGCCTATAGATAAAGAGCAGGCGAACAAAGCGCCCACTTATGCGATACTGCGCGCCTGCAACAGCACAGAGCCAAAGCTCGCGAGTTTACAGGTCAAGCGCCGGAAATAAATCACCCGCCTCTTCAGATCGACCACTCAGCAGTTCGCATCAGCCGCCCTTGACAACCCATCAAGTCATCGGCATGATTCGCGGCCTATTTTGTTTGCTATTTCCTAAAAAGTCTTTCGAGGAGCTCGACGGTGGCCAACACACCTTCCGCCAAAAAACGTGCAAAACAGGCTGAGAAGCGTCGCAGCCACAACGCCAGCCTGCGTTCCATGGTTCGTACCTACATCAAGAATGTAGTTAAAGCCATCGACACCAAAGACGCTGAAAAAGCCCAAGCTGCTTACGTTCTGGCCGTGCCAGTTATCGACCGTATGGCCGATAAAGGCATCATCCACAAGAACAAGGCCGCTCGTCATAAGAGCCGCCTGAATGGCCACATCAAGGCTCTGAGCGTTCCTGCTGCTGCCTAAGTGGTAACAACTGCCACGCAGCCCTGGTTGCGAAACAGTTAAGAAATGCCCCGTACCGAAAGGTCCGGGGCATTTTTGTTTGCCCACAGATTCATCACAAATCCCTTTGTGGGAGGGGGCTTGCTCCCGATAGCGGTGTGTCAGTCTGAATATCTGGTACTGATACACCGCTATCGGGAGCAAGCCCCCTCCCACATTAAAACGCAAAAAAAACGCCCCGAACCAGTCGGGGCGTTTTTGCTACCTATTGATCAAACCACAATCAATGGTGATGACCGCCTTCACCGTGGACGTGGCCGTGGGCTACCTCTTCCTGGGAAGCGTCGCGAATGGCAACGATCTTCACTTGGAAGTTCAGGCGCTGGCCTGCCAGTGGGTGGTTACCGTCGACGGTCACGTCGTCGCCGTCCAGGTCACGGATGGTGACGATCTGCATTTGGCCGTCCGGCGCGGAAGCGTGGAACTGCATGCCCACTTCCAGCTCGTCAACGCCTTCGAACATGCTGCGGCTCAGGGTGCTGACCAGCTCGGCGGAGTATTCGCCGTAGGCATCTTCAGGTTCTACGGCGACAGTCAGCTCGTCACCGACGCTCTTGCCTTCCAGGGCCTTTTCCAGGCCCGGGATGATGTTACCTGCGCCTTGCAGGTAGACCAGCGGCGCGCCGCCGGCTGAGCTGTCGATGACCTCACCAGCGTCGTTGGTCAGGGTATAGTCGATGGAGACAGCCTTGTTAGCGGCGATCGTCATGGGGCGAGACCTTTTGCATAAGAATGAAGAACGGACAAGTCTAAACAAGGATTTGCCCGAAAGCGAACAGAACCCGGACGGACGGGGCCGATCAACGGCATCCTTCATCACCGGCTTCCATCAGGACGACGACCGGCATTGGGTCGTCGAACTGTCCTGCGGGCACACCCAGCACCTGCGCCACCAGCCGCCCTGGCAGTCGCGCGCCTGGGTATTGGACCCTGCGCAACGCCTTGAAAAAATAGGCCAACCCTTTGTGTGCGGCTGGTGTGCGCAAGCGCAAGAATAACGCTAACCTTGGCGCCTGATCCGCGGTAGGCATTCAAACATAGAGCGCCACCCAAGCCATGCACCTCCAGAGAATCCGCATGCAGACTTTTTTTATCGCGCCCACCGATTTTGGTGTGGGCCTGACCTCCATCAGCCTTGGGCTGGTGCGCACCCTGGAGCGGGCCGGCCTTAAGGTCGGCTTTTTCAAGCCGATTGCCCAGCCTCACCCGGGCGATACCGGCCCGGAACGCTCCACTGAACTGGTGGCACGCACCCACGGGCTCAAACCGCCCCAACCTTTGGGCCTTGCCCACGTAGAGCGCATGCTCGGCGACGGCCAACTCGATGAGCTGCTCGAAGAAATCATCACCCTCTACCAGCAGGCCGCCGTGGGCAAGGACGTGCTGATCGTCGAAGGCATGGTGCCGACCCGCAGCGCCAGCTACGCGGCACGGGTCAACCTGCACCTGGCCAAGAGCCTGGATGCCGAAGTAATCCTGGTCTCGGCACCAGAAAACGAGGTGCTCACCGAACTTTCTGGCCGGGTGGAATTGCAGGCGCAATTGTTCGGCGGCCCGAAAGACCCGAAAGTGCTGGGCGTGATCCTCAACAAGGTGCGCACCGACGAAAGCATGGAGGCTTTCTCGGCGCGCCTGAAAGAGCATTCGCCGCTGTTGCGCAGTGGTGACTTTCGCCTGCTCGGCTGTATCCCCTACCAGCCCGAGCTCAACGCTCCGCGCACCCGTGACGTGGCCGACCTGATGGGCGCGCAGATCCTCAACGCCGGCGACTACGAAAGCCGGCGCATGACCAAGATCATCATCTGCGCGCGCACCATGCGCAACACCGTGGAGTTGCTCAAGCCCGGCGTGCTGGTGGTAACCCCAGGAGATCGCGACGACATCATCCTCGCCGTCAGCCTGGCCGCGATCAACGGCGTGCCGCTGGCCGGCCTGCTGCTGACCAGCGACACCCTGCCCGACCCGCGCATCATGGACCTGTGCCGCGGCGCCTTCCAGGCCGGATTGCCGGTGCTGTCGGTGAGCACGGGCTCATATGACACCGCCAACCAGCTCAATAGCCTCAACAAGGAAATTCCCATTGATGACCGCGAGCGTGCGGAGATCATCACTGACTTCGTCGCCAGCCATCTCGATGCGCGCTGGCTGCACCAGCGTTGCGGTACGCCACGGGAGATGCGCCTGTCGCCGGCCGTGTTCCGCTACCAGTTGATCCAACGCGCCCAGGCCGCCAACAAGCGCATCGTGTTGCCCGAAGGCAGCGAGCCGCTGACCGTGCAAGCCGCCGCCATCTGTCAGGCCCGAGGCATTGCCCGTTGCGTGCTGCTGGCCAAGCCGGAGGATGTGGAGGCGGTCGCCCGCGCCCAGGGCATCGAACTGCCCGAGGGCCTGGAGATTCTCGACCCGGACCTGATACGCCAACGCTACGTCGAGCCAATGGTCGCGTTGCGCAAGACCAAGAGCCTCAACGCGCCCATGGCCGAGCAACAGCTGGAAGATACCGTGGTGATCGCCACCATGATGCTCGCCCTGGACGAAGTGGACGGCCTGGTCTCCGGGGTTGTTCACTCCACCGCCAATACCATTCGCCCTGCCCTGCAGCTGATCAAGACCGCGCCAGGATGCACCCTGGTATCGTCGGTGTTCTTCATGCTGTTCCCCGAGCAGGTGCTGGTGTACGGCGACTGTGTGATGAACCCACACCCAAGCGCCGCGGAACTGGCGGAAATCGCCCTGCAAAGCGCCGATTCCGCCGCCGCGTTCGGCATCACGCCACGGGTGGCAATGATCAGCTATTCCAGTGGTGATTCGGCCAGTGGCGAAGAAGTGGAAAAAGTCCGTGAAGCCACCCTGCTCGCCCACGAGCAGCAAAGTTCGCTGCTGATCGATGGCCCGTTGCAATACGACGCCGCCGCCAACGAAAACGTCGCCCGGCAACTGGCCCCCAACAGCCAGGTTGCGGGCAAGGCCACGGTGTTCGTGTTCCCAGACCTGAACACCGGCAACACCACCTACAAAGCCGTACAACGCAGCGCCGATTGCGTAAGCCTGGGGCCGATGCTCCAGGGCCTGCGCAAACCGGTCAACGACCTGCCGCGTGGCGCCCAGGTAGACGACATCGTGTACACCATCGCCCTGACGGCGATCCAAGCCGCCAACCGACCTATGGATATCTAAATGCTGGATTTTCTACCTGCCGCCGTACGCGGGGTAATCGCTTCGCTGCTGCTGGCGCTGAACACGATCCTGCTGTGCTCGTTCCTGTTTATCGTCGCACTGTTCAAGGCGCTGCCCTTCGCCAAGCGCTTCAGCGAGTGGCTGATGAACCATACCCATGAAGCCTGGGTGACCAACAACAAGGGCTGGATGAACCTGGTACGGCGCACGCGCTGGCACCTGGCTGGCCTCGAGGGCTTGGACTACCAGCACTCCTACCTGGTGACCAGCAACCACCAGAGCTGGGTCGACATCATGGTGCTGCAATACGTGCTCAATCGGCGTATTCGCCCGTTGAAGTTCTTCCTCAAGCAGGAATTGATCTGGGTGCCGGTGATTGGCCTGGCGTGGTGGGCACTGGGCTTTCCCTTTATGAAGCGCTACAGCAAGGCTTACCTGGAGAAGCACCCGGAAAAGAAAGGCAAGGACCTGGCGACCACCCGCAAGACCTGCGCTAAATTTCGCGACAACCCGGTGGGCATTTTCAACTTCGCCGAGGGCACGCGGTTTACGCCGGGCAAGCACGCGCAGCAAAACTCCCCATTTCGCTATTTGCTCAAGCCCAAGGCCGGCGGCATTGCGTTTGTGCTGGATGCCATGGGGGAGCAGTTGAAGTCACTGGTGAATGTGACCATTCACTATCCAGCCGGGCGCCCGGGATATTGGGATTTGCTGTGCGGGAATGTGAAGGACGTGGTGGTGCGGTTTGAAGAGGTGCAGATTCCGGCCGAGTTTATCGGCAAGAATTATGAGCAGGACGGGGAGTATCGGTTGGCGTTCCAGGGGTGGATTAACCAACTGTGGGAAGCCAAGGATGCGTTGCTGGATCAGCTTCACACCGAATTCCCAAGCAAGCGATGATCAACCTGTGGGAGGGGGCTTGCCCCCGATGAGGGAGTATCAGTTGATGCAGCCGTAGCTGACCCACCGCTATCGGGGGCAAGCCCCCTCCCACATTTGACCGCGCTCGATCTTGAAGATGTAAAAAAGCCCGCCACCGAGTCATCGGTGGCGGGCTTTTTTGTAGCGTCAAACCTTAGATCGCGCCGCGCTGGCGCAACAACTCCAGCACTTGCTTGACACTGTCTTCCAGCGACAAGGCCTGGGTATCGAGCACCAGGTCGGCGTTCAACGGCACGTCGTACGGGAAAGACTCACCCGGGATGTTATCCCCACCCGCCGCGTACAAACCTTGCGGATCACGCTCGGCGCACACCAGCGGCGAGGCCTGCACATAGACCGTCAGCAGACGGTCAGCGCCGATCAGCGCCTTCGCCTGCTCACGGCCTTCGGCATCCGGCGCGACGAATGCGGCCAGGGTCAGCAAGCCAGCCTCGTTGAACTGGCGTGCTACGTGAGCTGCACGGCGCCAGTTCTCGGTACGCCCGGCACGGTCCTGAGGCAAGCCCTTGTTCAGGTCGTGACGCAGGTTCTGGCCGTCCAGTACAAACACCGCACGCCCCATATCGAACAGCTTGCGCTCAACCGCGTAGGCCAAGGTGCTTTTGCCAGCGCCGGACAGCCCGCTGAACAACACCGTGGCCGGCTGCTGGCCGAAACGCAGGGCGCGCTCTTCGGTGGCGACATGCGCGAGACTGCCGTGCTGCGCAGAACCGCCATGATTGACCGGCGGCGCGATGATCATACCCGCAGCCACGGTGCCGTTGGTCAAACGGTCGATGACGATAAAGGCGCCGGTGGTGCGATTGCTGTCATAGCCATCCAACGCGATGGCGGCGTCGAGGCTGACCTTGACCCGGCCGATTTCGTTGAGCTGCAGCGAACTCGCCGGGCCTTCGGCCAGGGTGTTCACATCCACGCGGTGCACGATGCTGGTGATGGAGCCCGGCACGTAGCTGGTGGCGCGCTTGATATCGTATTTCTTGCCCGGCAGCATCGGCTCTTCGGCCATCCACACCAGCATGGCGTCGAAAGCGTCGGTCACTTGCGGCACGTTATCGGCATGCACCAGCAGATCGCCACGGGAGATGTCGATCTCGTCTTCCATGGTCAAGGTCACGGCCTGGCCTGGGCCGGCGTTTTCCAGCTCACCTTCGAAGGTAACGATGGATTTGACCCGGCTGCTCTTGCCCGACGGCAGCACCACCACTTCGTCGCCCTTGTGCACGATGCCGCTGGCCAGGGTGCCGGCGAAACCACGGAAATTCAGGTTCGGGCGGTTGACGTACTGCACCGGGAAACGCAGGTCGGTGTAGTTGCGGTCATTGGCGATCTCGACGGTCTCGAGGATCTCCATCAGCGACTGGCCGGTGTACCAGGGCGAACGCTCGCTCTTGTTCACCACGTTGTCGCCCTTGAGCGCCGACATCGGTACAAAGGCCAAGGTGCTCGGCTTGAACGCAATACCTTCGGCGAACTTCAGGTAATCGGCCTTGATCGACTCGAAGACGCTTTGATCAAAGCCATTGATGTCCATCTTGTTGACGGCCACCACGATGTGTTTGATCCCCAGCAACGAGGCGATGAAGCTGTGGCGACGGGTCTGGGTCTGCACGCCGTAACGGGCGTCGATCAGGATGATCGCCAGGTCGCAGGTAGACGCGCCAGTGGCCATGTTGCGAGTGTACTGCTCATGGCCGGGGGTGTCGGCGATGATGAATTTGCGCTTGGCGGTGGAGAAATAGCGGTAGGCGACATCGATGGTGATGCCCTGCTCACGCTCGGCCTGCAGGCCGTCGACCAGCAAGGCCAGGTCGATATCGTCGCCCGTGGTGCCGGATTTCTTCGAATCGCGGGTGATGGCTTCCAGGTGATCTTCGTAGATCATCTTGGAGTCGTGCAGCAGGCGCCCGATCAGGGTGCTCTTGCCGTCATCGACGTTACCGCAGGTCAGGAAGCGCAACATTTCCTTGCGCTCGTGCTGGGCCAGGTAGGCGAGGATGTCCTCGCTGATCAAATCAGATACGTGCGACATGACAACCCCTTAGAAATAACCCTGACGTTTTTTGTCTTCCATGGAGCCGGCACCATCGTGATCGATGACCCGGCCCTGGCGCTCGGAAGTTCGCGTCAGGAGCATTTCCTGAATGATGTCCGTCAGCGTCTCGGCTTCGGACTCCACCGCACCCGTCAACGGGTAGCAGCCAAGGGTGCGGAAACGTACTTTCTTTTTGACGATGCGGGCTTTGTCTTCGTCGGACAGGTGCTCGAGGATGCGGTCGTCGTCGATCATGATCAACGTGCCGTTCTTTTCGATCACGTCGCGCTCGGCGGCGAAGTACAGCGGCACAATCGGGATGCCTTCCAGGTAGATGTACTGCCAGATGTCCAGCTCGGTCCAGTTGGACAGCGGGAACACGCGGATCGACTCGCCCTTGTTGACGTTGCCGTTGTAGACGTTCCACAGCTCCGGGCGCTGGTTCTTCGGGTCCCAGCGGTGCTTGCTGTCGCGGAACGAGTACACGCGCTCCTTGGCACGGGATTTCTCTTCATCGCGACGGGCACCGCCGAACGCTGCGTCGAAACCATACTTGTCCAGGGCCTGCTTGAGGCCCTCGGTCTTCATGATATCGGTGTGCTTGGCGCTGCCGTGGGTGAATGGGTTGATGCCCTGCGCCACGCCATCGGGGTTGACGTGGGTGATCAGGTCCAGGCCCAGCTCTTCAACCATGCGGTCGCGGAACTTGTACATCTCCTGGAATTTCCAGCGGGTGTCGACGTGCATCACCGGGAACGGCAGCTTGCCTGGAAAGAAGGCCTTGCGTGCCAGGTGCAGCATCACGGCGGAGTCTTTACCGATCGAGTAGAGCATCACCGGGTTGTCGAACTCGGCGGCGACCTCGCGGATGATGTGGATGCTTTCCGCCTCCAGCTGTTTCAGATGCGTCAGTTTGTCGACCATGGTTACTCACGGAAAAAACGATCTTATGGACGGCCAGCGGGCCGTGTTCGAGCGAGGCATGCTAGCACAGCACCTGCTTCTATTCAGGGCGCCAACTAGATCGAAACGGTATATGAATATGCCGCCGAGTTTGGCCTGAAATGGGGGGCTAGTATGGGAGGGGACAAGCCCCCTCCCACATTCAGATCGGGTTCGGGCAATCGATGAACAAGTGCTCCAGGGCAAAGCGTCGCGCCAGGTAGTCGCCCAACGCCTGGACGCCGTAGCGCTCGGTGGCGTGATGGCCGGCGGCGATGAAGCTGATGTCGTTTTCCCGTGCGCTGTGGAAGGTCTGTTCGGACGCCTCACCGCTCAGGTACAGGTCGACACCCGCGGCAATTGCCTGGTCGATATAGCCCTGACCACCCCCGGTGCACCAACCGACGCGACGGATCATCTGGCTGCCTTCGATCAGCAGTGGCTCGCGGCCCATCACGTCCTGCACGCGGCGAGCGAAGTCCCCGGCCGATAGAGGCTCAGCCAGGGAGCCAACCAGGCCGACGATCTTGGGGTTACTCGGGTCCAGCGGGCCTTCGACAGTGATGTCCAAGTGACGCGCCAGTTGCACGTTGTTGCCGACATCGGCGTGCAGGTCCAAAGGCAAGTGGTAGGCCAACAGGCTGATGTCATGCTTGAGCAGGGTCTTCAGGCGGCGCTGCTTCATGCCGGTGATGCACGGGTTCTCGCCCTTCCAGAAATAGCCATGGTGCACCAGCACCAGATCGGCCTTGGCTTCGACAGCGGCGTCCAGCAGCGCCTGGCTGGCGGTCACACCGCTGACGATGCGCATCACCTGCGGGCGCCCCTCGACCTGCAGGCCATTGGGGCAATAATCAGCAATTTTTGCACTGCCGAGGTAGCGGTCCGCTTCCTCGACGAGGGTAGTAAGGGGGACGGCCATAAAAGACTCCTAAATATCCGGTTCGCAGGCCTCGCAGCCTCGTATAATGCGCGACATTATGGGCGCTCTCCCGCCCCCTGCAACCTGTCAGGACTTACTTGATGCTCAAGGCACTGCGTTTTTTTGGATGGCCATTGTTGGCTGGCGTGCTGATCGCGATGCTGATTATTCAGCGTTATCCCCAGTGGGTGGGCCTGCCTACCCTGGATGTGAACCTGCAACAGGCGCCGCAGACCAGCACGGTGGTCCAAGGCCCGGTGACCTATGCCGATGCGGTCACCATTGCAGCACCTGCGGTGGTCAACCTGTACACCACCAAGGTCATCAACAAACCCGCTCATCCATTGTTCGAAGACCCGCAGTTCCGCCGCTACTTCGGTGACAACGGTCCCAAGCAACGCCGCATGGAGTCCAGCCTGGGTTCCGGGGTGATTATGAGCCCCGAAGGCTACATCCTCACCAATAACCATGTGACCAGCGGCGCCGACCAGATCGTGGTGGCCCTGCGTGACGGTCGCGAGACCTTGGCCCGCGTGGTAGGCAGCGACCCGGAAACCGACCTTGCGGTACTGAAGATCGATTTGAAGAACTTGCCGTCCATCACCCTCGGCCGTTCCGACGGTTTGCGCGTGGGTGATGTGGCGCTGGCCATTGGCAACCCGTTCGGCGTAGGCCAGACGGTCACCATGGGCATCATCAGCGCCACTGGGCGTAACCAGTTGGGCCTTAACAGCTACGAAGACTTCATCCAGACCGACGCGGCCATCAACCCAGGCAATTCCGGCGGCGCGCTGGTGGATGCCAATGGCAACCTGACGGGCATCAATACCGCGATTTTTTCCAAGTCCGGCGGCTCACAGGGCATCGGTTTCGCGATCCCGGTGAAGCTGGCGATGGAAGTGATGAAGTCGATCATCGAACACGGCCAGGTGATTCGTGGCTGGCTGGGCATTGAAGTGCAGCCACTGACCAAGGAACTGGCCGAGTCGTTCGGCTTGACCGGGCGCCCGGGCATCGTGGTTGCCGGGATCTTCCGCGACGGCCCGGCGCAGAAAGCCGGCCTGCAACTGGGCGACGTGATCCTCAGTATCGACGGAGCCCCGGCCGGTGATGGCCGCAAGTCGATGAACCAGGTGGCGCGGATCAAGCCGACCGACAAGGTGGCGATCCAGGTCATGCGCAACGGCAAGGAAATCAAGCTGTCGGCGGAAATCGGCCTGCGCCCACCGCCGGCAACGGCGCCGGTGAAAGAAGAACAATAGCCCACGCATACCAGGCGCCCATTCGCGGGCGCTTGCAGGGTACGTTTCACAGTATTCATTCTCATTAGGCATGTTATATTGTTTCAATATCGCCATTGGAACGCTCTATCATGCCGCCTCGCAAGTTTGTGCCCTCGGCCGGCCTGGCCCTGGGTTTGCTGCTCGACCCTGCCTACGCCGAAGAAAACACCCTGGAACTGGACACCATCAGCGTGACCTCCGAGGCCTATGAATCCGCCACCGGACCAGTCACGGGCTACCGTGCCACACGCTCGGCCAGTGCCACCAAGACCGACACCGCCGTGCGCGATATCCCACAGTCGATCAGCGTGATTCCGGCCACAGTGCTCAAGGACCTGGGCAGCACCAGTGTGGAACGCGCCCTGGAATTTGCCGGCGGCGTGTCCAAGCAGAACAACTTCGGCGGCCTGACCCTCTACGAATACAGTGTGCGCGGCTTCACCACGTCCGAGTTCTACCAGGATGGTTTCAGCGCCAACCGCGGTTACCCGAGCACACCCGATACTGCCAATATCGAACGCATTGAAGTGCTTAAGGGCCCCGCCGCCAGCCTGTATGGGCGTGGCGACCCTGGCGGCACGGTGAATATCGTCACCAAGAAACCCCAGCCCGACGCCTTCACCACCCTGCAGACCAGCGCTGCCAGTTGGGACCGCTACCGCACCGCTTTGGACGTGAATACACCGCTGGACGGCGAAGGGCGCGTATTGTCCCGGGTCAACCTGGCGGTGGAAGACAACCACAGCTTTCGCGATCACGTCGACAGCAAACGGGTGTTCGTCGCGCCTTCATTCAGTTGGCAACTCGACCCCGACACCCATCTGCTCGTAGAAAGCGAATTCGTGCGCCACAGCTCCACCTTCGACCGCGGCATCGTCGCCAATACCGGCATGTCCCACTCAACCTTCCTCGGCGAGCCCAACGACGGCAACATTGATAACCACAACAATCGCATCCAGGCCGCGTTGGAACACCACCTCAACGATGCCTGGAAGCTGCGCCTGGCCAGCCACTACAAGCAAGGCAGTCTGTGGGGCGACGCGTCGGAAAGCCGTGCGCTTTACGCGGATGGCCGCACCGTCAACCGCCGCTACCGTGAACGCTCCACGGGCTGGCACGACAGCATCACCCAGTTGGAACTACGCGGCCTGTTCGATATTGGCAGTTGGCAGCATGAACTGCTGATCGGCACCGAATACGAGGACTACCGCAAGAAAGAGCGCGTGACAGCGATCGATGGCGACTACCCTATCGATATCTATAAACCGGTCTATGGCCAGCCCAAAGCCAATGGCAAACGCTCTGGTACCGACTTCTTCGAACAGACCAAAAGCCACGCGCTGAATCTACAAGACCAGATCATCTTCACCGACCGCCTGCGCGGCATGATCGGCGCGCGCTTCGAACATTTCGAACAAAGCACCGACGACTTTGCCCGCAACCACGTCAAAAGTCGCCAGACCCACGACGCCTTTACCCAGCGCGCCGGCCTGCTCTACCAACTCACGCCACAAGTGGGGGTATTTGCCAACGCGTCCACCTCGTTCAAGCCAAACAGCGGCCTGGATGCCGGTGGCAAATCCTTCAAGCCAGAAGAAGGCGTGGGCTATGAGGTGGGGATCAAGAGCGAACTGTTTGACGAGCGACTCAGCGCCACCCTGGCCGCCTTCCATATCGAAAAGGAAAACGTTTTGGCCCTGGACCCGGCGACCGACACCAACCGCGCCATGGGCAAGGCTCGCAGCCAGGGCCTTGACCTGCAAGTGACCGGGCAAGTGACCGACGCCATACGTGTGATCGGCGCCTTCGCGTATATCGACGCCGAAGTGACCAAGGGCGACAAAGAAATCCCCACCGGCAGCCGCATTCTCGGCGTAGCCAAGCGCAGTGGCAGTCTGTTGGGGGTGTATGAATTCCAGGATGGCGCGTTGCGTGGCTCGGATCTGGGTGCAGCGTTCACTTATGTCGGTGATCGCTCCGGTGAAGCGGGTACAGGTTTCGAGCTGCCGGCCTATCACACCGTGGATTTGCTGGCCCACTACAAGGCTACGAAGAATGTCACCGTGGGGTTGAACCTTAACAATCTGTTCGATGAGAAGTACTACGAGCGGTCCTACAGCCGCTATTGGGCGAACCCCGGTGAACCGCGCAACCTCACCGTCAGCCTGACCCTCAATCTCTGACGAGCATGGGACTAAATGTGGGAGGGGGCTTGCCCCCGATAGCGGTGGATCAGTGACAGAAGTACTGACTGACACACTGCTATCGGGAGCAAGCCCCCTCCCACATTTAAGTCACCGCAAGGCTTGGCTACAAGGCAACGGGAGCTCGTTCGCACAGGGTATTAAGCGCCGCCGCCCACTGCGGGTCATCATTCAGGCACGGCACCAGCACCAACTCCTCGCCCCCCGCCGCGCGAAACTGCTCGCGACCGCGATCGCCAATTTCTTCCAGCGTCTCGATGCAGTCGGCGACAAACGCCGGGCACATCACCAGCAACTTTTTCACGCCTTGCTGGGCCAGCGCTTCCAGGCGTGTCTCGGTGTAGGGCTCGATCCACTTCGCCCGACCCAGACGCGATTGAAACGCGACCGACCATTTGCCATCGGGCAAGCCGGCACGCTCGGCAAAATCCCGGGCAACGCTGAAGCATTGCGCGCGATAGCACGTGGCGAGCACTTCAGGTGATGCATTCCTGCAGCAGTCGGCATCCTTGAAGCAATGCCCGCCGGTAGGGTCGAGCTTTTTCAGATGCCGTTCGGGCAAGCCATGGAAACTCAGCAACAAATGATCGTAATCCTGCGTCAGGTGAGCCTGGGTGCTGGTCACCAGGGCATCCAGATATTCGGGCTGATCATAGAAAGGTTGCAGGATCGAAAACTGGATATTCAGCTTCTTGTCGCGCACCACACGCTTGGCCTCCTCCACCACCGTGGTCACGGTGCTGTCGGCAAACTGCGGATACAACGGCGCCAGCGTGACGTTCTGGATGCCTTGGGCGGCCAAGCGCGTCAGGGTGGTTTCCAGGGACGGCTCGCCATACCGCATCGCCAGCTCCACCGGGCCATGGGTCCACTGCGCGGTCATCTGCTGTTGCAGGCGACGGCTCAGCACCACCAGCGGCGAACCCTCGTCCCACCAGATCGATGCGTAGGCATGGGCCGACTGCTCGGGACGCTTGATCAGGATCAGCGACACCAGCAAGCGCCTTACCGGCCAAGGCAAGTCGATCACGTAGGGATCCATCAGGAACTGATTGAGGTAGCTGCGCACATCGGCCACCGAAGTGGACTTTGGCGAGCCCAGGTTGACCAGTAACAACGCGTGATCCGTCATGCAACATCCTATCTCTAGAGGCGGCTGGACAAGTCGTCCAGAGCCGCACGCAATTGAGTGAACTGGAAAGTGAAACCCGCCGCCAACAGCCGCTCGGGCAGTGCCTTTTGCCCGCCCAGCAACAGGCCGGACAACTCTCCCAGACCAACCTTCAACACGAAGGCCGGCATCGGCATGAACGCCGGGCGATGCAACACCTGGCCCAGGGTCTTGGCAAACTCGCGGTTACGCACTGGGTGGGGCGCGCAGGCATTATAAGGACCGCTGGCGTCTTCCTTGTGCAGAAGAAAATCAATCAGGGCGATTTGATCCTTGATATGTACCCAGGGCATCCACTGCCGACCTTTGCCGATCGGCCCGCCCAGCGCCAGTTTGAACGGTAGCAACAGGCGCGACAAAAAGCCGCCCTCGGCCGCCAGCACCAGGCCGGTACGCACCAGCACCACACGTATGCCCAGGGCTTCGGCACGCTGGGCGGTTTCTTCCCAGGCAATGCACAGCTGGCTGGGGAAATCATCCAGTACCGGGCCGCTGGCCTCAGTCAATTCGCGCTCGCCGCCGTCGCCATACCAACCCACGGCGGAACCGGAGATCAGTACCGCCGGTTTTTGCTCCAGGCTTTCCATCCACGCCAGCAGGATTTCGGTGAGACTGATGCGACTGCTCCACAGCAACGCCTTGCGCTTGTGGGTCCAGGGCCGATCGGCAATGGGGGCACCCGCCAGGTTGACCACCGCGTCCACCGTGCCAATCACCTCTTGCAGACGAGCAACCCCAAGCACCTGCGCACCGCACACCCGGGCAACCGTTTCTGGTTGTCGGCTCCACACCGTCAGTCGATGGCCCTGGGCAAGCCAGTGCTTGCAGAGTTGACGGCCAATCAGGCCGGTACCGCCGGTCAGCAAAATATGCATGGGACTCTCCTCATGTAACGTTCGCCGCCGCTCACTGGTCTATTTTATAAGCAGGGATCATTTTGATAATTGAGCGTGACGAGCGTTTAAGCCTTAGCTTAACCATAGGTCACGCCACACAATCAGGCACGCCAAAACTTATACCAAAAAACAATATTGTACAGCTATTGGTGTCGGCGTAGTCTGTACCCAACGGTAAAACGAGGCCTCCCATGACTGTTCCTATCGCGATCATTGGTACCGGCATCGCCGGTCTCTCCGCCGCCCGAGCGTTACGAGACGCGGGGCATGTTGTACAACTCTTCGATAAAAGCCGCGGCAGCGGCGGACGCATGTCCAGCAAACGCAGCGATGCCGGAGCCCTGGACATGGGCGCACAATATTTCACCGCCCGTGACCGGCGCTTCGTCAACGAAGTGCAGCGCTGGCAAAGTAACGGCTGGGCAGAGCAATGGAAGCCCCAGCTGTACAACTTCAAGTCCGGCCAGCTGACGCCCTCGCCCGATGAACAGATCCGCTGGGTCGGCACGCCGCGCATGAGCGCCATTACGCGCGCGCTGCTCGATGACTTGCCGGTGCAGTTCGGTTGCCGCATCACCGAGGTATTCCAAGGTACGCAGCACTGGAACCTGCTCGACGCGGACGGCGGCAACCATGGCCCCTTCAGTCATGTGATCGTTGCCACGCCGGCGCCCCAGGCCACCACGTTGCTGGCCGCCGCGCCCAAACTGGCGAGTGCCGCGGCCGGCGTAAAGATGGACCCGACCTGGGCCATCGCCCTGGCATTCGACAAGCCCCTGGATACGCCAATGGAGGGCTGCTTCGTACAAGACAGCCCCTTGGATTGGCTGGCACGCAATCGCAGCAAACCCGGGCGTGACACCACCCTCGACACCTGGGTGCTGCACGCCACCAGCGCCTGGAGCAAGGCGCACCTGGACCTGCCCAAGGAAGCAGTAATCGAACACCTGCACGGCGCCTTCGCCGAGCTGCTGCACAGCGCCATGCCGGCGCCTTCGTTCAGCCTGGCGCACCGCTGGCTCTATGCCCGGCCGTCCAGCAGCCATGAGTTCGGAGTGCTGGCCGATGCCGACCTGGGATTGTTCGTCTGCGGTGACTGGTGCTTATCCGGCCGTGTGGAGGGCGCCTGGCTCAGCGGCCAGGAAGCGGCGCGGCGCTTGATCGAGCATCTTCAATGAATCGCATCAATCCCGCCAAACTGCTGCTGTCGAAATGGACGGCAGCACAGCCCCGCCACAAGGAAAAACATTTCCTGGTCACTGAAGTGTTTTGTGACGAAGAAGGCACTGTGCTGGAGATTGAACTGCAAGCCATCCTCACTCGGCGTACTGAACGCTTTTCCTGGCAGACCCTCCAGAACGTCGAAGCCTGGCAAATGGGTTGGAAGTAAACCCTGCAAAGACCTGTACAAATTATTTGACTTGTACAACATCGGACCTATGATGAGAGTTAGTTGTACAAGTTTTCCATCTTGTACAGGATTCTTGCAGAGGTTTGCTTATGTCCAGCAATGCAAAACCGAAGATCGCCATCAGTGCCTGCCTCCTGGGTGAAAACGTGCGCTTCAACGGTGGGCATAAACAATCCCTGCTGTGCACCCAGACCCTCAGCGACTATTTCGATTTTGTGCCGCTGTGCCCGGAAGTCGCCATCGGCCTGGGCATCCCTCGGGAGCCGATCCGCCTGGTGGGCGACCCTGCCGCGCCGCAAGCCGTTGGCACGGTAAACCGTGAGCTCAACGTTACGCAGCCTCTGGATGACTACGGGCAGCGAATGGCCCGGGAACACACCGACCTGTGCGGCTACATCTTCATGCAGAAGTCGCCGTCCTGCGGCCTTGAACGGGTCAAGGTATACCGCGACAACGGCACGCCCGTCGACGGTGGCGGGCGCGGTATCTACGCCCGGGCATTCTGCGCACGCCACCCCAACCTGCCGGTGGAAGAAGACGGCCGCCTGAATGACCCGGTGCTGCGCGAGAACTTCCTGACTCGCGTATTCGTTTACGCCAGTTGGCAGCGATTGCTGGCCGAGGGACTCACCCGTCACGGCCTGCTGACGTTCCACTCGCGCTACAAATACCTGCTGATGGCCCACAGTCCGGCGCATTACAAAAGCCTGGGCCATTTGCTCGGCAGCATGGGCAAGGGCGTCGATCTCCAGGCACTGGCCCACGGCTACTTCAGCGAGCTGATGGCAGGCCTGAAAAAGTGCGCCACACGCGGCACTCACACCAATGTATTGCAACACATCAGCGGCTACCTCAAGCAGGTCATCAGCGACGATGACAAACAGGAAATGCAAACCGTCATCGGCCAATACCGCCACGGCATTGTGCCGCTAGTGGTGCCGCTGACCCTGCTCAAGCATCACTTTCGCCAGCATCCGGACCGCTACATCGCGCAGCAGGCCTACCTGCAACCGCACCCGGAAAACCTCAGCCTGCGTAATGCGATTTAATCCATGAAACCTGCCCTGCTCGACGAACCCGGCGAAGACATTGCCCTGGCTTTGGAAAACGGCTGGTTGCCGATCCGTGAAGTGGCACGCCAGACCGGCGTCAACGCTGTGACCCTGCGCGCCTGGGAACGCCGCTACGGCCTGATCGTGCCCCAGCGCACGCCCAAGGGGCATCGGCTGTTCAGTACCGAACACGTGCAACGCATCCATGCCATCCTCACATGGCTCAATCGCGGCGTGCCAGTCAGCCAGGTCAAGGATTTGATCGATTCGGCCCAACCCAGTGCCGAGCCGATGGAAAACGAGTGGCACAGCCTGCGCCAGCATTTGCTCAGTGCCATCAGCGAACTGGCGGAACGCCGGGTCGACGATGCTTTCAACCAAGCCATGGCGCTCTACCCGCCGCGTACCTTGTGCGAACAATTGATGCTGCCGCTGCTCCGGGAGCTGGAGCAGCGTTGGCAGGGCCAGTTCGGCGCGCAGATGGAGCGGGTGTTTTTCCTGTCCTGGCTGCGCAGCAAGTTCGGCGCGCGGATTTATCACAACAATCGCCAGCTCCACGGCGCACCGCTGCTGCTGATCAACCATTCCGACTTGCCACTGGAACCACACTTGTGGCTCAGCGCCTGGCTGGCCAGCAGTGCCGATTGCCCGGTGGAAGTGTTTGACTGGCCACTGCCGGCCGGCGAATTGGCGCTGGCGGTGGAGCATCTGCAACCGCGTGCCGTGCTGTTGTACTCAAGCAAGGCCCTCCATTTGTCGGCACTCACAAAACTATTGGGCGGCGTCAGTTGCCCAATATTGATTGCCGGCCCAACGGTGTGTATCCATCACGTCGAGCTGGCCGACTTAACCCGTGACATGCCTGAATTGTTTGTGGCCGAAGACCCATTGGCGGCCCACCAGTTATTGATCCAGCGTGGAATTGTCTAAATGCATTTGATCTGGCTGCGCACCGACCTGCGCCTGCACGACAACACCGCCCTGGCTGCCGCGAGCCAGCGCGGCCCGGTCGTGGCCATTTACCTGGTCACGCCCGAGCAGTGGCTGGCCCATGATGACGCGCCGTGTAAAGTTGACTTCTGGCTGCGCAACCTGCGCCAGTTGAGCGTGGCGCTGGGCGAATTGAACATCCCGCTGTTGATCCGCCACGCGGCGACCTGGAACCAGGCGCCGACTGTGTTGAGCGAGGTGTGCCAGGAACTTTCGGTGGAATCGGTGCACGTCAACGAGGAATACGGCATCCACGAAAGCCAGCGCGATGCTGCGGTGGCCAAGGCCCTGGAAGCGCGCGGGGTGACCTTTCACAGCTACCTGGACCAGTTGTTGTTCCAGCCGGGCAGCGTGCTGACCAAGACCGGCACCTACTTCCAGGTGTTCAGCCAGTTCCGCAAGGTCTGCTACAACCGCCTGCACACTTCCCTGCCCCGCCTGGTCGCAACGCCCAAGGCGCAGGCCAGGCTTGAGTTGAAAAGCGATCCTGTGCCGACAACGGTAGAAGGTTTCGAGCCCTCCAGCGACAGCTTGCGCGCCCTCTGGCCCGCCGGTGAAGACGAAGCTCGCCGCCGTCTCGACGCCTTCGCCAACCAGCAGATCAGCTATTACAAGGACGAGCGCGACTTCCCGGCCAAACCCGGCACCAGCCAACTGTCCGCCTACCTCGCCGCCGGGGTAGTGTCGCCGCGCCAGTGCTTGCACGCCGCGCTGCAAACCAACCAGGGCGAGTTCGAAAGCGGCGACATCGGCGCCATCACCTGGATCAATGAGTTACTGTGGCGCGAGTTCTACAAACATATCCTGGTCGGATACCCACGGGTGTCCAGGCACCGCGCCTTTCGCCCGGAAACCGAAGCACTGGCCTGGCGCGACGCGCCTGCGGACCTGGCCGCCTGGCAACAGGCACGTACCGGACTGCCAATCATCGACGCGGCCATGCGCCAACTGCTGGAAACCGGGTGGATGCACAACCGCCTGCGCATGGTGGTGGCGATGTTCCTGACCAAGAACCTGCTGATCGACTGGCGCGAAGGCGAGCGCTTTTTTATGCGGCACCTGATCGACGGCGACCTGGCGGCCAACAACGGCGGCTGGCAGTGGAGTTCATCGACCGGCACCGACTCGGCCCCCTACTTCCGAATTTTCAGCCCGCTGAGCCAATCGGAAAAATTCGACGGCGATGGCATCTTCATCAAGCGCTGGCTGCCGGAACTCGCAGCGCTGAACAAAAAAGAGGTGCATAACCCGGCAGCGGCCGGCGGCCTGTTCGGCGTGGCGGATTACCCGCGGGCCATCGTTGACCTGAAGCAGTCCCGGGAGCGTGCCTTGGCCGCCTTTCGCAGCCTGCCTTCACGTCAGGAGATGGCCGAACATGAGTGACAATTTCGCTGGTTTGGTCCTGCTATATGAACACGTACCGGTACTTGGACGTACCGTCAGTTGGCTGAAAAGGAGAATGGGATGAACCTTGCTCCCCGACGTTATTGGTTGACCGGCGCCAGCAGTGGCATCGGTGCCGCGCTGGCCGTGGAGTTGCTCAACAGCGGCGCCCACGTGGCACTCAGCTCCCGCACCAAAGGTCCGCTGGAAGCGCTCGCCCATCGCTATCCGGGGCAAGTGCTGGTGGTGGCCGGCGACCTGACCAACAGCCAGACCGTGCGCGAGATCGGTGAACGTATCGGCGAGGTCTGGGGTGCCCTGGACACGGTGATCCTTAATGCCGGCACCTGTGAATATGTCGACGCCCGGCAATTTGACTCCTCGATCATCGAGCACGTAGTGCGCACCAACCTGCTGGCCAGCAGTTATTGCATCGAGGCTGCGCTGCCGCTGTTGCGCGCCGGGCTTACCCCGCACCTGGTGGGCGTGGCCAGCGCCGTGACTTATCTGCCAATGCCCCGCGCCGAAGCCTATGGCGCGTCCAAGGCAGGGCTGCGCTACCTGTTCGAATCCCTGCGCATCAGCCTGTCGCCGGAAAACATTGACGTCACGGTGATCAGCCCTGGCTTTGTGGACACGCCGCTGACCGAGCGCAATGATTTCCCGATGCCCTTGAGCTGGTCCGCTAACAAAGCGGCACGGCATATCTTTGCAAAACTGGAAAAACGCCCGCTGGAGATCGCCTTCCCGGCGATGTTCATCGCCACCCTGTGGCCTTTGTCCAAGCTGCCCAACCGGGCGCAACTGATTATCGGCAAGCGCATGCTGCGCAGCCCGCCGCCGCACACGGACGAACTGTGAAGATCGCCATCATCGGCAGCGGCATCGCCGGGCTGACCAGCGCCTACCTGCTCAGCCGCCGCCACGACATTACCTTGTTCGAAGCGGGTGACTGCATCGGCGGGCATACCCATACGGCCAACGTGACAGTTGAGGGAAAAAGCTATGCGGTGGACACAGGCTTCATTGTGTTCAATGACTGGACCTACCCTAATTTCATCCGCCTGCTGGGCCAGATTGGCGTCAAATTCAAACCCACCGAGATGAGTTTTTCGGTGTGCGACCAAAGCACCGGCTTCGAGTACAACGGCAACAACCTCAACAGCCTGTTTGCCCAGCGCCGCAATCTTCTGTCGCCGGGCTTCTGGGGCATGTTGCGCGATATCCTGCGCTTCAACCGCCAGGCCCCCCTGGACCTGCAAGCGCAGCGCATCAGCGCCGAGATGACCCTCGGCGACTATCTTGCAGCCGGCGGCTATGGCCCCAGGTTTATCCGGCACTACATCGTGCCGATGGGCGCGGCAATCTGGTCGATGTCCCTGGCCGACATGCTCAACTTTCCGCTGCAGTTCTTTGTGCGCTTCTTCAAGAACCACGGCTTGCTCTCGGTGAGCAACCGCCCGCAATGGTGCGTGATCGAAGGCGGCTCCAGCCGCTATATCGAACCGCTGACCCGCAGCTTTATCGAACAAGTACGACTCAATTGCCCTGTGCATAAGGTGCAACGCACGGACGATGGCGTGGTTATCCACAGTCCCGCCGGCAGCGAAACCTTCGACCGTGTGGTGTTCGCCTGCCACAGCGATCAGGCCCTGGCCTTGCTCGCCGATCCCAGCCAGGCTGAACAGGAGATCCTCGGTGCGCTGCCCTACGCCAACAACGACGTGGTGCTGCACACCGACACGCGCCTGCTGCCCGACCGCAAACTGGCCTGGGCCAGCTGGAATTACCGGCTGACCGGCAACCAGCAGCCTCAGGCGGCTGTGACCTACGACATGAACATTCTGCAAGGTATCGACAGCACCACCACCTTTTGCGTCAGCCTCAACCAGACGCAGATGATCAACCCGTTGAAGATCCTTGCGCGCTACACCTATGCCCATCCGCAGTACAGCCTGGCCGCCGTGGCCGCTCAAGCCCGCTGGGAAGAACTGCACGGTGCGCGCAACACCTTCTACTGCGGTGCCTACTGGGCCAACGGTTTTCACGAAGACGGAGTGGTCAGTGCCCTGCGCGTGGCCCAAGCCTTTGGGGAAGCCCTATGAATAGTGCCCTGTACAGCGGCTGGATCGCCCATCGCCGGTTTGCGCCCAGGGCCCACGCCTTTCGCTACCGCATCGGCCTGCTGTACCTGGACCTCAGCGAAGAGGATGAAGTGCTTGGCCTGTCGCCCATGGCCGGCCCAAGTCGCTTGGCGCCCTTCGGTTTCCGCCAGCAGGACTATCTGCGTGAATTCACCCGCCACGGCATGAGCTTGAGCGATGCCGTGCGCCACGAAGTCGGCAAGGCACTGGGGCATACACCCCGGGGCGTTATCTGCCTACTGACCCAGGCCCGCAGTTGGGGCCTGGCTTTTAATCCTGTGAGTTTCTTCTACTGCTTCGAGGCCGACGGACGATTGGCCGCGATCCTGTGTGAAGTGACCAACACCCCCTGGCGCGAGCGCTATCACTACGTGCTGCCGGCCCAGGCGCTCGCCGCCGATGAGCACCAGCATTTCGCCGTGGCCAAGGCTTTTCATGTGTCGCCCTTTTTACCGCGCGACCTGGAATACCGCATGAGTTTCAGCCCGCCTGCCGCCAGGCTCGGCGTGCACATGGCCGACTGGCAGGGCCCACAGAAACTCTTCGACGCCACCCTGAGCCTGGAACGGCAACCTCTGAGCCGCGCCAGTCTGCATGGTTATTTATGGCGTTTTCCCTGGATGACCGCCAAGACTTGCCTGGCGATCTACTGGCAAGCCTTGCGCCTACTGCTCAAGCGCACACCGATTTTCCCCCACCGGGCCGCCGATGGCGTCTCTCGCACCGCAGTTGGGTACACCAAGGATCGCCACCATGAAATCCCCTAGCTTATCGGTCAAGGCCAACCGCCTGAACGTCAACGGTGTGACCGCCGCCTTGTTGCGCAAGGGCGTGCTGCGCCAGTTCAGCCAATTGCGCCATGGTCAGTTGGTGATCATCGAAGATGGCGAGCGACAAGTCTTCGGCGCCCGGGAAGCACGCCTGCTGGGGGAGATCCAGATTCTCGACTCGGCGGCCTGGGGCCTGGTGGCGGCCAATGGTTCAATCGGTGCCGGCGAAGCGTTTATCCACGGTTACTGGACCAGCCCGGACCTTACCGCCGTGGTCCGGGTGATGGTCAGCAACCTGGACGTTCTCGACGCCATGGAGGGTGGCCTGGCACGCCTGGCCCGGCCGTTCACCCAAGGCTTGCATTGGCTCAACCGCAACACGCGCAAGGGTGCGCAGAAAAACATTGCCGCCCATTACGACCTGGGCAACGACCTGTTCGAAGAGTTCCTCGACCCCACCATGATGTACTCGGCGGCGCAGTTCCTGACGCCCGATGACACCCTGGAACAGGCGCAACTGAACAAGTTGGCGCGTATCTGCCAGAAGCTGGCGCTCAAGCCCAGTGACCATCTGCTGGAAATCGGCACCGGCTGGGGCAGCATGGCGCTGTATGCGGCGCAGCACTACGGTTGCAAGGTCACCACCACGACCTTGTCCAAGGAGCAGTTCGCCTACACCGCGCAACGCATCCAGGCACTGGGCCTGCAAGATCAGGTGACCTTGCTGCTAAGCGACTATCGTGACCTCACCGGCACGTACGACAAGCTGGTATCGATCGAAATGATCGAAGCAGTGGGCCATCGCTTCCTGCCCACCTATTTCAAGCAATGTGCCCATTTGCTCAAGCCCGACGGCCTGATGCTGCTACAAGCCATCACCATCCGCGAACAACGCTTCGAGCAGGCCAAGCGCAGCGTCGACTTTATCCAGCGCTATATCTTCCCTGGCGGCGCCTTGCCCTGTGTACAAAACATGCTGCAGATCGTCAGCCGCGACACAGACATGAACCTGTTGCACATGGAAGACTTCGGCCTGCACTACGCACGCACCCTGCGCCTGTGGCATGAGAACTTTCGTCGCGCCCATGGCCGCCTCACCGAATTGGGCTACGACGAGTACTTCCTGCGTTTGTGGGAGTTTTACCTGTGCTACTGCGAGGGCGGCTTCATGGAACGCTCCATTGGTACGGCGCAATTGCTGCTGGCCAAACCGGCGGCGATCAACCCACCGTTGCTCGGGCGCTTCAGTGCTTAAACCCTTGGCCAATGCCGTGCTGTTCCAGTGCGGCTGGTTTGCCTGCGTGCTTGGCGGCGATAGTCTGTGGCTGCTGGTGGGCGTGGCGGTACTGGGAATCCATTGGCTGTGGATAAGTTCGCCGGCGGATGACGGCGTGCTTATCGTGACAGTGACACTCGCAGGCACGCTGCTGGACACGCTATTACGCACCCTGGGAGTTTTCCACTTCAGCGAGCCCGGGCCGATGATTCCATTCTGGTTGATGTTGTTATGGGCATTGCTGGCCACGACCTTGCGCCATTGCCTGGCCTGGAGCGCACGGCCCTGGTGGCTTGCCAGCCTGCTGGGCGCGGTGGGCGGGCCTCTGTCTTATTACGCAGGCAGCCAGTTGGCGGGGGTGAGTTTTGGCTACGCAACCTCAGCCACATTGATCGGCCTGGCGTTGTTATGGGCCATGCTGTTTCCCTTGCTGCATAGGGTCGCACGGGGATTGGAGAATTGACGCCCGTCCGAGCTTTAATACGCGCCTGACCGACTTGCCTTACACTGCGCGCCTATGACCAACATCCCCCATATCCAAATCACCGAACCTGCCGTCACCTGCTCGACGTGTGCGGCCTGCTGCTGCCAGTTGGAGGTCATGCTGATCACCGACACCGGTGTACCGCAGCGCTTTATCGATACCGACGATTGGGGCGGTGAAGTGATGCTGCGCCTGGACGACGGCTGGTGCGCCGCGCTGGACCGGGACACGATGATGTGCACGATTTACGCGCTTCGGCCATTGATCTGCCGGGAATTTGAGATGGGTGCGCCGGAATGCCTGGAAGAGCGCGAAGGCATCGCCACGGTCTATCGCTGACCTGTAGGAACGAGCTTGCTCGCGAAAAATCTGAACGCGCCACGTCAACCCAGATTCACTGCGTTATCGTTGACGTTCTTCGCGAGCAAGCTCGTTCCTACATTGCTTACAGCGGCATGGTGTAGTGCAACGAGTAGCTCTCTACCCCATCGTTATTGCTGCTGATACCGGCGTTGGAATAGTGCGTGGCGCGAATGCCCACTTCATGCCCGCCGTTGAAGCGCAGGCCGAAACCCAGGCGGTCTTCGAACTGAAAAGATTGGCCGATGTTGTTGTCTTCCAGACGGGTGCGGGAGAACAGTGCCACCCCGATACCGGCTTCGATGTAGGGTTTGACCGACTCGCCGGCAAATTCATACACAAACACCGGCGAGAACGACAGGCTGCTTGCCCCTGCACGGTCATCACCTTCCCAATAGGTATAAGCGCCGCTCCAGTAGCCGGTCAGACGGCCAACGTTGCTTTGCATCCAGCTCTTATCCCAATCCGAGGTCAGGCCCAGTCGATAGGTCAACGTCGAATCACTGGTGCTCCCCAACCCGAACTCCAGGCCAGCGGCCTGGGCTGAAACAGAGTGTCCCAACACAGCGGCCGCAATCGCAGCCAAACAGAACAAGCGCTTCATAAGAAACATCCTTTCCGAACGAAGTTATATGGTTTTAAACAGGCTAACTGGCTATAGAAGCTGAGGCATAGACGGAAGTTCAGCTTTTTTCAGCGCATTTCACGAAATTTTCACGAAGCAAAGCTTCGCACAATTCCGGGCTGTTTCCATAGTGTCGGTAGGATTTTTCTTAAGTGAAACAGATCACCGCTGGTCCAGAACTGTGCAGGTTCAGGATCGCCAGCGGCCAGCAGGTCGCGCTCACCCAATAAGCGCTTGAGCTGGCGCGCCACGGCGGCGCCGGTATCAATGAGGATGATGTTGGGGGGGAGCATCTGCGCCAGCAGTGGCTTGAGGAAGGGATAGTGGGTGCAACCCAGGATGATGGTGTCGCAACCGGCGCTGATCAGCGGTTCGACATAGCCCTGCAACAGCTTGTGCAAGACAGCACTGTCCAGGTCGCCGGTTTCGATCAACTCCACAAGGCCCGGACACGGCTGGGTAATCACCCGCACATCGGTGGCGAAGCGGTCGAGCAAGGCGGCGAACTTGGCGCTTTGCAGGGTGCCAGTGGTGGCGAGCACACCGACAACGCCACTGCGCGTGGCAGCAGCGGCGGGCTTGACCGCAGGCTCCATGCCGACCAACGGCCAATCGGGGTAGTCCCGGCGCAAATCGGCAACGGCGGCGACGGTGGCCGTGTTACAGGCAATCACAAACGCCTTCGCGCCGCGCTCGCGGAAAAACTCAGCGACGGAACGGGAACGCTCGAGAATGAATGCCGGGGTTTTCTCGCCATAAGGGATATGCCCACAGTCGGCCACGTACAACAGTGACTCATGCGGCAATAATTGCTGGATTTCCTCCAGCACCGTCAGGCCACCAATGCCGGAGTCGAACACACCGATGGGCGCGCCCTTAACCATGCTGGGGTCCGCAGACGCTGCAGCCAGGGTCGCGCTTGACGCGCAGCTCGCGAAAGCGCGTGGTCAGGGCATCGATCAGCAACAGCCGGCCCACCAGTGGCTCACCAAAACCCGCCAGCAGTTTCAAGGCTTCCAGCGCTTGCAAGCTGCCGACCAGGCCTACTAACGGCCCGACTACCCCGGCTTCACTGCAGGTCAGCTCGGTGTCGCTGCCGTGCCCATATAAACAGTGGTAGCACGGGCTGTCGGCGCGCCGTGGATCGAATACCGACAATTGCCCCTCCAGGCGAATCGCCGCGCCACTGATCAACGGCTTGTCGGCGGCGACACAGGCAGCGTTGACCGCTTCGCGGGTGGAGAAGTTGTCGCTGCAATCAAGCACCACGTCCACTGCGACTACGGCGGCGGCCAGCGAGTCGGCATCCAGCGCCGTGCGATGGGCGACCAAGGTGATTTCAGGGTTGATCGCGCTCAGCCGACGCTGGGCCGAATCGACCTTGGTCTGCCCTACGCTGTCGGTATCATGGATGATCTGGCGTTGCAGGTTGGTCAGGTCAACCGTGTCAAAGTCGGCCAGGTGCAACTCACCCACACCGGCAGCGGCGAGATACAGCGCAACCGGTGCGCCCAGGCCACCCAGGCCGACGATCAGCGCGCGACTCTGTTTCAGGCGCAACTGGCCTTCAACGTCGACATGCTGCAACAAAATCTGCCGGCTATAGCGCAACAGCTCCTGATCGGTCAGCACGGGCGGCGTCCCAGGCTGATGCGTTCGTGACCGCCGAGGTCGATGCGGCTGTGTAGGTTTTCGAACCCCTGGTCCAGCATCAAGTCCCGCACGGCCGCAGCCTGGTCGTAGCCATGCTCGAGCAGCAACCAGCCACCGGCATTCAGATGGGCCGGGGCTTGCTTGATGATCAGGCGCAAATCGTCCAGGCCATCGTGGCCCGCCACCAGCGCGCTGGCCGGCTCGAAACGGACGTCGCCAGCCACCAGGTGGGGGTCATTGTCGGCGATGTAGGGTGGGTTACTGATGATCAGGTCAAAACTGTGGCCTTGCAAAGCGCTGAACCAATGGCTGTTCAGCACCGTGGCGTTGTTGAGGTGCAGGCGCTGGCGATTGCGCTCGGCCAGGGCCACGGCTTCCAGCACGCGGTCGACGGCCGTGACGTGCCAGGCCGGGCGTTCGCTGGCCAAGGCCAAGGCGATGGCGCCACTGCCGGTGCCCAGGTCGAGGACGTTGGCGCGCGTGGCGGGCAGCAACTCCAGGGCGGCCTCCACCAGCAGTTCGGTTTCCGGACGCGGGATCAGCGTGTGCGGCGCGACCTCCAGGTCGAGCTTCCAGAAGCCCTGCTGGCCGAGGATATACGCCACTGGCTCGCCGCTGCGGCGGCGCTGCAGGTAGCCGGCAAAGGTCAGGGCATCTTCGCTGCTGACGATCTTTTCCGGCCAGGTGTGCAAGTAGCTGCGCGATTTGCCCAGGGCAGCAGCCAGCAGCAGCTCCACATCCAGGCGTGCAGTCGGCGAATCGGGCAGGTCGGCAGCGCGCAGCAGGCTGGCAATAATGGTCATTTATTCACCTATCGCCGCCAATTGATCAGCCTGGTATTCGGCAAGCAACGGCTCGATCACCGCATCCACGCCACCGGCGAGAATCTCGTCCAGGGAGTAAAGGGTCAGGTTGACACGATGGTCGGTGACCCGGCCCTGGGCAAAATTGTAGGTACGGATACGCTCGGAGCGGTCGCCCGAGCCCACCAGCAGCTTGCGCTCGCTGGCAATCGCATTGGCGGCGGCGCTGGTCTGCTGGTCGTTCAGCTTGGCCGACAGCCAGGACATGGCCCGCGCACGGTTCTTGTGTTGGGAGCGTTCTTCCTGGCACTCCACCACGATGCCCGACGGCAAGTGGGTGATACGGATTGCCGAATCGGTCTTGTTGACGTGCTGGCCACCCGCACCGGATGAGCGGTAGGTATCCACGCGCAAGTCCGCCGGATTGATCTCGATGGCTTCCTGCTCGTCCGGCTCGGGCAGCACCGCCACGGTGCACGCCGAGGTGTGGATACGGCCCTGGGACTCTGTCGCCGGGACACGTTGTACGCGGTGGGCGCCGGACTCGAATTTCAGCTTGCCATAGACGTTGTCACCTTCGACCCGGGCAATGACTTCTTTATAGCCGCCGTGTTCACCTTCGTTCTCGGACAGGATCTCGACCCGCCAGCCACGTCGTTCGGCATAGCGCGAGTACATGCGAAACAGATCGCCGGAGAAAATCGCTGCCTCGTCGCCACCGGTGCCGGCGCGGATTTCGAGGTACACGTTGCGCCCGTCATTGGGATCCTTGGGCAGCAGCATGCGTTGCAGGTCGCTTTCCAGCTCGGCGAGCTTTTCCTTGGCTTCGCGAACTTCTTCCACGGCCATTTCACGCATGTCCGGGTCGCTGTCCTTGAGCAGCGCCTGGGCGCCTTCGAGGTCGGCCTGCACTTTCGTGAGGCTTTTATAGGTAGCTACAATGGGCTCAACTTCTGCGTATTCCTTTGAATAAGCACGGAACTTGGCCTGATCGGAAATGACCTCGCCATCGCCGAGCAAGGCGGTCAGTTCTTCGAAACGGTCCTGGAGCACGTCCAGTTTATTGAGCAGTGACGCTTTCATTGCGATTTTTTATCCGAAGAGCTGTCTGACGCGCCCTCACCGAGGGCAAAGAGTTCCTGGGCCATGGCCAGCGCATCGAGGCGGCCTTCGGCAGTAAGCTTTTTCAACTGGACGCTGGGAGCGTGGAGCAGCTTGTTGGTCAGGCCACGGGCCAATTGCATCAGTACCTCTTCGGCGCCGCTGCCGTTGGCCAGCATCCGCTGGGCCTTGAGCAACTCTTCATCACGCAGGCGTTCGCCCTGCTGACGATACGCCTTGAGCACATCCACCGCCGCCAGTTCACGCAGGCGCACCATGAAATCTTCGGCGCCAGTGCTGACCATTTCCTCTGCGGCCTGGGCGGCACCCTGGCGGCTCTTGAGGTTCTCGGCAACCACCTCATGCAAATCGTCGACGCTGTAGAGGTAAACGTCGTCCAACTCGCCGACTTCGGGTTCGATATCCCGGGGAACGGCGATGTCCACCATGAAGATCGGCTTGTGCTTGCGCAGCTTCAACGCGCTTTCGACCGCGCCCTTGCCAAGGATCGGCAACTGGCTGGCGGTGGAGCTGATGACGATATCACTGCGTACCAATTCAGCCGGGATATCCGACAGCAGCACGGCGTGGGCACCGAACTGCTCGGCAAGGATACTCGCTCGTTCAAGGGTGCGGTTGGCAACCACAATGCGTTTCACGCCCAGGTCATGCAGGTGACGGGCCACCAGGGTGATGGTTTCCCCGGCGCCAATCAGCAAGGCCTGGCTGCGCTGCAAATCGCTGAAAATCTGCTTGGCCAGGCTCACGGCGGCAAAGGCCACCGACACCGGGTTTTCGCCGATAGCCGTGTCGGTGCGCACCTGTTTGGCGGAATTGAACGTGGCCTGGAACAGCCGGCCCAGCAATGGACCGACAGTGCCGGCCTCACGCGCCACGGCATAGGCGGATTTCATCTGGCCAAGAATCTGCGGCTCGCCCAGCACCAGCGAATCGAGGCCGGCCGCCACGCGCATCATGTGACGAACTGCCGCATCCTCTTCATGCACATAGGCACTGGCGCGCAGGTCATCGAGGCTCAAATGGTGATAATCAGCCAGCCAGCGCAGTACGACATCCGCGCAAAGATGTTCCTGCTCTATATAGAGCTCGCTGCGATTGCAGGTCGAAAGGATCGCAGCTTCGCGGCTGTCGGTGAGCCGGCAGAGCTGCTGCAGGGCCTCAACCAACTGCTCTGGCGTAAACGCCACGCGCTCGCGCACGTCTACGGAGGCAGTCTTGTGGTTAATACCGAGTGCGAGGAAGGCCATTCAATATCGCTGATGATGTCGGGAAGCCGACAATTGTCCTACTTCGAAAGATCCAGAACAACCACCGTCGTCTATTGTCCTAATTCGTTATGCCTATAAAGGCTTGCATTGAGACTCGGTTATGTTTGGCCGAAGGCTTGTGTCATGATGATCCGACCGCAGGTTAGTCGTCCTCTTCCTATATGAATAGATCTTCCGCGTTGCTCCTTGCTTTTGTCTTCCTCAGCGGCTGCCAGGCCATGGCACCCGTGTCGCCGGACGCTGCGCCGCCGGTGGAAGACAGCACCCCCGCCCCTGAAAAGCCCAAGGTTTATTCCTCGTTCAGTGAAGAAACGATCTACAGCCTGCTGACCGCTGAATTGGCCGGCCAGCGCAATCGTTTTGATATTGCGCTGGATAATTATGTGACCCAGGCCATCAACACCCAGGACCCGGGCATCTCCGAGCGAGCGTTTCGCATCGCCGAATACCTGGGCGCCGACCAGGCTGCGCTGGACACTTCGCTGATCTGGGCGAAAAACGCCCCGGATGACCTGGAAGCCCAACGTGCGGCTGCCGTGCAACTGGCCCGTGCAGGACGCTATGACGACTCCATGGTCTATATGGAGAAAGTCCTGCAGGGCAAGGGCGACACACATTTCGACTTCCTTGCGCTGTCGGCCGCCGACACCGACCAGGACACGCGCAATGGCCTGATGAAAAGTTTCGACCGCCTGCTGCAAAAACACCCGAAGAACAGCCAACTGGTGTTCGGCAAGGCTCTGTTGTTGCAACAGGATGACGAGGCCGACGCCGCACTCAAGTTGCTGGAGCAAAACCCACCGGAAGACGGCGAGATCGCGCCGATCCTGCTGCGCGCGCGCCTGCTGCAAAACCTCAACCGCGGCAAGGAAGCGATTCCGCTGCTGGAAAAAAGTATCAAGAAATACCCGGACGATAAGCGCCTGCGCCTGACTTACGCACGCATGCTGGTGGAGCAGGACCGCATGGAGGACGCCAAAGTGCAGTTCGCCAACCTGGTCCAGCAATACCCGGACGACGACGAACTGCGTTATTCCCTGGCACTGGTCTGCCTGGAAGCCAAGGCCTGGGACGAGGCCAAGGGCTATCTGGAAGAACTGATCGAACGCGATAGCCACGTGGACTCGGCGCACCTGAACCTCGGCCGCATTGCCGAAGAGCGCAACGACCCGCAGGCCGCCCTGCTGGAATACGCCCAGGTCGGCCCCGGCAACGACTACCTGCCGGCCCAACTGCGCCAGGCTGACATCCTGATGAGCAACGGCCGTACCGACGAGGCGGAAAAACGCCTGGCCGCGGCCCGCGATGCCGAGCCGGACTACGCTATCCAGCTGTACCTGATCCAGGCCGAGACTTTGTCGGCCAACAAGCAGGGCGAACGCGCCTGGAAGCTGCTGCAACAAGCATTGCTGCAATACCCTGACGATTTGAACCTGCTGTACACCCGCGCCATGCAGGCGGAAAAACGCAATGACCTGGCCCAGCTGGAAAAAGACCTGCGGCTGATCATCAAGCGCGACCCGGACAACGCCATGGCACTCAATGCCCTGGGTTACACCTTGTCCGACCGCACCACGCGCTATGCCGAAGCCAAAGTGTTGATCGAACAAGCCCACCAGCTCAACCCGGAAGACCCGGCCGTGCTCGATAGCCTGGGCTGGGTGAACTATCGCCTGGGCAACCTCGACGAAGCCGAGCGTTTGCTGCGCCAGGCACTGGAGCGTTTTCCCGATCAAGAAGTCGCCGCACACCTGGGCGAAGTGCTCTGGGCTAAAGGCAAGCAACGAGAAGCGCGACAAATCTGGGAAAAATTCCTCAAGGAACAACCCGAAAGCCCCATCCTGCGCGGCACCATCAAGCGCCTGACCGGATCCGAGACCCTTTAAGCTTATGTTCTTGCGCCACATTATTGTTTTCAGCTTCATCGCCTTGCTCGCCGGTTGCGCGGGCATAGACAGCCGCGAATCCGTTGAAGGCCAGGGCAGCCCGGCCCAATGGAAACAACACAAGGACCAGCTGAGCAGTATCGATGGCTGGCAGATCGAGGGAAAAGTCGGCGTTCGTGCGCCGAAAGACTCCGGCAGCGGTACCCTGTTCTGGCTGCAACGCCAGGACTACTACGATATTCGTCTCTCCGGCCCGCTGGGCCGGGGCGCGGCGCGCCTGACCGGCCGACCGGGGCAAGTGAGCCTGGAAGTGGCCAACCAGGGCCGCTACGAAGCAAGCTCTCCGGAAGAACTGCTGGAGCAGCAGATCGGCTGGAAGCTGCCTGTCTCGCATCTGGTCTGGTGGGTACGCGGCTTGCCGGCGCCCGACAGCAAGAGCCGCCTGAGCCTCAACGGCGACAGCCGCCTGGCCACGCTGGAGCAGGATGGTTGGCAGGTGGAGTACTTGAGCTACGTTGAACAAAGCGGTTATTGGCTGCCCGAACGCATCAAGCTGCACGGCACCGACCTTGACGTCACGCTGGTGATCAAGGACTGGCAACCTCGCAAGCTGGGGCAATAACGTGACCACCGCTCGTCCAGAAAAGCAGGGCCTGACCCTGCCCTCCCCTGCCAAGCTCAATTTGATGCTGCACATTCTTGGTCGCCGTGAAGACGGTTACCACGAGTTGCAGACGCTGTTTCAATTCCTCGACTACGGCGATGAGCTGACCTTCGCCGTACGCGACGATGGCGTGATCCAGCTGCATACCGAATTCGAAAGCGTGCCCCACGACAGCAATCTGATTGTGAAGGCTGCGAAAAAACTTCAGCAACAATCTGGCACCTCGCTCGGCATCGATATCTGGATCGACAAGATCCTGCCCATGGGCGGAGGTATCGGTGGCGGCAGCTCAAATGCCGCAACCACATTGCTGGGCCTCAATCACCTGTGGCAACTGGGCTGGGACCACGACCGCCTGGCTGCACTGGGCCTCACACTGGGCGCCGACGTCCCGGTTTTCGTGCGTGGGCACGCCGCGTTTGCCGAAGGCGTGGGAGAGAAACTCACCCCTGTAGAGCCCGAAGAACCTTGGTATGTCGTGCTTGTGCCGCAAGTATCTGTAAGTACAGCAGAAATTTTTTCAGATCCGTTGTTGACACGTAACTCTTCTCCCATTAAAGTGCGCCCCGTTCCCAAGGGAAACAGTCGAAATGACTGCTTACCGGTTGTAGCAAGGCGTTATCCAGAAGTACGTAACGCTTTGAATTTGTTAGGTAAATTTACCGAAGCAAAATTAACCGGAACTGGAAGTTGTGTGTTTGGGGGCTTCCCAAGCAAAGCTGAAGCTGATAAAGTCTCGGCCCTTCTTACAGAGACCCTTACAGGGTTTGTAGCAAAGGGAAGCAACGTTTCGATGTTGCATCGCAAGCTGCAAAGTCTGCTCTAAAAGGAATCGAGTGCTGGGCACTCGTTGCAACAGATACAGGGGCGTCGCCAAGCGGTAAGGCAGCAGGTTTTGATCCTGCCATGCGTTGGTTCGAATCCAGCCGCCCCTGCCATTTTCTAATACTCATCCAGGTTACCCTCAGCCTCTAGGTACTGCGCGTGTCCAAGATGATGGTCTTTACGGGGAATGCCAACCCCGATCTGGCTCGGCGTGTCGTACGTCAGCTGCATATCCCTCTCGGTGACATCTCTGTCGGTAAATTCTCCGACGGCGAAATTACAGCCGAGATCAATGAAAATGTCCGCGGTAAAGACGTCTTCATTATTCAGCCGACCTGCGCTCCGACCAACGATAACCTGATGGAACTCGTCGTGATGGCTGATGCCTTCCGCCGCTCCTCAGCGACTCGAATCACAGCTGTAATCCCTTACTTTGGTTATGCCCGTCAGGATCGCCGTCCGCGTTCCGCACGTGTGGCTATCAGCGCGAAAGTCGTTGCTGACATGCTGACCGTGGTGGGTATCGACCGTGTTCTCACGGTTGACCTGCACGCTGACCAAATCCAGGGGTTCTTCGATATTCCGGTAGATAACATCTACGGCTCCCCCGTCCTGGTGGATGACATCGAAGACCAGCGCTTTGAAAACCTGATGATCGTGTCCCCGGACATTGGCGGCGTCGTGCGTGCACGGGCTGTCGCCAAATCCCTGGGCGTGGATCTCGGGATCATCGACAAACGCCGTGAAAAAGCCAATCACTCTGAAGTGATGCATATCATCGGTGATGTCGAAGGGCGTACCTGTATTCTGGTTGATGACATGGTCGACACCGCCGGCACCCTGTGCCACGCGGCCAAAGCCTTGAAAGAGCACGGTGCGGCAAAAGTCTTCGCCTACTGCACACACCCTGTGCTGTCGGGCCGAGCGATCGAGAACATCGAGAACTCTATGCTGGACGAACTGGTGGTGACTAACACCATCCCGTTGTCCGCTGCTGCTCAAGCCTGTTCGCGTATCCGTCAACTGGATATCGCACCGGTAGTTGCCGAGGCGGTTCGCCGCATCAGCAACGAAGAATCGATCAGCGCGATGTTCCGTTAAGGGTCAAACCTTCGGAGCACCTCACTGACGAAAAGCGCCCCGCCCCAGCATTCTGTTGGGGCGGGGCTTTTTTGCCCATATCGCCTTTAGCGCTGGTCGCAAACGCTGGGGCGAATGTGGTTATTTTGGAGATACAACATGAACGATTTTACCCTGAATGCTGAAGTGCGTTCCGACCTGGGGAAAGGTGCGAGCCGCCGCCTGCGTCGTCTCGCAAGCCTGGTTCCAGCTGTAGTCTACGGTGGCGAAAAAGCCCCTGAGTCCATCAGCATGCTGGCTAAAGAAGTAGCCAAGCTGCTCGAAAACGATGCTGCCTACAGCCACGTTATCGAACTGAACGTTGGCGGCAAGAAGCAGAACGTTATCATCAAGGCTCTGCAGCGCCACCCTTCCAAGGGCCACGTACTGCACGCTGACTTCGTACGCGTTGTAGCCGGTCAGAAACTGACCGCTATCGTGCCTGTGCACTTTGTTGGTGAAGAAGCTCCGGTCAAGAAAGGTGGCGTTGTTTCCCACACTGCTACCGAGCTGGAAGTAAGCTGCCTGCCGAAAGACCTGCCTGAATTCATCGAAGTCGACCTGTCGGCTGCTGAAATCGGCACCATCATCCACCTGTCCGACCTCAAAGCCCCTAAAGGCGTTGAGTTCGTTGCACTGGCTCACAACGACGACAAGGCTGTTGCCAGCGTCCACGCGCCACGTGTTGTAGCAGAAGATGAAGCAGGCGAAACCGCTGCAGAGTAATGCTCTCTGCAACGAAAGGAGCTTGAGGAAACATCGCGGACCGAAACGTAGCGAGAAAGCGGGCGATAACGCGAAGTTTATCTCTGGATAAGTGAGCTCCTGTCGTCCACTTTCGCCGCACTCAGGTCAGGCGATGTTATCCACAACTCCAAAGGAAGGGCCCCTGTCGTGACTGCCATTAAACTGATCGTTGGTCTGGGAAATCCAGGCGCCGAATACGAACAGACCCGGCATAACGCAGGGGCCCTTTTTGTTGAGCGCATCGCCCACGCCCAAGGCGTCAATCTTGTGGCCGATCGCAAATATTTCGGCCTGACCGGGCGCTTCTCGCACCAGGGTCAGGATGTTCGTCTGCTGATTCCCACCACCTACATGAACCGCAGCGGCCAGGCTGTCGCGGCGCTTGCGGGCTTCTTCCGGATCAAACCCGAAGAAATCCTGGTGGCCCATGACGAACTGGACCTGCCACCCGGGGTTGCCAAGCTCAAGCAAGGCGGCGGGCATGGCGGGCACAACGGCCTGCGTGACATCATCGCGCAGTTGGGCAATCAGAACACTTTTTACCGTCTGCGGCTCGGCATTGGCCACCCAGGCGTTGCCAGTATGGTTTCAAATTTCGTCCTGGGTCGTGCGCCACGCGCCGAACAGGAAAAACTCGATGCCAGCATCGATTTTGCCCTCGGCGTGCTGCCGGATATCTTCGCTGGTGAATGGAACCGCGCGATGAAAAACCTGCACAGCCAGAAGGCCTGACTTTTACCCGAGGGGAAACACCATGGGATTCAATTGCGGCATCGTCGGCCTGCCCAACGTCGGCAAATCCACCCTGTTCAACGCCCTGACCAAGTCCGGTATTGCGGCAGAGAACTTCCCCTTCTGCACCATTGAGCCCAACAGCGGTATCGTGCCGATGCCGGACCCACGCCTGGAGGCACTGGCGGCGATCGTCAACCCCAAGCGCATCCTGCCGACCACCATGGAATTCGTCGACATCGCTGGCCTTGTCGCCGGCGCCTCGAAAGGCGAAGGTCTGGGCAACAAGTTCCTGGCCAACATCCGTGAAACCGACGCCATCGCCCACGTGGTCCGCTGCTTTGAAGACGAGAACGTGATCCACGTCTCCAACAGCGTCGACCCGAAACGCGACATCGAGATCATCGACCTGGAATTGATCTTCGCCGACCTTGACAGCTGCGAGAAGCAGCTGCAGAAAGTCGCACGCAACGCCAAGGGTGGTGACAAGGATGCGGTGGTCCAGAAGGGCTTGCTGGAGCAGTTGATCGCTCACTTCACCGAAGGCAAGCCGGCACGCAGCCTGATGAAGACCATGGGCACTGACGAGAAGGCTGTGATCAAGGGCTTCCACCTGCTGACCACCAAGCCGGTGATGTACATCGCCAACGTTGCCGAAGACGGCTTCGAGAACAACCCGCTTCTCGACGTGGTCAAGACCATCGCCGAGGAAGAAGGCGCCATCGTCGTTCCGGTGTGCAATAAGATCGAAGCGGAAATCGCCGAGCTCGATGACGGCGAAGAAAAAGACATGTTCCTCGAGGCTCTGGGCCTGGAAGAGCCTGGCCTGAACCGTGTGATCCGTGCTGGCTATGAGATGCTCAACCTGCAGACCTACTTCACCGCCGGTGTCGAAGAAGTCCGCGCCTGGACCGTCAAGGTCGGTGCGACTGCGCCACAGGCTGCCGGCGTGATCCACACCGACTTCGAAAAAGGCTTCATCCGCGCCGAAGTCATCGCCTATAACGACTTCATCCAGTACAAGGGTGAGGCTGGAACCAAGGAAGCCGGTAAATGGCGCCTTGAAGGCAAGGACTATATTGTCAAGGATGGGGATGTCATGCACTTCCGCTTCAACGTATAAGTAGACCTGTAACCCCTGTACCGAACAAAAAAAGCCGATGCATTGCATCGGTTTTTTTGTGGCTGTTTGTTTCAATATTCGAAACAAGTGCAAATTCAACGTATGAAAAAACTACTTACCCAGGGCACTAAACCAACTTATCCACGCAATCCCCCGCCTTTAAGTTTTCTCCTACGCTAAACACACTATAACCACCGAAAAACCACTTGAACAAAACAGCGCACTGAATTAGTTAATATTTCTCACGTTATTTTTCAGCCTTTTCACGTTAACAGACACGATGACTTTTTGGATTATTTAGGCTCTACTGGCTGCACGCCAACAGCGTTCTATCAACAGTGAAGTGATAGCGATAGTGGAGCACCTGGACTATGTCAGCTTCTTACACAATAACAAATGAGACATACCTCCCCTCCGTTGAAGCCTTGGACATCGAGCGTACGCTTAAGAGTACTGCAGCGCTCGATATCGATATTTTGTTACTGGGAGAAACCGGCACTGGCAAGGATACCCTGGCCCAACGGGTCCATCGTTTGTCGGGTCGACGCGGTCATTTTGTCGCAGTCAACTGCGCCGCCATCCCGGAAAGCCTTGCAGAGAGCCAACTATTCGGCGTCAACAGCGGCGCCTACACCGGAGCAGTGCAGTCACGCGCGGGGTTTATCGAAACCGCACATTTGGGCACCTTGTATCTGGATGAAATCGACAGCATGCCACTTTCCATGCAAGCCAAGCTGCTACGTGTGCTGGAGTCACGGGGCGTCGAACGCCTGGGCTCCACCCGGTTCATCCCGGTAGATATGCGAGTCATCGCCTCTGCACAGCAATCGCTGCATGAGATGGTCGAGCAAGGGAAGTTCAGGCGCGACTTGTATTTTCGCCTGAGCGTGGTGAACATCAATCTTCCTCCGCTGCGTAACCGCCGTGACCGAATCGTCCCGTTGTTCCTGAATATGATTCAAGAGGAAGCCGAGCACTATAAGTGCCTGGCCCCAGCCCCTTGCAGCGAGCTGGTCCAACAGTTGCTGTGCCATCCTTGGCTGGGGAATGTGCGTGAACTGCGCTCCACTGCCAAGCGATTCGTGCTGGGACTGGCGCCGCTTTCAGACTCCCCCTCGAACGCTACACACGCGCCAACGAACCTGAAAGAACGCCTGCAACAAATCGAGAAAGCCCTGATTGAAGAGGCTTTGCGACGCCATTCCTACTGCGTGGACGAGGTGGCGGCAGAGTTGGGCATGGCGAAGCGAACGCTCTACTATCGGATGAAACAGTTAGAAATACAGTAGCGCATTGCCCAGCCGATATGCATCGAAGAAACCTCCAGATACATCCTCCAAGTAAAAATTGGAACCATATTCTAGCCTGAGCCACACAAGTACGAGCCTGATATATTTAGTACCTATTGGAAGCATCAATACTGAAACTAGAACATCGGGCTCAAATATCATTTCTTAAATAGCGGAGTTTAACTATGGGCAATGTTACTGGCGCCAGCGCAAACACCTACCAACCCCCTATCCAGAGCTCCAGCGGCGGCGAAAACGAAGACCTCAAGCAGGAAAGGAAAGCAGCAGCTCGTGAATCTTTGAAGGAAAGTATTGAGTCCTTCAAGATCACTGAGAAGAAAAAGAACATCGACGCAATACGTTAAGTAGCTTGACCGCCCTTTATCACTAAAGGGCGGTTCTCCCCAGGAGGTCTAATGAAAATAGAAGTCGACGTATTACGCGAATATCAAAGCGGCCTGACAGCCCGCAAGCCCCCTACCCCATCTACGCACCACAGCGAAGATGTGAGCTTTTTCAGCTCGCAATTGGAACCTTCGATGCAACGGGTTACCGCCGCACCATCATCGAATGCCCTGACCGATGCTTTGCAGCATCTGGACAAGGCGAAAAGCGGCATGAGCAAAGGCCTCAAGGACTTCAACAATGAGTTCAAGGAAAAAAATCGACTCAACTATGCCTCCCATCTTTCAGACTCAGTACTGCTGACCCAAACCCTGGTGAAGTGCGTCGGCAAGGGTGCGCAATGCCTCGAAAAAGTCAGCAACCTACAGTAGGAAAAAATGATTCGTTTTCTGTCTATCGGATTAATTTTCTCGCTGACGTTGATACTGGGCGGCTGCGGCGAAAGTGTCGAACTGCATCGCCAACTGTCCGAACAGGACGCCAACGAGGTCATCGCGGAACTGGCTGACAAACACATACGCGCACAAAAAGTGCCTGCCAAGGACGGCGTGGTGATTCGGGTCAACGTAGCCGACATCAGTCGCGCCGTTCGCACGCTGGAGGCCGTAGGGCTGCCCAAGGTCGCACGCGCCACAATGGGGGATACCTTCCGCAAGGAAGGCGTCATCTCCACACCGCTGGAAGAGCGTGCCAGATACATCTATGCCCTGTCCCAGGAGCTGGAGGCGACCCTGTCGAACATCGATGGCGTCATCGTCGCTCGTGTGCACGTAGTGCTGCCCGAACGCGTGGCTCCCGGTGAGCCCGTCCAACCCGCTTCCGCCTCGGTGTTCATCAAGCATGACCCGCGATTGGAGCCCGACAGTATCAGGGCCCGTGTACGCAGGATGGTAGCCAGCAGTATTCCCGGCATGAGCACCGCACTGGATAACGCCCAAAAGCTCACGGTCGTTTTTGTGCCGGCGGCGGTCTATCAGGAACAACAACGGTTGATGTATTTCGGCCCTTTCCTGGTCCCTGAGGACGACGTTAGTTTTTGGCGCACCAGTATTGGCCTGTTGATTACCGGCGTGATACTGATGCTGGTCGCTGCGCTGTTCTGGCGCATAAGGGGACAACGGTCAAAGCCAGCTGTCGCCCCGGCTCAATTGACGAATGAGTGATCACCTGGCTTGGGCACAATGGTGGGCCAGCCCCTGGCTATCTTCGCACCCGGAGGCAACCAGCACCCACGCCTATGACGCAGTGCTGCCCTTGTGTCGCAGCCGGCCCGGGCTGGCATGTGCCGCCTTGGGCATAGAGCCGTGCCTGCCTCCTGCCCCGTGTGCAACGGTGCTTGGCTTGGCACTGGCATCACCGGAGCAGATTGATCTGGCAATAGCGCTACTGGATCTCACGTGCCATCCCAACCTCGACAGCCCCTTGTGCGACGAACACCGCAAGTGGTGCGAACGCCTTGCCAAGGCTCTGCATCCCGGGGCCTTGCTGCAACCGGACGACGATTCACTGCAATTGCTGCGGGCCTGGGTCGAACCTGCTGTCTGGCAGCGTCTGCGGTTGCGCCTGGTCCCCCATCGGGTGCAGGCAATTGAAAGCACATACCTGTCACTTGACGACGCCCATGGCCGGCTCAATACGCTCTGGCAAGCCATTGTCTGGCGTATCGCCGCAACGCATAGCGAACTCACCCATCGTTAACTGCAAAAAATCGGAGCCTTGTCCATGCTGACCCTACGCAGAATTGAGTTGCACAACGGTGCCCCCGGGCAGCCAAAGGTTTTGATTACCCGGGAAATGCTTGCCGACTGCTCGCGGGCCGGGCAGCTACTGGGTAGCGCCCAGGCCCAAGCCGACGAACTCTTGCACCAGGCGGCTGAACACCGCGAAGAATTGCTTGAACAGGCCAGTCTCGACTTCTGGTCACGGGCCAACGCGCAGCTCAGCGCCTGGGAGCGCCAACGCCAGGCGATGTGCGACAACCTTGAGCACTACGCCACTTCCATCGCCAACCAAGCCTTCCACTGCCTGTTGGAGGAAGTGCCTCAGCCCCAACGCCTTTCGGCATTGATTAAACAGCTGGTAGCGACGCAAATCCCCCCGATCAAGGCAACGCTGGTTTGCCACCCCCTTGAGCACGATCACATCGCCCAAGCCTTGGCCAAACTGGACTCTACGCTTTGGAGGCTTCGTCCTGATGACCAGGTCAAACCTCAAACGTTGCTGTTGGAAACAGACGAAGGCGACTTCCGCATCGACTGGGCATCAATGCGCGAAATTTTGTTTGCGAGCGCGTAGGAAACATCAACGAAAAAGCGATGAAGGCAGCGATATTTTTAAAAAACATGTCCGCCGATGGAACTGGTGACAAACAACCCGCCACACAGTTCAGACACATCTGGAGTAAAACTCATGGACTTCTACGGAAACCTGAACACTCACCTGTTGAAGCAGGTTCAATCTGACACCAAGCGTGTGAATACCGCCTATAAAGACACGGAATCATTCGATGGCGACATCGAGTATTTCAGCGATCTAGTGAAACAACAGAAACTCTCCATTATCGCTTTCAACGAACAAGTCCGCTCCAGGCATACGCTGCTTAAGACAGCCCTGGATGGTGTGCAGTAAGTTGCACGCACTCATTGGCGGCTGGTTAAACGGCCACGAAGAGCAGCTCACATTGTTCGAGAATGACGACGAAATCAACTTTCTGCGCGTCTCGAACAAACTGCTGATACAGGTCCAGTTGACCAAAGCGGGCGAGGACAACGCCTCGCTGCGCACCTGGATGCGCCTGGGAGGCCCCAGCCTGAGCTATTTCCAGGGCGCACTGGCGCAGTCACCCACTACCGGCACGCTTTGGCTTGTTCAATGTGTGGAGATGGACCACCGCGAACAGCCCGCCAAGTGCCTCGAATCCCTTCTTAACCAACGCGACACCTGGCGCGCCATCGTGGCACGCCAGGCCCGGCCTGCACGTGCATTCGTCCCCACGTCACTGCGCTCGATACCGCATTAACCAGAGACCTTCCCATGCCTGATAAAATCGACAAGCACAAACGCTTGCGCCCTCACCTATCTACTGCCACCCGTCGCGCCGCCTGGGGCTGGCTGATCCTGCTACCCGGATGGCTGTTGCCACTGGACAGCACGCTGGCCGCCATTCCGCCCGAATGGAAAAACACTGCCTACGCTTATGAAGCACAGCACAAACCCGTACGCGAAGTGCTGGAGGATTTTGCCCAGACGTTTGGTACGCAACTTCAAGTCGAGGGCCTGCTCGAAGGTAACGTCAATGGCAAGATACGCGCCAACACGCCGCAATCATTGCTCGACCGGCTCGGGGTCGAGCACCGTTTCCAATGGTACATGTACAACAACACACTCTATGTCAGCACCCTCGACCAGCAAGACTCCGCGCGCCTGGAGGTCTCTTCCGAGACCATTTCCGATCTCAAGCAGGCGCTCACCGACATAGGCCTGCTCGACAGTCGGTTCGGCTGGGGCGAGTTGCCGGAGGACGGAGTCGTGCTGGTCTCCGGCCCCAAGGTTTATATCGAACAGATCAAGCGATTCAGCAGCCAGCGCCGTTCCGCGGATGAAAAACAGAGCGTGTTGAGCTATCCGCTCAAATTCGCCAGCGCGGCGGATCGCCAGATGGAATACCGTAACGAAAAAATCATCATCCCTGGTGTGGCCACCATGCTCCGAGGGCTGCTGGAGCCGCGCTCACCCTCGACATCTTCGGCGCAGGCACAACGTTCCACCACCCAGCCCCCTTTCGTTACCCCGCTGGCTCCACGCCTGAGCAACCCGTTGTTGGGGCAAATGCTCGGGTCGCCCGCGACAAACGGGGTGAACGGCTCGCCCGATGCAGGCATCTCAATCACCCCGCGGGCCCCCGTCAGCCCAGCCCGTATCCGCGTCGAAGCCGACTTGCGCAATAACGCCATCCTGATTTATGACGTGCCGGAACGGCAGGCGATGTACCGAGAGCTGATTACCCAACTCGATGTGGCGCGTAAACTGGTGGAAATCGATGCGATCATCCTCGATATCGAGCGCACGCAACTACGCGAATTCGGTGTGAAGTGGGGCTTTCAGAACAGTCGCTTCAGTGGTGGGGCCGATGTGGCTCCCGGCAACACTCAGTTGACCATTAGAAACCGTGACCGCTTCGAGGCTGACATACGCGCGCTGGAGGCCAAGGGCCTGGCAACCATGGTGTCCAATCCGTCAGTGCTGACGCTGGAAAACCAGCCAGCAGTGATCGATTTCAACCGAACCCAATACCTGTCTCGCGGTAGGGAAAACGCAACGATTCTACCGATTACCGTAGGGACCAGCTTCCAGGTAGTGCCACGCGTGATTACTAGCCGTGGAGGCCACCAAATCCAGCTGCTGGTAGATATCGAGGACGGTAACTTCGAAGAAGCCAACCCCACCCCCGACAGCTTCGATGTGCGCCGAGGCAAGGTCAGCACCCAGGCCATCATGGCGGAAAAACGTTCACTGGTAGTCGGCGGTTTCCATGTCACCGAAAGCACGGACAGACTCAGCAAGGTACCGCTGCTGGGTGATATCCCGCTATTAGGCAAGGCACTGTTTTCCTCGACTGAACGACAGAACAATCGGCGTGAACGCTTGTTCATCCTCACGCCCCGCGTCATTGGCGACCAGGCCGACCCGTCACGCTACTTGCCGCAGGCCGACCAGGTCGAATTGCAGGCCGCTCTCGCGCCACTGGTCAGGCGCTATGACCCTCACCAGCCGGTGATCAAGCGCAGTGACATTATCAGCACCCTGGCGCACCTGGTCAGCGGGGAAGTGCCCAAGGCCTTCAAGGCAGCGCCGATGCCACTGGGGCTGAACACATTGTGCAGCACTCGCAACTTGCTGGCGCTGAACACCGAACGCAGCCAGTGGTATGCCGGCCCGCAGTACAACGTGGCAGTGGTGGTGCTGCGCAACCAGTTCAACCGCAATGTGCGTATCGACGAAAAGGAATGCAGTAATGCACAAACCCTGGCCGTCAGTGTCTGGCCACGGGCCTGGCTCAAGCCAGGTGAAGAAGCAGAAGTGTTCATCGCCATGCGTCCGGTGGTGAAGGATGAACACCTCAGCGTGCCGCGCCCCTCTCTGATCACTCCAACCCAGAAGGCCAAGCCATGAAACACCGCTTGCTATACGCCTCACTGATCGGCGCGGCACTGCTCGTCGTCGGCTGTACGCCCACCTGCAAGGGCGACTCCTGCTCACGCCCCCAATCGACCAAGGATAAGCTGGTGATCTGGTGGCCGCCGCAAATGCGCGTCGAACCCGGCCCCGCGGGGGAACGGGCGGACTATCAGACGGTGTCGCTGGAGCGATGAGCGCTCAAGGAATGCCGGACGATCAGCGCCAGGTCTTCCTCGACAGCCTGGTGGGCGGCTCTGCCGCTCACCTGGCACTTGCCCCAGGCGTGACAGTCAGTGGCATGCAGGCCGGAGCCTGCCAAGGACTGGCCCTGCACGTGACACGCGAAACATTGCGACCGTTACAATTACAGCAGGTGCTGGAGCGCCGTTTCGAGCAAGCCGTGGCATTCGATGGTTGCTTCATCTACATCGACGCGCAGGACGCCCTGGTGATCTGGCATGCGCTGCCCCCGCAGCGCACCCTGTTCGACAGGACCCTCAGCCGAATGTTGTCGCTGGCCAATCTTGCAACCCTGGATGCGCCTCCCCAACGTTAGTCAACGTAGATCAAGCTCTGGCAACTCCAGGGTCTCACGCTTGGCTTCATCATCAAGCTCGCGCAAGGTACGGTAGATCAACGCCACGGCTTGCAAGGTTTCACGAGGAATATTCGCCCCCAGCTTCTTCGTATACAGCGTACGTGCCAACCAGACACACTGGATCACGGGCACATCCGCCCTCTTGGCCCGGGCGATCAACGCACGGGCATCATCATCGGTACCTTTCTCCACCAACAGCGGTAGCGGCGTTTCGCCGGCGCGGTAATACAAGGCCACGGCAAAGTGCGTCGGGTTGACCACCAGCATGTCGGACTCCTCCAGCTTGGGCAGCTTGACCTTCGGCTCCTCCTGGGCCAATTGCTGTGCCAAGGCGCGGCGCTGCCCCTTCACATGCGGGTCGCCTTCCATATCCTTGTACTCTTTGACGACTTCCACTTGAGTCATGCGCATGCGCTTGGCGAAGAAGTACTTCTGCATGGTCAGGTCAATAAGCGCCAGCACCAGCAATAACCCCAGGCAGGCATGCAGCAAATGGCGGAACAAAGCGATCAATGCCAGGATGTAGCTCTGCAGGTCGCTGGTGGCCAGGTTGATCAATACGCCCAGGGAAGGCCAGATCACCACGTACAGGATCAGGCCCAGGAGCGCCGCCTTGACCACACTCATCAACAGGTTCATCAACGACTGTACCGAGAACATTTGCTTGAGTTGATTGAGCGGATTGAGACGGTTGAAATCGAGCTTGAGGGTGTCCGGGGCGAACAGGATCCCAAACTGCATCCAACTGCTGACCAGCTTAGTAATAATCGCCACCGCAGCCATCAGCAGGGCGAATGAGAAGAACATCATCACGCTTTCGACCATTACTTCTTCCAACGCCTGCGGGAAAGGCAGGGTCGAGCGTGAAATCGGCAATAACATCAGTTGCTGGAAACGTTGCAGGCTGGTCTCGGCGGTAAACAAGGCGATTTCAGTGATGGCCGTCAGCACCAGCAACTTACCTACATCCTGGCTTTGGGCGACCTGCCCTTTCTTACGCTGATCACGCAGTTTCTTGGCTGACGCGGGGTGCTTTTTTTCTCCTGAATCACTCATGGCACCGAAACCTTGAACAATCCCCCCAGGGAGTGCCTGAGGTCTGTGAGCAAGCCCATGCGCCCAACAATCAGGTCCTGCAACAACGCAAAGTACAGCAGCAGGACACCAATACCCGCCAGGCACTTGAGGGGCGGCGCCAAGGTACTCACTTGTAATTGCTGACTGTAGACCCCCAGCAGCGCAATGCCGAACTCCAACAACAGCAGTACCGCAATGAAGGGGGCGGCATAAAGCACCATGTGCGTGAACGTGTCCCCGAGCAGGTCGACAAATGTACTGAACCCATCGGCAGCGGGCAGCGGAAACCACACCGTCGGTGGCCACACCAGGTAGCTGTCCCAGATCACTTGGGTCAACGCTCCCAGCCCCAGGCTGGCCATCAACAGAAAAATCGCCAGTTGCTTGAACAAGTGCCCGACCGGCGTTGCATCCGGCCCCAGCGAGGGGTTGAGCTGGCCGCCCGCCAAGGCGCCACGCTGGTTATCCAATAGCGCACCAACCGACTCGAACATCCAGAACGGCATCGACAGCAATACGCCCATCAAAATTCCCAGGGCCAGCTCTTTCAGAACCAACCCACCGATCATTAACGCAGAGAGCTCCTGGCCCTCCAACGCCGCATGAACAGCCGGCGCCGGCAGCAGTGCGAGGACCATCACGATAGTGTGCCGGGGCATGCCACGTATGTGTTGGAAACAGAATGCCGCCACGAGAAAGGCACAGGGGTAGATACGCGCCATGGCGACCAGCAAGCTGGGCAAATACTCAAGATATAGCAGCACAGGCGAGACCTCAGTGCAGGGCCGAACGACCGATCATGTCGAAGGTCACGTTCATGAGCTGGACCAGCTCCACACCGATCCAGCGACCGGTCATGATCAAGGTGATACCCACCGCCACCAGCTTGATACCGAAAGGCAGTGTCTGGTCCTGCACTTGCATCAGCGCTTGCACAAGGGACGTAAGGACCCCCACCACCACCGCCACAATCAGCGGCGGCGCCGTCAACATAACCACCAGCAGCATGCCCTGCTTGAACAGTACGATCGGTTCCATAAGCCACTCAGAGATAGGAAAGGAACAGGCTGTCGAGCAATCGCGACCACCCGGATACCATCACGAACAAGAGCAATTTGAGCGGCAGGGAAATAGTCATGGGCGAAACCATTTGCATACCCAGCGCGAGCAGGAGATTGGAGACGATCAGGTCAATCACGATAAAAGGGATATAGATCAGGAAGCCAATTTCGAACCCCGCCTGCAACTGCGATAGTACAAAGGCTGGAACCAGCAGGATCAGGTCCTCACGCTGGACTTCCTGCGCCATCTGCGCCGGCCACATGCGCTCGGAGTTCTCCAGCAGGTGGGTCAGAATATCCGGGGCACTGTTGCGCAGCATGAAGGTGCGCAATGGTTTGATCGCTTCCATTCCCGTCTGCTGGAGTGCGCCCACGCTGGTCAGGTCCAGGGGGGACACCTTGACGATCTCGGCCATCTCGTAACCGACAGGCGCCATGATGAACAGGGTCGCCGCCAGCGCAATGCCGTTGATCGCCATCCCTGGAGGCACCTGCTGCACACCGATGGCATTGCGGGTGATCATTAACACAATCACGATCTTCAGAAACGCGGTGCAGACGACCAACAGCATGGGCATCAACGACAGCGCCCCGAGAAATATTGCCAGGACGACCGGATCTATTCCCTGGAAACTACTCATCGAGAAAAAATCACGCGAGACATCTGCAGCCCCAGTCGCCCATCCACTTCAACCAACTGGCCCAGGCCGAGAGGGCGGTCACCGTAATAGAGGCCGGCTGTGCCGGGGGCGTACCCGGAGACTCCCAACACCGCGCCAGGTGCAAGGTTGCGTAATTCGCCGAGCGTCAGATTCAGCGTACCGCAACGCACATTGAGCGCCATGCTCAATTCATCGAACGGCTCATGCCCGAACACATCCGTCACTGCCGTCTCATCCTCATGCCCTGAGTAGGGCTGTGCTGCAAAATCCTCGTCCACAAGCATGTCCTCGATAGAAGTAAGGGTCAGGCGCATCGGCCCGGACTCGGCGTCAATCCAGCCCACCAGGCGTCGTTTGCCAACCTGTACATGACCGGTTCCCGACGCGCTGAAAAAGGCCTGTTCAAGCACCAGCACGTCACCGGCCCGCAAGCTGTGCAATTGGTGCACTGGCAACTGCAGGCGCCCCAGCGTCACGTCAATCGCCAGTTGAAACTGCGTCGGCATTGGCTTGGCCATGGGGCGCCAGGGCCCTGCCTGGCATAACGCCAGAAAGCTATCGACGGATAGCCACAGGTGGCCTGCAACACGGGACGCGCCGAGCGTCACGCAGAATCGGCAGCCAAAGTTCAAGGGCCGGGTGCCTGGCAGTAAACGCAGATGACCAAACAGCGCCTGCACCTGGGGGCTCAGATGATGCTGGAACAAGGCCCAGAACCAGGCATCCGGATCGTTGCCGGCCTGCGCCAGTGTCACCGGGCATTCACCCATCAAGCTCAATTGCGGTCCCGGCTCGCTGAAGGCCAATACCCCGCAGGCGGTTTCGAAACAGAGCGGCTGGATACCCACAGGGGCAGCACCAGGCTCCATTTTCAACTCGCCACTTGAGCCGGCGACTTCAAACGGCATACGCATCCCGTGCCCCAACCGCTGTCGGGCAACCGCGATATCAGCCTTGAACGTAGGAAATATAAGAGGTGGCAGCATCATGCCTGCGCCGATCTGGCCAAGTACAAATTCACGGGCTGACCCATGCTCGCAGCCAGACGTTGCTCACATTGTTGGCGCACCCCACTGAGCCAGCGCGCCGAAGCGTCTTGCTCCGCGTCCAGCTCAACGCTCCAACTGCCCTGCTCTCGACGAATATCGGCATTGATCCGCCCAAGGCGTCCGAGGTGAAAGACCGCCATCAACGGCCACTGCGGACCGACGAGCATTCGCGGCGCCAACTGCTCGGTCAGCGCCTCGATCATGGCGACATCGCCCGACGCTTTGATTCCGTTCAGAGAAGCTCCGTATCCGCCCTCGCCCTGACCATCATCGTCAAACAACTGGCTAAACAGTCGCCGTTGCTCCCAAGGCACCAAGGCACTGAACTCGGGTGCACGCTCATCGCGCGGGCGCTGACGTTCAGGTGTCGTAACTGCAACCTGTTTCATATCGGCTCCTGCCGCAGTAAATCAGACAACTCTTGAATTTTTTCTACTTGGCGCAAGCATAAAGTGACCTGCTTTTGCGCCTGGTTGACCTGCACCACCTGCTCTTGCTGCCGCCCTTGCAGCCGCAGCAATTGGTGTTCTTCGCGCTGCGTACCCGCCGACAATTCCTGCTCCTTGGCACTCCAGTTCTTCAGCGCCTTGAACGTCACCACCTGCCCCTGGTGCTCGCTCAATAGTTGCGCACATTGCCGGGCCTCTTCCTGGCGAGTCCGCTCGAGCACCTCCTGCATTTCGCGGATGTGCGCGACCAGCGCTTGCTGAGCCCGTTTTGCCTCACGCAACGCACGCTCCGCACGATCGGCACGATGTCGGCGCAGGCGTCGCAAGGTATCGATTTCACCCGATAACATTTCAGAATGGGACATGGGCAGTCAGCTCAGTCAGTTGGTTCATGGTGACGGCTAGCGGCGAAGGTTCCCGCAAGTCCTGGCGCAGAAACCCGTCTACCGCCTGCCGACTGTCGACTGCCAGGTCGGTGAGGGCATCGTTGCCGGGTTGATACTCTCCCAACTTGAGCATCAGCTCGATCTGCTGGTAAGCCGACAGCAGGCGCCGCAACGCCGTACCGGCACGGATATGCGCGGGCTCAGCGACATTGCTTAAAATCCGCGAAAGACTGGCCAGGACGTCGACCGCCGGGTAGTGACCGCGCTCGGCCAGCTTGCGTGACAGGACGATATGACCATCGAGCAGAGAGCGCACTTCATCCGCCACGGGATCGTTCATGGAGTCCTGCTCGATCAGCACCGTGTAAATAGCCGTGATCACACCTTCGCGGGTCAACCCGGCGCGCTCCACCAACCGCGGCAACAAGCTATAGACCGACGGCGGCAAACCACCACGCCCCAAGGGTTCACCGGCAGCCAGGCCGATTTCGCGTTGCGCCCTGGCGAAGCGGGTCAGGGAGTCGATCAACAACAAAACCCGCTGGCCCTTGTGCCGGAAACCCTCGGCCAGCGCGGTTGCCGTGAACGCGGCGCGCGCGCGCTCCATGCTTGAACGGTCAGAGGTGGCGCACACCAACACCGCCTTGGCCCGCAACTGTTCATCCAGTTCGTGATCGAGAAACTCGCGCAATTCCCGGCCCCGCTCACCAATCAGACCGAACACGATCACATCGCATTCCACGTTACGGGCGATCTCGGCCAACAAGGTGGTCTTGCCGCAACCGGCGCCGGCAAACAGCCCGACACGCTGGCCCTCCCCCAGCGTCATCAGCCCATCAATCGAGCGCACGCCCGTCGCCAGTGCGCGGTTGATCCGCGGCCGTTCCGTAGGCAGGGGCGCCTCGCACAACACCGGGGTCGCATCAGGTGCGTCCGCTTCGACGAATGCGCCGGCACCGTCACCCGCAATCGGGCGACCAAAACCATCCAGCACCTGCCCCAGCAACTCATCACCGACCCGTACCTGGTGTGGCACCCCCAGCCGCTCAACGCTGGCACCCACGCGCACGCCTTCCAGATTGCCCAGGGCGCTCAGCACTGCATCGCGCTGGTCAAACCCGATGATCTCCGCCAGCATGTAGTCACCTGGTGTTTTCTCGACCTGGCACAGGTCACCGATACGGGCCTGGGGCAATCGGCATTGCAGCAGCATGCCGTTCACGCGCTGAATGCGTCCGCGCATCGTGACCGGGGCGAAGCTGCCCAGCGCCTGGGACTGGTTCAGTTGCCAAGCCTCCAGGCGCTCCTGCAACGACCCCCTCACCAGCCCACCTCATAACGTTGCTCGCCGTCGAACACCACTTTGCTGTTGTCGATCAATACCAGGCGCAGGCCATCCACTTCATCGCCCACGAACAGCCGGGTTCCCTCCTCGAGTACCACATGGCCGTTCGGGCCACCGACAATCTGCAAGATCCTGAACGGCAACCTGCCGTCGCGAACCCGTACGCGGCTGATCACCGGCACGCCGGTATCGAACTGCTCGGCAAAACGGTCGAGCATACGCGCGATCAGTTCCACTTCTTCCTGGGAAACGACACCATTGAGGGCTATCTGGTCGTTGACGATCTGCAAGCTGACACGCTGGAGCAGCTCGCGCTCGGTGAGCATCTTAATCAGTTGCTGGCGCACCTCGGAGGGCGAATCCAGCCCGGGCTTCTGAATCACTGCCGGCATCAACGATGCCTGGGCCTCGCGCTCGCCACTGAAGATAATACCAACCGCCATGATGATTACAGCGCATAACAGAAGCAGGCTTACCAAGCCTTTTTGCTGCGTCGACGAAATGGACGACAGGGTCAATGGCAACGACGTCTGGGGCTCAGGTTGCACGACCTGCCTGTCTTGCTTGGGCGCCGACGCTTGTAGCCAAGGCTGATCAGCCGGGCTGACACACAAGCTGACACTGCCAATGACAAACGCAGTGTTGAGCGCCAGATCGCTGATTTGCGCCAACATTTGCCCATCGCTGTTTTTCAACAGCCCAGCCTCAGCCTGCACCGACCACCGACCATCGGCCAACAGCAGGCGCGCGTGATGCTCGGCGATACCTGGATCATCCAGCAAAAGATCGGCATCCCCGTGGGCGCCAAGGCTCCATTGCTCGCCAAACAAAGGCAGCGCGGCCCCTTGATGCAAACCGTCCAACACCCGGAGTTCGAACATCAGTGCGTCCCCCCATACTCAAGTAGCGATGTGTTCATGCCAACGTCCCGTGCATCAACTCATCCTGGCTAAGATCAAAACGCCCCAGCACCTTCACCTTGGAATTGCTCCCCAGCTCGGCGAAGGACAGCACCGGCACATGGTTGAACTCCTCGAGCAACAAGGTCCGTAAAGGGCTACGCAAGTCTTGCGCCACCAACATCACGCTTTTAATTTTGGCCCGGGCACTGAAGGCCTGGTTAAGCAGGTTGACCAGCGCCGCGCTATTGTCGCTGTCGAGTGCAAAGAACACGCCCGTCTGGGTCTGGCGCAGAGCCTCGCGCAGGATGTTTTCGGTTTGCGGCGATAACAACCAGGCATGCAGGCCATCGGCCTCGCTGTACTGATGGAAGATCTGCGACTTGAGGGCAATTCGTGCATAGTCGGCCAGCGCTTCCGGCTCGCGTTCATGCTGGCCATACTCGATCAGCGACTCGACAATCAGCCTCACGGCGCGCAGTGGAACCCCTTCGCTGGCCAGGCGTTGCAACACCGCCGAAAAGCGCGATATCGGCATGATGCGTTGCAGTTCCTGCACCAACTCAGGTTGATTGTGTTCAAGCCAACTGAGGATTGCCTTGCTCTCCTGGATCCCCAGGAACTGCGGCCCGCTGAGCATCATCGCCTGCTTCATGCGCTCGACGATCAAGCTTGTCGCACTGAAGCGCTCCAGCTGCGAGTCATCAAGCAATGGGTCATCAGGTGGCAGCCAGAGCCAATCCTGTTCATTGCGCTCGGCCAATCCCGGTATGCCATGCTCAGGCTCAACCGTAAGCGCAGCGCGAGCCACGGCCACTCGTTGGACCACCGACGCCTTGACCATAGGCACTTCATGCACGCAGAAGCGCATTTCATCGGCGGCCAGTGAGTCATCGATCTCGACCTCAAACGGCGGCAATGTCAGGCCGATATTGGCAACCAGGGAGTTTCGCACCTGACGGATTCCATGAATGAGATCCGTCACCTCAGGCGTTCCTCGCAAGGCCGAGGGAAACTGCAACAGGTAGGGCCGGGACGGATCGAACCCGCGCAAGTCCTCCTTGCCGTTTTCTTCCGGCCGCGGGGCCTCGACGGCTTCGGCTTCTGGCTGCGCTTGCCTACGACGCCGACGGTCAAGGTAATAACCCAGGGCGCCTGTCATTATCGAGATCAGGATAAACACCAGGGTCGGCATGCCAGGCACGATCGCAAACACCAGCATCGCCACCGATGCGATCATCCAGCTCCTGGGCTCGCTGGTCATCTGCCGGGCGATTTCAGCCCCCATGTTCGTGACGCCCTTGTGCCTGTCCGGTGCCACACGGGTAATGATCATGCCGGCGGTCAGGGAGATCAGCAGCGCGGGAATCTGCGCAATCAAGCCGTCACCGATGGTCAGTACCGAATACAGCGCCATTGAATCGGCAGCGCTCAATCCGTGCTGGAACATCCCCGTGGAAAACCCGCCCAGCAGGTTGACCACCACAATGATCAACCCAGCGATGGCGTCGCCCTTGACGAATTTCATGGCGCCATCCATCGCACCGAACAACTGGCTCTCGCGAGACAACTGTTCACGCTTGTCGCGCGCTTGCTCGCCGTCGATCAAGCCGGCACGCAAGTCACTGTCGATGGACATCTGCTTGCCAGGCATTGCGTCCAGGCTGAAGCGTGCCGCCACTTCGGCAACCCGCTCGGAGCCCTTGGTGATGACCAGGAAGTTGACCAGGGTCAGGATCAGGAAGATGACCATACCCACCGCCAGGTTGCCGCCGACCACGAAGTTGCCGAAGGCCTCGACGATATCGCCGGCGTCCTGTTCAAGCAGGATCAATCGTGTCGTGGCGATCGACAGCGCCAGGCGAAACATGGTGGTCAGCAGCAGAATCGACGGGAAGGAAGAAAATGCCAAAGGCCCGGGCAAGTACAGCGCCAGCATGATTAGCAGACAGGAAATGCAGATATTCAGTGCAATCAGGATATCTACCAGCCAGGTGGGCAGCGGCACGATGAAAATGAACACAATCGCCATGATCACCACGGCGCCCAAGACCTCGGCACGCTGCGCCAGCTTGAGCAATACGCCGTTGATGGTGGACAGCACGCTCACGCCAGAATGCTCGAGTCGGGAAAGCGAGGGTTCTTGCCTTCTTGACGGGCAAGCTCATCCATCACCAACAGGAAATTATGCAGCGCCTCTTGGCGAGACCGGCTATCCGGCCATAGCGCCAGCGGCAAGCTTTGAAACAGTGGGTAAAGCATATTCAGAGACACAAGCGTGGACGTGTTGCCCCCCATGTCGTCGGCCAGGCGCATCACTTCATTTGAGGCAATGCCGGTGCTGGCGTAGCCCAGCAGGCGCTGCAGCAGGTTTACCGCATGCAGCTCAATCGCCAGGTTCTGGGTCAAGTCACGGCAGCTGCACAACACTCCGCTCAATGCACCGCAACTACGCAGCCCCACCAGCAGGGTGCGCAACATTGCCGTAGGCAGAGACGAGACATGGGCAGCGATGTCGGCGGTCAAGGCACTGGACATCACATTCAGCCCGTGGGCAAAGCGGTCGTCGCCGTAAACGCCCAACAGCGCCTGCATCATGCTCGCCAGGGATTGCCGCGTCACCACACTGGCGTAATAGAGCGCGCGTAGCGCCTGGCGCTCCTCGGGATCGCCACCGGCCTTCTGCAAGGCCACGGCAATATTCAAGCCTGCCTGGATCTGGCCTTTGAAGCGGATCTCCAACTTGGCAATGGCATCCCGCGCCAGGGCGGCTTCGGATTTGCGCGCTTCAGCATCGGCCTGCTCCAACACCGACTTGAGTACCACAAAGGTACGGGCCGGGTCACCGCCAGTGGATTCCAGCAATTTATCTACGCTGGGCTGCATCAGCAATTGCAGCCTGACCCGTCGTGCAATCGCCGAAAAACTTTCCTGGGCCGGATGACCCAGCTGCTCATACAGCTGCGAGAACGCCTGGACCGGGGGCACACGCACCCCGATTTTGCGTTTGTCCAACGTGCGGCTGTTGGGCTCTACCTCCTGGCTGAATTGCAGAAAAAGATCATCGATACCTTTGCCCGGCTCAGGCTTGGCGACCGGGCTGACGGTGTTCAGTTCCAATCGAGGGGGCGTTGGCACTTCGTTGGTGGATTCGACTTTCATGGGCAGGCCAGTACAGGAAGAGATTATCCCTGTGTGGCAGAGCCCGCGCAGATGGTTCCATCGAAATCCGGCCCACCGGACAGCGTGAAAAAACCTGCACGAGCCTCTGATGCCTTTTGCAAACTGCTGCACAAAAGCATCACCACCATAAAGTATTTATTCATATAAAACAGATGGTTAGCAGCAGATTCTCCGTTGGCACAGGCGGTGCAAAAGAGGTAGCCGTCGAAATCATTTCGACAGCGTCTACCTTAAGGAAAACATCATGAATATCCCTATTGGAGCTATAGCTCACCTTGTTGGCAGCTCGCCTCAATTCATGCTTCACCTGACAGACGACCAACAGAAAAAACTCCGTCGCTTCATTCACAAACGCGTGCTCAACCCGGAAGATGCGGATGACCTTCTACAATTGACCTACTTGGAAGCCTGGCGTAATCGCGAGCGTTTCAGTGGCACTGCAACGCTCAGCACCTGGATGTGCGGCATCGCGCAGAACTTGATCCGCAATCACTTTCGACGCTTGTATGCCAAGCCCGCGCATTGCGAGTTCGATGAGTCGCTGTGGCACGGCCAGGAAGAAAACAACAGCCTGGACTGGGAGTTTGAGATCAACCGGCGCCTGGAAAATACCCTGAGCGCTATTGATCACTTGCCGACCGAGATGCGCAAAACGTTATATGCCTCACTGGAGACCGATGGCAGCTACCAGGATACCGCCGACGTATTGGACATACCTATCGGCACCGTTCGCTCGCGCCTGTCCCGGGCACGTGAGCAACTCAAGCGGGTCACTCACAACACAATGCAGCAGTAACCTGGCTTAACCGGTCAAGCGTTGGGCGACAGGGATATCTGCCCAACACCGTCAGGCCTGGTGCATTACCGAACGAGCCAAAGCGTATCCGGCACGGACTCGGCTGCGGCCAACACGATCCATGCCGCCTCCACGGAGAATCAGAGCCGTGCCTGTAGAGAATTGGATTGACGAATGAGAGGCTCGACCCCCCTGCCGCCCGTCGCCCAAAGCGGCGCTTTCCTTTAAACAGTTGAAAGCGTAGAAAAAATTTCGATAAAAAGGCTTGACGCATTGCCGTTCCAGGCGAATAATGCGCGCCACTTGGCTACATAGCTCAGTTGGTTAGAGCATAGCATTCATAATGCTGGGGTCCGGGGTTCAAGTCCCTGTGTAGCCACCAAGTACCGATCCATAGATGTCTACAGCAGTCTATGAATCACCTCAAGAAGCCCGCCTAGTGCGGGCTTTCTTGTTTTCTAGATACCTCTCCTTGTATCCCTATAGCTGCCCCCCTCACAAAACAGTTATTTGGACTGCGGGGGCAACGGTAGCGTGACGACAAACGTGCTGCCGAGCCCTAGGCCGCCGCTGAACACGTTTACCGAGCCTCGATGCCCCTCGACCAATTCGCGAACGACTGACAGACCAACCCCCAGGCCTGTGCCGTTGAACCCAATGGCGTGGGCATCCTGAACGAAGGGATCAAAAATAAAATCCAGAACCTCAGCACTAATACCTATACCGGTATCGGAAAAGGTCAAGGTAATGTCCTCGGCACCAGCATCAATAACCAGCTTGATCGAACCATGATTGGGTGTGTACTTGGAGGCATTGCCAAGCAGGTTGCATAAAATTTGCGTCAATCTGAGCTGATCACCATTGATCATCAGCGGGCGCCTTGGCTTGCGCACTACAAGTTGCTGAAAGCGTAAGTCGATCGCAGGACGACAAACGACGACGGCCTCATCGATGATCGTTGCTATGTCTACAGGCTGGAAGTTCAGTCTGAGCTTGCCTGTCTGGGCCATGGATACGTCCATCAGGTCGTCTACCAGACGCGCAATATGGCTTGTCTGACGCTCAATAATCGCCTGTATGGTCGCCAACCGTTCATGGGAGGACTGCATCAGCATCCCCGCCACCAGGGTTAGCGGTGTCAGAGGATCGCGCAACTCGTGGGCAACCATCGCCAGAATTTTTTTCTGCTTATCCAGGGCGCCCTCCGCAACGGCCTGGAGCTGTTGCGCGTTGAGTGCGGTTAATACTAACTGCTCGTTCGCCTCTCGCAATTGAGCACGGCGTCTTTCGTGTTCTCCTGAGGCTATGGGGTGGTGAGCGCCCGGTTTTTTTTGTGCCGGGATAATTGGGAGGTGGGTAGGCAACAGTACTGGAGGCAAGTCGGTGCTGTGAAAAGCTACCCCTATACCATGCCGTTTTGCCCGATACATCGCCGCGTCAGCGCAATCGATCAATGTGTGTGGGTCATCGCCATCTTTCGGGTAATAACTCACCCCGATACTCGCTGCCAGTTGCAGAATCTGATTCCCGATAGGATGTGGCACTCCAAGCGCCTTGATGATCTTCTCGCAGATACCCAATACATCGGCATGGCTGATAGTGCCTACCAGCAAGATAATGAACTCGTCCCCGCCGTATCGTCCAACCGTATCATTCTTGCGTACCGCGCCACTCAGTCGCAGTGCAGTTTCCTTGAGCACTTCATCGCCGACACTGTGCCCCAACGTGTCGTTGATCAATTTGAAGTGATTCAGATCCAAAAAGAGTACAGCCAGCCCCTCTCCCTCCGGCGTCGTATCTTCGATCGCCTGGGCTAACCGTCCGAGTAGCAATCTGCGATTGGGAAGCCCCGTCAATACATCGAGCTGCGCGGCGTGAGAAACCTCACGTAGCGCAGTGGCTGCCTGTTCAACGCCAATTTGGGCTTGGAGAAGCGCTAGTACCAGTTGTTCATTGGCCTCGATTAACTGCCCGGACTGCTGCTTTTCCAGCACTTGGGACTGAGTGTTCACGACTTTCTGCTCAAGAGCATCAAGCTTTAGGCGAGCCTCCTGGGTTTTCTGCACAACCTGAGTCAGCTCGATACTCGCAGCAGCGAGCGCTTTTTTATCGTCGTACGTTTTGCGGTTCACGAAAGCGTCCCAAGTTCATCCGCCTCAAACCGCGGCATCGACGTCTGATTGTTCTTCTGAGTCGGGCGGCCCCCTAAGAGACCTTCTCGCTCAACAAGCATTTTGCCAATATGAATGCCTTGATCGTCGATTTTGTACAGACGTAACTCATGGGAGTGCTGGCTTGCGCGAACCTTCACCACTGCCATGACTCGCAACAACCGACTTTCAATTTCGATATAGCGCTGAACAATAATTGCGTCGGTCAAAAACGCCGTGCCGTAAGGGCTGAAGCGCAGGTCCGTGTAGCGATCCTCGAGCTCCGAGGTCATCAGCACTGTTACACCAACGCTCGCCAATGAGCTGACCAGGCACGACAACGACTCGCGAAAATCTTCCCGGAAGGTCGGTGCCAAGGCCAATTCGAAACCTGACAAAGAGTCTATGACCACGCGACTGGCTCCAAGACGCTTGATCTCAGCAAGCAGCATATGGATGACCTCCTCGATTGATAAATCAGGAGAACGACTATCCACCAAACCGACTTGGCCGGTGCTGATCAGGTTTGCAAGTGTTGCATTTTGAGCATAGTTCGGACGCTGCTCGAACACGGCAATCACGCCGGTTTCTCCGCCTCTCGCCCCCTCTGCGAGGAAGGTCGTTGCAAGAATACTTTTGCCAGAGCCCGAAGGGCCCGCAACCAGCAGTGAATACCCTCGAGGTAAACCGCCGCCTAGCATTTCGTCCAGGTGCGCATTCCCCATCAGCAGACGAAAATCAAGTGCTTCTGAGTTTTCGGCAGGCCTGCTTGACTTAACAGGGGTAACAGCTGGTGCGAATACCTTGATGCCGGCATTGCTGATGCGAAAAGAGTGCAGGCCCGGTAACGTCGGCTGCCCCCGCATCTTCATGATTTCCATTTTGCGTACTATAGAGTTGCGCTTAACGCTTTGGTGCAACCAAATGAGCCCATCGGCTACGGTGAAAACAGGGTTGCTTTGCGTTTCGTTAAAATATTCGCCAATCAAAAATGTGGTGGCCTGCCACGTCGTCATCATCATGCCCAACTGCTGGACGAACTGCGCAAGGTTATTGTTCGGGTTGCTCTGCGTACTGCTCGCCAGCACCACTGAACGGAAAGAATCGACGAATACTAGCGACGGGCTATGAGCTTCAACCTCGGCCACAATCCGTCGCAAAACTTCATCCAGATCGCCAGTAAGCGTATCGCCAGCGAGGTTGATGTACCGGATCGAACGCGTCACTGCTTCGTTGTCGAAGAACTCAAACTGCTGCTGATACCGCAACATCTTTAATGGCGGCTCACCCAGTACGGTGAAATACAGAGCTGGTCGCTCCGGTGCAGCGAGGGCGAACATCATTTGATGCGCCAGCGTTGTCTTTCCGCAGCCCGGTGTACCAGCGATCAAATTGAACGAGAACTCCGGCAATCCTCCGCCTAGCACCTCATCCAATCCTGGCACACCTGTGCGCAAGCGATTGATTGTCACTTTGGTATTCATGACGAGGTATCCTGCGCAGGGGTGTCGCTAAAAGAGTTGTCCCAAACGGGCTGCAACAGACGTACGGATAGAGAAGATCCTATGAACGAGATCAGTAGCTCATTCAAAGTCTTCAGCAAGTCGTCACCGTATGCTGTGGCTTTGTCGCTGGTTTGTTGCGCGAGCAGGCGTCTCAATCCAGAAAAGTCTTTCTCGAGGCTGTCGTTGAGGCTGGAGAGACAAGTGTGACGAGAGGCACAGATAAAGACGCTTCGCCTATACAGCGCAAACACGCCTTCCTGCCCAATAATCGGCGCGAGAGTAGTATAAATATCCCTGAATGTTGCCACGACCGCATTAGCGATTTGTTCGGCGGTCGGAGTGTCCCCGGCGCGTCTAGCCGTCGATGCCGATATCCTGCGGCTATCATCCCTTTCCATGGGTAAGTATCACTTCATGATGCTATTTCTCGATAGTACACCCTGCTCTCTCGGTCATCGGGTCTATTTTCAGCAGGGGATCCTTCGTGCGACGACCGGGCGTTGTAGAGATCCCGTATAAGTAAAAGTTAACGTCTGCATCTTCCTAACAGGCTGCGAACGTTGCCACCAGCGGCAGAGAAACCACAAACTCGCTCCCCTTGCCGCTACCCTCACTCATACCAGTCACAGTACCGCCGTGTGCTTCGACAAGCTCGCGAACGACAGTTAATCCAATACCCAAGCCAGCTCCGTTGAAGCCTATAGCGTGTGAATCTTGAACATAAGGATCAAAAATAAAGGGCAGTGCTTTCGCCGTAACTCCAATTCCATTGTCGGAAATTCGTATTTTCAGAACTTCGTGCTCTACCGTCACAATCAGCTTGATTTTGCCGGCGGCAGGGGTGTACTTGGCCGCATTGGCCAGAAGGTTGTGAAGAATCTGCGAGAGACGTACCGGGTCGCCATTCACCATCAAAATCCCATGGGGAAGATGGATATCGAAATATTGCTGTCGCGCACTCATGACTGGGCGGCAGGCGTCAACGGCCGCGAGAATTACCTGCATCATATCGACATCGCGGAGATTGATTCGCAGTTTGCCAGTGCTGACGCGAGAGACATCCAGCAGATCATCGACCAATTGTGAAATATGCTGTACCTGGCTCTCGATTAATTCCCGCATTCGAGGGAGTTGATCGCTAGGCAGACGCACCATACGCTCTGCAATCATGCTGATAGGCGTCAGCGGATTTCGCAGTTCATGGGCGACCATGGCGAGGATGCCTTTGTGCTGACTCAGCGCGCGTTCGGCTGTTGCCTGAAGGTCCTGGGCACTCAGCGCAGCGATGACCAGTTGCGCATTAGCCTCGCGCAACTCCTGGTACAAATGCAACTCACCCAAGCGAGGCGGAGTCACGGCGTCTGACTGGGCTAGAAGTATTGCCAACACCAATTGTTGATTGGCCTGCATCACCTTCTCGACCTGCTGGGTATCCACCAAGAGGCTGCTGGCGTCGTTCAACTGTTGCTGTAGGGCGGCCAATACGGCGCGTGCTTCAACCGTTTTTTGACCGAGCAAGAACAGTTCGTGAGCGGCATTGGCCTTCTCACGTTCGTTCTCGCCGCTGATCTTGCTCACGAGTCGGGCTCAATCATTTTTATCTCCCATGTGTTTCGCCTCTGCGCCTTGCTTTGTCGGACGCCCCCCCAGCAGTCCCTCCTGATCAGCGAGCATTTCGCCAATCTGCAGGCCGTTGTCGTCGATGTAATACTGGCGTAACTCATCGGAATGGGCGCTGGCGCGCACCTTTACCACTGCCATGATCCGCAGCAGGCGGCTCTGCACTTCAATGTAGCGCTGGACAATGATCGCGTCGGTGAGAAAAGCTGTGCCGTAAGGACTAAAGCGCAAGTCGGTGTAGCGGTCTTCCAACTCAGAGGTCATCAAGACGCTGACCCCGGCAGCCGTCAGCGCGGTGACCATGCGTGAGAGCGACTCGCGAAAGTCGGCGCGAAAGGTTGGCGCCAATGCCAGCTCAAAGCCCGACAGCGAATCAATTACCACGCGGGTAGCTTTCAAACGGCCGATCTCGCCGAGCAGCAAGTGGACGATTTCGTCGATGGACAGGTCCGGCGCGCGGCTGTCTACCAGGCTAACCTGCCCGCTCTTGATCAACTCAGCCAACTTCGGGTTTTGCGAATGGTTGGGCCGCTGCTCGAACACGGCAATCACACCGGTTTCACCGTTGCGTGCGCCTTCGGCCAGGAAGGTCGCCGCCAGAATGCTTTTGCCCGAGCCCGATGGTCCGGCCACCAACAGCGAATACCCACGAGGCAGGCCGCCGCCGAGCATCTCATCGAGTACCGGCACCCCCATTTTCAGGCGTGTGATCGGGAACGTCGACGGCGCTTCAACCGAGCGATTGATAGCCGCCGGTGGGAACACCTTGATCCCCGAGGTCGCAATACGAAAGGTGTGCAGGCCCGGCAAGGTCGGCTGGCCGCGCATCTTCATGATTTCCATCTTGCGCACCATCGAGTTGCGCTCGATGCTCTGGCGCAGCCATATCAGGCCGTCTGCCACGGTGAAAATCGGATTGGTGTCGGTTTCGGTGAAGTATTCGCCAATCAGAAAGGTCGTCGCCTGCCACGTGGTCATCAACATACCCAGTTGCTGGATGAACTGCGGCAAGTTGTTATTCGGGTTGTCTTGGGTCTGGCTGGCCAGCACCACGGAGCGAAACGAATCGACAAATACCAGCGACGGTGAATACGCCTCGACTTCGCTGACGATCCGTCGCAGTACCTCGTCCAAGTCACCGGCCAGTGTGTCGTCGGCCAGGTTGATATAGCGAATCGACTGGTTGATCGCTTCGTTGTCGAAAAAATCGAATTGCTGCTGATAGCGCAGCATTTTCAACGGCGGCTCGCCAAGGACGGTAAAAAACAACGCCGGACGTTCAGGCGTGGCCAGGGCAAACATCATCTGGTGCGCAAGGGTAGTTTTGCCACACCCGGGAGGGCCGGCGATCAAGTTGAACGAAAACTCTGGCAGGCCTCCGCCCAGGGCCTCGTCCAGTCCTGGCACACCCGTGGCCAGACGATTGATAGTCACTTTGGTGCTCATGGCGAAATTTCCTGCGAAGAGGTGTCGCTCGAAGAAGGCTGCCACACGTCAACCAGCAAACGTGTAGTGAGTGAGGGCCCGATCAGCGTGGTCAGTAGCTCGTAGAGGGTAGTCAACAACACCTCACCGAAAAACAGCGCATCGGTTTCGTTCTGCTCGACGAGTACGGATTTGAGGGCAATCAGGTCCATCGCGGCCGGCACACTGTCATAGATGCCGGCCAGCCTTGGATGAGTAGAGACGCACAGATGGAAGGTGCGCCGGTACAGCGCGGCAACGCCCTGCTGGCCAATAATGGGCGTAAGTACTGCGCCTATATTCTGCAAAATCGAAACAATCGCCTGGGCGATGCTTGCAGTGTCAGCGCGTGGACCAACACAGAGCGCCAGAGAAGCTACGATCTGGCGGCTCTCTTCGCTTGGTGTGGACATAACGGACTAATATCTGATGAGCAGTATTCGATGGTACACCCTAGGGCAAATTACAGAAGCCCTAATGTCCACATCCCAAGTACTAAAAACGGCTTACCGAAAGGTAGGCGGTTTTCTATGCGCGCAAAAAAACTGCCCAACTGTATTTTGACGCTTCCAGACCCCACTGTTAGTGTCCAGCCTCCCTGAAACACGGAGCGCCACGATGAAACTGGATATCTACCAAGTCGATGCCTTCAGCCAACACCCCTTCGGCGGCAACCCGGCGGCGGTGTGCCCACTTACCGAGTGGCTGCACGACGAACAACTGCAAAGCATCGCCGCTGAAAACAACCTTTCGGAAACCGCGTTCTTCGTGCCTCGCGGCGATATATATGAGTTGCGCTGGCTGACGCCGGAAGTCGAAGTGGACCTGTGCGGCCATGCCACGTTGGCGGCAGCGTGGGTGCTGATGCATATGTTGGCGGATGCCCCCGAAGTGCTGCGTTTTGCCACACGCAGCGGCGAACTGCGGGTGACGCGCAATGGCGATGAGTTGGCGATGGATTTCCCGGCCAAGCAACCTCAACGCTGCGAACCGCCGAGCGGTCTGCTGAGTGCATTGGGGATCGAAAACGCCGAAGTGTTCGGCACCGATGACTACATCGTGCTGGTAGAAGATGAAGCTCAGGTAGCGGCGCTCACGCCGGATTTCGCACGACTCAGGGGCCTGCCTAAACGCGGGATTGCGGTCACCGCCAAAAGCACTCGATTTGACTTTGTCTCACGCTGGTTCGGGCCGAATGTGGGGGTCAATGAAGACCCGGTCACCGGCTCGGCGCACACCTCGCTGGCACCGTTCTGGGCCGAGCGCCTGGGCAAATCGCAATTGACTGCCGAGCAAGGCGGCCAGCGCAAGGGCCAGTTGCGTTGTGAACTTAAGGGCGACCGGGTGATTATTTCCGGTAAGGCCGTGCTGTATATGCAAGGCACCATTTATCTGTAAAAAGCAGTTCCCCAAGGACAACAGATCCTTCTCAAAATGAACGGAGTTCAGCGCGTGTTTTTGATTTCCCGCCGCCACCTGACGGTCATCGCAACAGCCCTGGCCCTCGCGGCCTGCCACACTGCCGTCACCGAACAACCACCCGCCCCGGAACTGGGTTCGGGCTATCGCACCGACCTCAGCACCCGCCACGCCAAACGCCACATGGCCGCCGCCGCCAACCCGCTGGCCGCCGAAGCCGGGCGTGAGATGTTGCGCCAGGGCGGCTCGGCCATCGATGCGGCGATTGCCATGCAGGCGGTGCTGACCTTGGTGGAGCCGCAGTCTTCCGGTATCGGCGGCGGTGCATTCATCATGCTGTGGGATGGGCAAAAGGTGCATGCCTACGACGGCCGCGAAACCGCGCCGGCGGGTGCGACCGAGCGTTTGTTCCTGAAGGCCGATGGTACGCAAATGGCGTTTACGGATGCCCAGATTGGTGGACGTTCGGTGGGTACGCCAGGGGTATTGCGCGCCTTGGAGATGGCGCACAAGAAGAACGGCCATCTGCAATGGGCCAAGCTGTTTGAGCCCGCGATCCGCTTGTCGGAACAAGGCTTCGCTATTTCCCCGCGCTTGCACAGCTTGATTGCGGCTGACCGCTTTATCGCACAATCGCCGGAGATGGCGGCGTACTTCCTGAATGCCGATGGCTCGCCAAAAGCCACCGGCACGCTGCTGAAAAATCCAGCGCTGGCCGCGGTGTTCAAGCGCATCGCCAAGGAAGGGCCGGACGCGCTGTACCACGGGCCGATTGCCGATGAGATCGCACGCAAGGTGCAGGGTAATCACAATGCCGGCAGCCTGTCCGTGGCCGACCTCAAGAGCTACAGCGCCAAGGAACGCGCACCTTTGTGTACCGACTACAAACAGTGGAAGGTCTGCGGCATGCCGCCGCCTTCCTCGGGCGGGATTGCTGTGGCGCAGATCCTTGGGACTTTGCAGGCACTGGAAACCCGCGACCCTCGCTTGGCTATCGCGCCGATGACACCGGTCAAGAGTGCCTCGCCGGCCGGGCTTGAGCCGACACCCGAGGCGGTGCACCTGATCGCCGAAGCCGGGCGCCTGGCCTTTGCCGACCGTGCACTGTATGTGGCTGATGCAGACTTCACCCCCGTACCGGTTGCCGGCCTCGTCGCGCCCGATTACCTGGCCCAGCGTGCCGTGCTGATCGGCGAACGCAGCATGGGCATCGCCAAGCCCGGCCAACCCGCTGGCGTGCAGGTGGCTTATGCACCGGACCGCTCGCCGCTGCGCATCTCCACCTCGCAAGTGGTGGCGGTAGACGACCAGGGCGGAGCGGTGTCGATGACCACCACGGTGGAAGCGGCGTTCGGCTCCCATGTGATGGTGCAGGGCTTTTTACTCAACAATCAGATGACCGACTTCTCGTTCATTCCCGAAGAAAACGGCCAGCCTGTGGCGAACCGCGTGCAACCCGGCAAGCGCCCGCGCTCGGCCATGGCGCCGACCTTGGTGTTCGACCGCCAGACAGGTGAGCTGCTCGCCACCGTCGGCTCCCCCGGCGGTTCGCAGATCATCGAGTACGTGAGTAAATCCCTGGTAGCCATGCTCGACTGGAAACTTGATCCCCAAGCAGCCATCAGCCTGCCGAATTTCGGCAGCCGCAACGGGGCCACTGAATTGGAAACAGGTCTGTTCAACCCCGCGCTGAAACAGGCGCTCAAGGACAAAGGTCATGCCCTCAGCGAAATCGAGATGACCAGCGGCATCCAGGCCATCGTGCGCACACGGGATGCCCAGGGTAAGGTGTCGCTGAGCGGCGGCGCCGACCCTCGGCGCGAAGGCGAGGCGCTGGGCGACTAAGGTGTTTTGATCAACGGAGAATGCACGGTGTACAAAGCCCACAACCTCAATGCTCTCCCCGGCGTCGATCACGGTTTTTGCTCGATTGATGATCCCCTGCGACCCGATGACGTGTTCATTTGCAAACAAGTGCACAGCGCGTCGGTGATCGAGTGGCAACCGGGTCAGTTGGCCAACACGATTGAGGCCGACGGGGTGCTCACACACAGCCGCCAGCCGATTGCGGTCATCACGGCCGATTGCTTGCCCATTCTGATCGCAGGCGGTGAGTGGGTAGCGGCCATCCATGGCGGCTGGAAGGGCTTGCAGCGCGGAATCATCGACAATGCCGTGCAGCGCTTCATAGATAAAGGCATTACCGCAGACCAACTGCGAGTAGCGATTGGGCCGTCGATCAAACCGTGCTGCTATGAGGTGAGCGCGGCGTTTATTGCCGAGTTCCAGGCCGATCAAGGCCACGTATGGCAGCACGGCCAGGCGCCCTGGAGCGATGAGCAACCGACACCGCTACAAGCCCCGCACATTACACCGCCCCATGCCAGGCAAACAGGAAGTGCCTGGTTTGATTTGAGCGGGTATGGGCTGCTGTTGCTGCACGCGGCCGGGGTCAAGCGCGAACATATCGAGGTGAGTGACGTATGCACCTACTGCACCTCGCCGGCGTTTGCCAGCTATCGCAGGAGGACTCATCACCCGGCGGAGAACAGGACGTTGATCTATTCGTGGATTGCTCGTACGACCTGACGAACAGGCCGTACTTTTGCGGCGAGGGCCACCAGCAATCAGCGACTGATCTTCAACCCCTTGCGCCCCGCATGCCGCTCCAGCGCCAGTTCAAGCAAGCGGCTTACCAGCTCGCTGTAACTCATGCCCGCCGCCTGCCACAGCTTGGGGTACATGCTGATGCGGGTAAAACCGGGCAGTGAGTTGATCTCGTTGATCAGGACTTCGCCATTATCGGTCAGGAACACATCCACCCGCGCCAGCCCTGCACAACCCAGCACTTCAAACGCTTCAATGGCCAGGCTGCGAATGCGCTCGCTGGCTTCATGGCTGATAGCCGCAGGCACCACCACCTGGGCGGCCTGGTCGTCGATGTATTTGCTGTCGTAGGAATAGAAGCCGTTGCTCACCACGATCTCGCCGCAGCCGCTGGCAATGGGCTGGTCATTGCCCAGCACGGCGCATTCGATTTCACGGCCCCGGACGGCGGACTCCACCAGCACTTTTTCATCAAAACCCAGCGCCAGCTCAACCGCGGCGAGGTACTCGGCTTCATTGCCGACTTTGCTCACGCCCACTGAGGAGCCCTGGTTGGCGGGTTTGACGAACATCGGTAGGCCGAGCGTGTTCGCAGCTGCCTCAAAAGAGGTGCGTGCCGCGTTTCGACGCGTAAGGGTAATGAACGGCGTAACCGCGATACCGGCGTCACGCAGCAGGCGTTTGCTGATGTCTTTGTCCATGCACACGGCCGAGCCAAGCACGTCGGAGCCGACGAAGGGCAAGTCAGCCATGCGCAGCAAGCCTTGCAGGCAACCGTCTTCGCCAAGGGTGCCATGGACGATGGGGAAGATTACATCGATGTGTTCCAGCAGCCCCTGGCCGGAGGTTTCCACCACTTGCTGGCTGGCCTTGCCCGGCACCACCGCCAATTCACGGTTGGATTGGTTGAGGGCGATCAGCGCCGGGTTTTCCTGGTTGATCAGGAAGTTCGACGTGTCGTTGAGGTGCCAGTGACCGGCCTTGTCGATCCCGATCAGGATGGGCTCGAAGCGCGAACGGTCGAGGGCATCGACGATGTTGCGCGCCGATTGCAGCGACACCTCATGCTCGGCCGAACGACCACCAAAAATAATCCCTACCCGCACCTTGCTCATGACCCGGCCTCACTGTTGAAAGTAAGGCTTCTTACCACGGCCGGTCAGCGATTCGCTACCAGATGTGCACCGAACAACAGGTAGCAACTGCCGGCAAAGCGGTCGAGCCACTTGCGCGAACGGCTGTAGAGGTTTGCCATGCGCTCGCTGGAAAACACCAGGGCGACGCTGGTGTACCAACTGAACGACAAGGTCGCCATGGTGATGACCGCCAGGGTCAGCAGCGCAGGCGATGGCGACGGCGGCATGGTCGAGGCGAAGGCCGTGGCGACGAATAGCGCGGCCTTGGGGTTGGACAAATTCCCCAGCAAGCCGAAGCGCCAGGCGGAAAACAATGAGCGTCGCGGCTCGTCGGGCAACTGCACCGATGCCGGCGCCGAGCGCTTGAACAGTTTCAGCCCAAGGTAGATCAGGTAGCAGCCGCCGATGATCTTGAACGCCAGGTACAGCATGGGCGCGGCAGTAAACAGCGACTTGATGCCCAGGCCACCCGCCAGACCCCAGATAATCGTGCCGGTCGCCACGCCCGCCGATGCCACCACGCCGTGACGTCGCGAACAGCTGGCGGCCAACTGCGCCGTATTGAAGAAGTTGGGGCCGGGCGTCACCACGGCCACCGTCCACAGCAGCGCGAGCGCCACCAAGGGCGCCACATAGGCAGGGTTGAAAAAATCCATGGAAGGCTCCACCAGTGCAGTAGACGAACCGCGATCATAGGCCCCAGCCGACGCCTGCACAATCGTACAAGACCCCAGGCAGACAAGCGCGGCAGACTCGGTTAACGTGTTTCCACCTCCTTTTGTGACAAGTCACCATGGGCAACCCCACCCACACCCTCGATTGGCTGCACCGCGCCCCGCACGCCAGTGGCCTGGACCGTATCGAGGCGTACTTTGCCGGCTTCGCGTTCGACCCCCATCGCCATGACACCTACGCCATCGGGCGCACCTTGTTCGGCGTGCAGAGTTTTCATTACCGCGGCGGCATGACCCACAGCCTGCCTGGTACCACCATGGTGATTCACCCGGATGAACTCCATGACGGCCGCGCAGGCAGCGATGAAGGCTTCAAGTACCGGATGATTTATGTGGAGCCGGCGCTGATCCAGCAGATCCTTGGCGGCAAGCCCTTGCCGTTTATTCCCGGCGGCTTGTCCACCGACCCACGGCTGCACCGCGCCAGCGAAGTGTTGCTGCAGAACCTGGAGTGCTCGATTGACCCGATGCAGGAACAGGACGCCATGTACGACCTGGCACAGGCGCTGAGCATGGCGTCCGGCGCCATCGTCAGCCGCAAATCCTTCGACTACATCGCCGCCGAGCGCGCCCGTGAATTTATCCACAGCGCCCTGGGCCGCAGCATTACCCTGGATGAAATGGCCGACCACGCCGGCCGCGACCGCTGGGCGTTATCGCGGGATTTTCGTTTATTGTTCGGCACCAGCCCCTACCGCTACCTGACCATGCGCCGGCTGGACCTGGTGCGTCAGCTGTTGGCCCAGGGCCAATCGTTGGTGGATGCGGCGATGACCGCCGGCTTCACCGACCAAAGCCACATGACCCGTCAATTTCGCAGCACCTACGGCATGCCGCCATCGCGCTGGGTAAAGATGCTCGGCCGCTGATCCAAATGTGGGAGGGGTGGTGTTGCTGGCATTTGGTCATGGTTTGTAAAGGGCCAGCAAGCTGTGTCTCTTTAAATTGCAGGACGTTTCCGAGACAATCCCCGCCGCCTTGTGCCTGTTGGAATCGATGGCTAGTCTTCGGTCCGTCACTGCCTTTTCAGTGATCGGGTTTAGTCGCCCGGACTCTAATCAGGCGCATGGTCCTCCATGAGGTTTTATGGTGGCTGTGCGCAGGGCACCCTCGGGTGCGCCGGATTTTCCTGATTAGCCGGTCGACTAACCTGCGTACAGCCGCCACCCTTCGTTTAGTCGCGACTGGGCCGGCTTCTGCCTTAATCAGGAGTTACACCATGACCAAAGCCCTTCCCGATCCACCCATGGACTGCCTCGTCGTTAACGAAAATCTCAGCTTCGAAGACGCCCAACTCTATATCTCCCACTTGATCCACAGCGCCTCAGCCACCGTGTGGGACTGTTGCGATCACCTGCAACCCCACGACCGTGCCCGAATCCATGCCGCGTGGCACTTGTTGGAAATGGCCAAGACCGTGGTAAACCGCACTATCGACTGCATGCCACGTACCTGAAAACACTACAAAACCAATGTGGGAGGGGGCTTGCCCCCGATGGCGGTGGGTCAGTCACAGATGTATGACTGACATACCCTCATCGGGAGCAAGCCCCCTCCCACATTTGGACGGATGGTGTTGCTGGCATTTGGTCATGGTTTGTAAAAGGCCAGCAAGCTGTGTCTCTTTAAATTGCAGGACGTTTCCGAGACAATCCCCGCCGCCTTGTGCCTGTTGGAATCGATGGCTAGTCTTCGGTCCGTCACTGGAGTTCAGTGATCGGGTTTAGCAGCCCGAACTCAATAGGCACACGGTCCACATCCGCGTTTATGGTGGCTGTGCGCGGGGCATCTTCGGGTGCGCTGGTTTTCCTATTGACCGGTCTGCTAACCCGCGTACAGCTGCCACCTTACGTTTAGCAGCGTTGGTGGTCGCTCCCTTGCTCAATAGGAGTTACACGATGACCAAAGCCCTTCCCGATCCACCCATGGACTGCCTTGTCGTCAACGAAGAACTCAGCTTCGAAGACGCCCAACTCTATATCTCCCACTTGATCCACAGCGCCTCAGCCACGGTGTGGGACTGTTGCGATCACCTGCAACCACACGACCGCGCCAGAATCCATGCCGCGTGGCATTTGCTGGAGATGGCCAAGACCGTGGTAAACCGCACCATCGACTGCATGCCGCGTACCTGAAAACACTACAAAACCAATGTGGGAGGGGGCTTGCTCCCGATGAGGGTGTGTCAGTAATACATCTATGACTGACCCACCGCCATCGGGAGCAAGCCCCCTCCCACATTGAGTTTTGTTGTATTCAAAACCGAGTTCAGCGTTGGAACATGCTCTTGAGCTAACCAGTTAACTCGACAGCTGATTGGCAAACTGCCCAACCGCACTCACCACTTTTTGCGCACCGTCCTGGATCTCCACAATCACCGTGCCAGCCTCGGCCGCCAGGGCCAGGCCTTGTTCGGCTTGCAGGCGACCGTCGGCCATCAGCGCCACCGCATCGCGGGCCATGTCCTGGTTCTGGCGCACCACGCCGACAATTTCTTCAGTGGCTTTGCTGGTGCGCGAAGCCAGTTGCCGCACCTCATCAGCCACCACCGCAAAGCCACGCCCTTGTTCACCGGCACGCGCCGCTTCGATGGCTGCGTTCAGCGCCAGCAAGTTGGTCTGTTCGGCGATGCCGCTGATGGTCTTGACGATAGTGCCGATCACTTGGGACTGGGCGTTCAGCGCCTCGATGCCTTCGCCGGCCTGTTGCATGTGCTGGGCCAGGTCACGCATCACTTCCACGGCCTGGGTCACCACCGTGGTGCCGCGCTGGGCGCTGTCGTCGGTTTGCAGGGAGGTGCTGTAGGCAATGCTGGCGGCGTCGGCCACCGCCTGCTCGCGGTTGACCTGATCGGTGATCACCGTGGCGAACTTGACCACTTTGTACAGTCGCTCGTTGGCGTCCAGCACTGGGTTGTAGGTGGCTTCCAACCACACCAGGCGGCCATGGCTGTCCACGCGCTTGAAGCGCGCCGCAACGTACTCACCGGCGTTCAGGCGTTTCCAGAACTGCTGGTACTCAGGGCTGTTGTATTCCTGTGGCTCACAGAACATACGGTGATGTTTGCCCTGGATCTGCGCCAGGCTGTAACCCATGCTGCTGAGGAAGCGGTCATTGGCGGTGAGCACGTGCCCGTCCAGGTCGAACTCGATCAATGCCGTGGAGCGCATCAGCGCGGTGATCAGGTTGTCATGTTCTCGCGAACTCTCGATGGTGCGGGTGAGGTCGCTGGAGAACATTGAAAAATGCTTGAGATGCCCCTGCGAATTGCGCACCGGCTGTACGATCGAGCGCAGCCACGCCTCCTTGCCATTGCCCCGCAGCAGGCGCACGGTGCCGGCAAAATGTTCGCCGCGAGCCAACGCGTGCTTGAAGCGCAATTGGAACTCGTCCTGGCGCACATGAGCCGGCACCAAGTCTTCAATCGCCCGCCCTACAATCTCACTCAGCGGATAAACCAGCTCCTGCAGGAAGTTGGCATTCGCCCACTCTACCCGCCCCTCGGCATTGAGCGTCAGGCACAGCATTTCGTTCTCCAGGCTCTCCTTGACCTGCAGCAAGCTCGACAAGTCTTCGCGAAGAGCGGCCAGCTCCTGTTTCAGGCGGGTATTGAACATAGGGCACCGATGGGCAAATGGGCGGGACGATTACTGCTGCATCGGCGCTGCCGGCATTTTCTGAATAGCGCTTTAGCCCACCGCCCCACTATATTTTTGATCCTTCAACCGCCCGTGTTTCGGCACACACCCAACACCTGATACTCCAGGGTTTTGAGCTTGCCGCTGGAATCCTCATAGGTCATGCGCGACGGCACGGCGTTGCACGAGCGGACCGGCGGCGTCATGTTGACCACCTTGGCAATGTCCAACTCCATGCCATAACGATAGGCCTGCACCTCAGGCACTGGCTTGCCGTTTTTGATCGCGTAGGCGGCCATGGCTTTCTCGTTGCGCTCCATCATCAGGGCGAAGGTTCGATCCCCTCCGCCTTCGGCCAGTGCACCGAAGGATAAGACGGCGGTTAAAACACCTGAGGCCACTTTATAAAAGTTCATCACGGGTTCCTCGACTGAAAAGTTCAGTGTCGAGATTAACCAGTGAACCCTGACGGCATGTTCACCAGAACATTACTTATTTGTTAGAAGGCCGCCAGTTTGCAGAATCGTAACCTTCATCAGCGTGCCGCCGCACAGCAGCTGCAGCAAATGACTCCCCGATATGCCCAGTGCTCGCGCTGTAAGCTTACATTCGCTCGCGATTAACTAACATCTGTTCACAAATAGCCGTCTATCAAAATTGTAATATTGGCTCCAGCTTCTCGTTAAGTTGAAATTTCTATACTGGCTTCAACTTATCACCGAGCACATTCATCTCTGAAGCTTTTGTGTAGCTCCTTTGGAAAGAGATGAGTTTTTAACGCCCCGCTTGGGGCGTTTTTTTTGCCCGCAGGGTTATGCGACTGATGGTCGCAGTTGACCCTGAAGTTACTTCACCGTTCAGACTTTTCCTACCCCCCTGAAAACAGCCGCCAAACGGAAATGGGCGCTTTCTCTCCCCAGACATTAGAGGTAAAACCCCCATGCGTATCCTTGTGGTTGAGGACGAGCAAAAGACTGCTGACTACCTGCAGCAAGGCTTGAACGAAAGCGGCTACGTGGTCGACTGCGCCGCCAATGGCATCGATGGCCTGCACTTGGCCGGGCAGCACGCGTATGAGCTGGTGATTCTCGACGTCAACCTGCCCGGCAAGGACGGCTGGCAAGTTCTGCAAGAACTGCGGCGCAATAGCGCCCAGCGGGTAATGATGCTGACCGCCCGGGGCCGGCTGGCTGACAAGATCAAGGGCCTGGACATGGGCGCCGACGACTACCTGGTCAAGCCCTTCGAGTTCCCCGAGCTGCTGGCCCGTGTGCGCACCTTGTTGCGACGCAGCGAACACATTCCGCAGCCGGAAGTGTTCCGCGTGTCGGACCTGGAACTGGACCCGCGCCGCCATCGTGCTTATCGCGACACTCGGCGTATCGACCTGACCACCAAGGAGTTCACCCTGCTCCACGTACTGATGCGCCAGAGCGGTGAAGTGCTGACCCGCACGCAGATTATTTCCCTGGTGTGGGACATGAATTTCGATTGCGACACCAACGTGGTGGAAGTTTCCATCAGCCGCTTGCGGGCCAAGGTGGATGACCAGAGCGAGGTCAAGCTGATCCACACCATCCGTGGCGTGGGCTATGTGCTGGAAGCGCGTCCATGAAGACCGGCAGCCTGTCGATGCGCCTGGGCCTGACCGTCAGCCTGATGGGCGCCGGCCTGGTGTTGCTGCTGGCCACCCTGGCCTACCTGGCCCTCACCCATGAGTTGGAAAAACTGGCGCGCAAGAACCTGGAAAGCAAGATGGAACAGATCCAGCACAGCCTGGCCCTGGGGCTCGACGCCCAGGCCATCCGCGCCCGCCCCCACTCGCTGTTGGACCTGGTCATCGGCCATGACAATTTCTACCTGACTATCGTCGGCACCGCCCCCAATAACAGCGTGTTACTCAACATCGGTGCCAAGCCCCAGGAGCCCTTGCTCACGGACTTCAAACCCCGGGAAACCCTCGGCTACCTGAACTGGACCGACAACTATGGCAGCCAGGTGCTCAGCGCCTCCAGCCTGATGCGCCTGGCCAGCGGCGAACGCGTGCGGGTGCTGCTGTCCCTGGACCGCATGGACGACCAGGCGTTGCTCAGCGCCTACCTGCGCGCCACACTGATTGCGCTGCCGCTGCTGTTGATCCTGATCGGCATGGGCGCCTGGTGGCTGGTGCAACGCGGCCTGGCACCGTTGAAGCAGTTCAGCCAAGTAGCGGCGAAAGTCACCACCCAAGACCTGACCCATCGTTTGTCCGTGGACAACTTGCCCTACGAACTGGGAGAACTGGCCCAAGGCTTCAACGTGATGCTCAACCGTCTGGACGCCGGGGTGCAGCAGCTCTCGCAATTTTCCGATGACCTGGCCCACGAACTGCGGGCGCCCTTGACCAACCTGATGGGCAAGGCCCAACTGACCCTGTCCCGCCAGCGGCCGCCCGAGGAATACAAGGCGGTGCTGGAATCCAACACCGAAGAGCTTGAACGCCTGGCGCGTATCGTCAGCGATATGCTGTTCCTGGCCCAGGTCAGCCATCCTGCGGCGCGGGCGTCATTCACCGAAGTATCCCTGGCCCAAGAAGCCCAGCGGGTGATGGAGCTGTTTGCCCTGAGTGCCGAAGACAAAGAGCTCACCCTGAGCCTGCGCGGCGATGCCTGGGTGACTGGTGATCGGCTGATGATCCAGCGGGCCATATCCAATTTGCTCTCCAATGCCATTCGCCATACACCTGAAGGTTCGAGCATCTTGTTGTTGGTGGAAGCCTATGAACAGAGCGTGTCGCTGTCGGTGGGCAACCCGGGTCGAGGCATCGACGCGCACCACCTGCAGCACCTGTTCGAACGTTTCTACCGCGCCGACAGCAGCCGTACCCGCGCCGAAGGCGGCAACGGGCTGGGGTTGGCGATCGTCAAGTCGATCATGCATCTTCATGGGGGGCATGCCCATGTCACCAGCCAGCCGGGGCGCTTTACGCGGTTCAGCCTGGTGTTTCCCCTGAATCTGAAAACAGCACAGGTCCAGTGTGGGAGGGGGCTTGCTCCCGATGGCGGCGGATCAGCTAATGCATGTGCTGGCTGACACTCCGCTATCGGGAGCAAGCCCCCTCCCACATTGGTTTTGTGTTGCATTCAAGATTGTTATTCGTCCTCTTCTTCGCGGCGATGGGCCCACTGGTAAAGCGCCGGCAACACCAGCAGCGTCAGCAAGGTCGAAGAAATAATCCCGCCAATCACCACCGTCGCCAACGGGCGTTGCACTTCGGCGCCGGTGCCGGTGGCGAGTGCCATGGGGACGAACCCGAGGGACGCCACCAATGCAGTCATCAATACCGGGCGCAGGCGGGTCAGCGCGCCTTCGTGGATCGCCAACGCCAACGAGCGCCCTTCTTCGCGCAGGTTGCGGATAAAGGCGATCATCACCAGGCCGTTCAGCACCGCCACACCCGACAACGCAATAAAGCCCACCCCCGCCGAAATCGACAGCGGAATATCCCGCAGCCACAGCGCCATGATCCCACCGGTCAGCGCGAACGGAATCCCGGTGAACACCAGCAAGCCATCCTTGAGGTTGTTGAACATCATGAACAGCAAGCCGAACACCAGCAGCAACGCCACCGGCACCACGATGCGCAGGCGCTCGGAGGCTTCTTTTAACTGCTCGAATTGCCCGCCCCAGGTGGTCCAGTAACCGACGGGCACTTTCACCTGGGCCATGAGGGCGGCTTCGGCTTCCTCGACAAACGAACCGATATCACGCCCGCGCACGTTGGCGCTGACGATCACCAGGCGCTTGCCGTTCTCGCGGCTGATCTGGTTGGGGCCGAGCACCAGGTCGAGGCTGGCGACTTGGGACAAGGCGATAAAACCCAGTTGCCCCGACGTATTACCGGCCAACGCCGGCACTGGAATCAACAGTCGTGACAAGCCTTCGATATCCGTGCGCAACGCGTCGGACAAACGCACCACCATGTCGAAGCGCCGATCCCCTTCGTACAACGTACCGGCCTGGCGCCCACCGACGGCGACGGCGATGGTGTCCTGCACATCACCCACATTCAGGCCAAAGCGCGCGGCCTTGTCGCGGTCGATATTGATGGTCAGCACCGGCAGGCCGGAGGTCTGTTCCACCTTTACTTCCGAGGCGCCGTTGAGTGCCTGCAAGGTCTCGGCGATTTCCCCGGCGGTGGTGTTGAGCACCGCCATGTCATCGCCGAACACCTTTACCGCCACATCGCTGCGCACACCGGAGATCAATTCATTGAAGCGCAGCTGGATCGGTTGCGACAACTCGTACACGCTGCCCGGCACAATCGCACTGGCCCTTTGGATGTCAGCAATGATCGCCTCGCGGGACTTGTTCGGATCGGGCCATTGGGCCTTGGGTTTGAGCATCACGTAGCTGTCGGAAATATTCGGCGGCATCGGGTCGGAAGCGATTTCCGCCGTACCGGTACGCGCAAACACCCGCTCGATTTCCGGCACCTCGCCCAGTAACGTTTTTTCCAGTTGCTGCTGCATCTGCACCGATTGCGTCAGGCTGGTGCCGGGTACGCGCAGTGCCTGCTGGGCAAAATCGCCTTCACTCAGGCTGGGGATAAATTCGCTGCCCATACGGCTGGCAACCAGACCCGACACCACGATGGTCAGCAGCGCCAGGCCAAATACCAAGGGGCGACGCGTCATCACCCAATTAAGCACCGGGTCGTACACCCGACGTGCGCTGCGCATGACCCAGTTTTCTTCCTCTTTGACCTTGCCGGTGACGAACAACGCAATCGCCGCCGGTACGAAGGTCACCGACAGAATCATCGCGCCGAGCAAGGCAATCACCACGGTGAAGGCCATGGGGTGGAACATCTTGCCGGCCACGCCGGTGAGGGCAAAGATCGGCAGGTACACCACCATGATAATCAGTTGCCCGAAGATCAGCGCCCGTCGCGCTTGCTTGGCGGCGGCAAACACTTCGTGCAGACGCTCACTGCGGGTCAGCAAACGGCCATGGCGCTGCTGCGCGTGAGCCAGACGGCGAATGGCGTTCTCGACGATCACCACCGCTCCGTCGACGATAATGCCGAAGTCCAATGCGCCGAGGCTCATCAGATTGGCGCTGACTTTGTTGGTAAACATGCCGGTAAAGGTGAACAGCATCGCCAGCGGAATCACCATGGCGGTGATCAGCGCCGCACGGATATTGCCGAGGAACAGGAACAACACCGCGACCACCAGCAACGCACCTTCGAAAAGGTTTTTCTTCACCGTGGCGATGGCTTTCTCTACCAGGTTGGTGCGGTCATACACGGTGACCGCCACCACCCCTTCGGGCAGCGAGCGGTTGATCTCCTCGAGTTTTTTCGCCACCGCCTGGGACACGCTGCGGCTGTTCTCGCCGATCAACATGAACACCGTGCCCAGCACCACCTCGCGGCCGTTTTCAGTGGCGGCGCCGGTGCGCAGTTCGCGGCCAATATCCACCTGAGCCACATGACGCACGCGGATCGGCGTACCGTCCGAGGTGGTGATGACGATGTTGGCGATGTCGTCGATGGACGCCACTTGCCCCGGTGCGCGAATCAGCAACTGCTCGCCACTGCGCTCGATATAACCGGCACCGACGTTGGCGTTGTTGCGCTCCAGCGCCGTGACCAGGTCATTGAGCGTCAGGTTATAGGCGGCCAGGCGCTTGGGGTCTGGCGCAATCTGGTACTCCTTGGCGAAACCGCCGATCGTATTGATCTCGGCCACGCCCGGTACGTTGCGCAGTTGCGGCTTGATGATCCAGTCCTGGATCACCCGTAGATCAGTCGGGGTATACGGCGTACCGTCGTCCTTGCGCGCACCGTCCTCGGCCTCCACGGTCCACAGGAAAATTTCCCCGAGCCCGGTGGAAATCGGCCCCATCGCGGTATCAATGCCATCGGGCAATTGCCCACGTGCCACTTGCAGGCGCTCGTTGACCAGTTGGCGGGCAAAGAACAGGTCGGTGCCGTCCTTGAAAATCACCGTTACCTGGGACAATCCGGAACGCGACAGCGAACGCGTCTGCTGCAGACCGGGCAGGCCGGCCATGGCGGTTTCGATAGGGAAGGTGATGCGCTGTTCGGTTTCCAGCGGTGAAAACCCCGCCGCTGCCGAGTTGATCTGCACTTGCACGTTGGTGATATCAGGCACCGCGTCGATGGGCAGTTTCTGATAGCTGGCGATGCCGACACCGGCCATCAGCAGCACCGCCAGCAGCACGATGATGCGCTGCTCGATGGCAAATTGAATAAGGCGCTCAAACATGGGGAATCACTCGCAGATCAATGGGCGTGTTCGGCCGAGCCTTTGCCCAGTTCGGACTTGAGGATGAAGCTGCCAACCGTCGCCACCTGCGCGCCGGCCTCCAGGCCCTGGCGCACTTCGACGTAGCCGTTTTGACTGACGCCCAATTCAAGATGGCGGGTGATAAAACCCTCTGCGGTGCGTACGAATACCGAGGGTTTGTCCTCGACTGTCTGGATCGCGGCTTGCGGCACCGTGACCTTGGCCTGGTAGGTATCGGTGGCGAGCTCCACGGCCACAAACAAGCCTGGGCGCCAGGCGTCGTCGGGGTTGGGCACGGTCACGCGGACGGTCGCGGTACGTGTCTGCTCACCGAGCAAATTGCCGACATAGGCCACGGTGCCGAGCACTTCGGTGCCCATTTCCGTGGAGCTGACTTTCACCGGCTTGCCCACGCGCACTTTGTTCAAGTCTTTGGGAAATACCCCGAAGGTGACCCACACCTGGGACAAATCCGAGAGCGTGAACGCGTTGCTGGTCTCACTGACCACCTCGCCCACGCCCAGGTGTTTTTCCACCACCACCCCGGCAAACGGCGCACGCAGCTCATAGCGATTGCCACCGGCCAAGACCGCGCTGCCGCTGAGGGCGGTCATCTTCTGCCGGGCGTTGTTCAGGGCAATTTGAGCTTCTTGCAGGGTTTGCCGCGCCAACAGGTAATCCTGCTCGGCGGAGATTTTGTCCTGCCACAATTGGCGCTCACGCTGGAAAGTGGTGCGCGCCAGTTCGACTCGGCGCTGGCTGGCCGCCAACTCGCTGCGTTGATCGGAAATCTGCTGGCTGGCGATCACCGCCAGCAGCTCGCCCTTTTTCACTGACTGGCCAAGATTGACCTTCACCGCCTCCACCACACCCGCCGCACGGGGCACGATATGGGAGGTGCGGTCTTCGTCGAAGCGCACCTCGCCCGGTAGCGTCAGCACGGTACTGATAGAGCGCGGTTGAGCCTGGGCCAGTTGAATGCCGGCGGCCTGGATCTGCTGCTCGGTGAGTTCGAGCACTCCTTCTTCCTCGGCCTGTGCGAAGCCCGATAGCAGCAGGCCCAGGGCGACGGCGAGCGCCATGCCATGTTTTTTGTTCATCAGGAGACTCCAGGAAAAAATCAAAACCGGGCGAGGTCGCCGTAAATGCGTTCGATGCGTACCCAGGCGTCGGTGGCCTGGGCAGTCGCGGTGAGGTATTGGGTGCGGGCCGCGATCAAGGTGCGCTGGGCGTCGAGCACGTCGAGGAAGTTGAACTTGCCCATCTCGAAGCCACGGGTGGCGCTGTCGACCGCGCTTTGTGCGGCGGGCAGGACCTGCTGGTTGAATGCGCGCACCTCGGTAATCGCCGCTTGCCACAGGTCCAGGGCCTGGCGGGTCTCGGTGCGCAGGCGCAGCTCGGTGGCGTTGCGCAGGTCGCGGGCCTGGTCGGTGCGGCGGCTGGCAGCGAGGATGTTGCCCTGGTTGCGGTTGAACAACGGGATCGGCATCGACACGCCCAACAGGTTGACCCGCTCGCGCACGCTGGCGTCGTATTGGCTGCCGATGGACACATCCAGGTCCGGAATGCGCTGGGCTTTTTCCAGGCCCACGCTGGCTTCGTTCTGCACAATATTCAGTTCGGCCAGGCGCAGCTCAGCGGTCTGCTCAAGGCGCGCCAGCAATTGTGCGGCTGCAGGTAACGCCGGTGCGAAGGTGTTTTGTGTGGCGAGCGCCTCGAAGTCGGTGGCGGCACTGCCGGTGCGGGCGGCCAGCTGCCGGTAGGCGTCACTCAGGCCAATCTGGGCGCGATTCAACTCCAGGCGGATTTCCGACACCTGCACTTGGGCGCGGATGGCTTCCACCGGTGATGACTTGCCAGCGCTGACACGCCCGTTGGCGACCGCCAGGCCACGTTCGGCCAGGGCCATCGAGCGTTGCGCCAGGTCGAGGCGTTCCTGGGCGCGCAGGGCGCCGTAATAACTGTCGATCACCTCGGCGCGCAGCACGTTGCGGCGCTGCTCCAAGGTCAATGCGGCGGCGTCCTGGGCGCGGGTGGCCAGCTCGATGCGCGCACCGCGCTTGCCGCCCAGTTCCAGGGTCTGGCTGAGCTTGATGCTGGTGGTGCGGCTGTTGCGGCGGGTGTCTTCGGCGTCCCAGGAGGCGACCGGGTTGGGAATCAAGCCGGCCTGCTGGCGGCCGCCCTGGGCGATATCGATTTCCCATTGTGCAGCCGCCAGGTCCGGGTTGTTGGCGAAGGCGGTTTGCAAGGCTGCATCAAGGGTGAGGGGCTGTGCCTGGACGGCATTTGCGGCTAGCCACAACGCCGCCGCCCCTAACAGTGTTCTAACGGAAATTGCCATAACGAGAGTTCCACGCCCATGAAGTCGCTGAGGTTCCCAGCGAGGGGCAATGTAGCTTTCGGTACTTATCAGGGCCGTGGGTGGAAGATTACAAATCCGTTAGCCAGGCTCAGGCATGCACTTCGTCGTGTTCGTCATGCTGGAAACCCTCGCCTTCGACCTGGATGGTGGCGTGGGCAATATCGAACTGCTCGTGCAGCAATTGCAGATCCACTGGCATGGTTTGCAAAATTGTCATCTATCCGCCAGCGCGTCGTTAGCTTTGGGCGCACCAAAATCGCCCATGGGCGCCCTGGGCCGGCTCTATCAGGTATGCTTTTCGCGCTGAAACAAAAAGAAACATATTAGCCAACCTGCTCGATAAGGAGTCCTGTCTTGGGTTTATCGACTGCCGCGTGGATGGTTCACGACACCCGTCTCATGCTTTGCGTCCTGCTGGCCATCGCTAGCATCATCGTGCTGATCAGCGCGAGCAAATTGCCGCCCTTCCTGTCGATTCTGATTGGCACCTTTATCGCCGGCGTGGGCGCCGGCCTGCCACCGGAAGAAGTGGCGAAGGCATTCAGTAAAGGTGCTGGAGCAATTCTCGGTGAAGCCGGGATCATCATTGCCCTGGGCGCGATGCTCGGCGCGCTGATGGCCGAATCTGGCGCGGCCGACCGAATCGCCACCACTTTGCTCGGGCTGGGCAAGGGCAAGTCATTGCCGTGGGTGATGGCACTGGTCGCCATGGTGATTGGTCTGCCGCTGTTTTTTGAAGTGGGCCTGGTGATGATGGTGCCGATCATCTTTGTGATGGCCAAGCGGTCGAACCAGCCGCTGCTGAAAATCGCCATCCCGGCGCTGGCGGGCATGACCACCCTGCACGCACTGATGCCGCCACATCCGGGGCCGCTGATTGCCGTGGGCGCGTTGCACGCCGACCTGGGCCTGACCATGTTGCTGGGCTTTTGCCTGGCGGTGCCGGCAGTGATCCTGGCTGGGCCGCTCTACGGCAACTGGCTGTCCAAGCGCCTGCATGTGGATGAACCCGCCGAGATTGGCGCGCTGTTCAGCGCACCGCCCAAGGCCCCACGCCAGTCCAGCTTTGGCGCGTCGCTACTGATCATTCTTTTGCCGGTGATCCTGATGCTCGGCAGCACCTTGGCTAAAGTCGCGCTGGCGCCAGAAAGCACCCTTGGCCTGACCTTGAAGTTCCTCGGTGAACCGCTGATCGCCCTCGGCTTGGCGGTCATCGCCGCCGTGATATGCCTGGGCTGGGCCGCAGGCATGCCACGCGCCGACGTCGGCAATACCCTGCGCAAAGCCCTCGCCCCCATCGCCGTGTTGCTGCTGACCATCGGCGCCGGTGGCGGCCTCAAGCAAACCCTGCTGGACGCAGGTGTCAGCCAGACCATCAGCAAGGTCGCCGAAGGCGCACACATGCCCTACCTGTTGCTTGCCTGGTTGATCGCCGTGGCCCTGCGCCAAGCCACCGGCTCGGCCACTGTCGCCACCACCACGACAGCGGGCATCCTCGCGCCAATGATGGCCGGGTTGGCGGCAACGCAAAGCTCACTGGTCGCCCTGGCGATTGGCGCCGGCTCGGTGTTCTTCTGCCACGTCAACGATGCCGGGTTCTGGATGGTGCGTGAGTACTTTGGCTTGCAGTTGAAACAGACGATCTGGGTGTGGTCGGTGTTGCAGACGATTGTTTCGGTGGTTGGGTTAGTGGGTACGTTGCTGCTCTGGCACTTCCTGACTTGATCGTCACGCAGCCAAAGTGTGGCGCTTGCCAAACAACGCCACACTCGCCACCCCCACCGCCCCCATCACCACGCAGTACCCCACGCAGATCCAGGGGCTGGTCGGCATCAGTGCGATCAACAGCAACGGTGTGGTACTCGCCCACAGCGCATAGGCGATGTTGTAAGTAAAGGAAATTCCCGACACCCGCACCTGCGCCGGGAACAGCCCGACCATCACCGACGGCACCGCGCCCACGACGCCACAGCTCAAGCCTGCCACGGCGTACGCCGCGCCCAGCCATACGCCACCGCTGATCAGGCTGGCATACAGGATAAAGATCCCCACCGGCAGCAACAGGCTGTAGACCAGCACCGCACGCCAGGCGCCGATGCGGTCGACCAGCAGGCCGGCAAGGACGCAGCCGATGTTCAGGAAGACGATGCCCAGCGCGCTCAAGGCGAAGGTATGGCTGGGGCTCATGCCGAAGGTTTTCTGCATCATGGTCGGGGTGATAACGACGAGCACCACCACGGCCGAGGTGAGCACGCAGGTGAGGATCATCGCCGGCAGCAATACGGCACGGTGATCGCGCAGCACGCTACGCAGTGGCATTTCGGCGGCCGCTTGGCGGCGTGCCTGCATTTCCAGGAATACCGGGGTTTCGCTGAGCCAGCGGCGCAGCCATACGCCGATCACGCCGAATACGCCGCCGAGCAGGAAAGGCAAACGCCAAGCGTAGTCGAGGATTTCGGCGGGGGTGAAGACTTGTGCCAGCAAGGTGGCGGTCAATGCGCCCAGCAGGTAGCCGAAGGTCAGGCCGGCTTGCAAAAAGCCCAAGGCGTAGCCGCGATGGTGACGCGGGGCGTGCTCGGCAACGAAAGTCCAGGCGCTGGGCACTTCACCACCCACCGCTGCGCCTTGCAGCACGCGCAACGCCAGCAGGATCAGCGGGGCGAAATAGCCGATTTGCGCGTAGGTCGGCATGATGCCAATCAGCAGGCAGGGCAAGGCCATCATCAGGATGCTCAGGCTGAATACGCGCTTGCGCCCCAAGTGGTCGGCAAAGTGCGCCATCAGGATGCCGCCCAGCGGGCGGGCGAGGTAGCCGGTGACGAAGATGCCGAAGCTCTGCAACAGCCGCAGCCACTCGGGCATTTCCGGGGGGAAGAACAGTTGACTGAGGGTCAGCGCGAAGAACACGAAGATAATGAAGTCATAGATTTCCAGGGCTCCACCGAGGGCAGCCAGGCCCAGGGTTTTATAGTCGGAGCGGGAAAAACGCTGCGCCCGTGGTGAAAAGGTGGCAGTCATGTGCAGGCTCGGCAGGCAAACAAAATGGCGTGCAGGTTATGAGCTGAGCCCATTGATGGCAATCACGATGGATATATTTGTTTTACTCATCGATCGTTGAAGATAACTACATTCCCAAATCAATGGGTGTAGAGGAACATGCCGTAAAACTGCCAAAACCCATAATAACTACAAGAGGAAAGACTCGTGGCCGATGCTATCGAAGACAGCCGCTATGCCCGATTTGCCCTGCGCTGCTCCAACTTTGCAGAGCGCTGGTTTCCTGACTCCTGGGTGTTTGCCGCCCTCGCCGTGATCATCGTCGCCGTGGCGACCCTGGGCATGGGCGCCGCGCCGGCCGAAGCGGCCAAGGCGTTCGGCGACGGGTTCTGGAGCCTGATCCCGTTCACCATGCAGATGGCCTTTGTGGTGATCGGCGGTTATGTGGTCGCCAGTTCACCGCCGGCGGTGAAGTTGATCGACCGCCTGGCGCGCATCCCCAGGAACGGCCGCTCGGCGGTGGCCTGGGTTGCATTGATTTCCATGGTGGCCTCCCTGCTCAACTGGGGGCTATCCCTGGTGTTCGGCGGTTTGCTGGTGCGGGCGTTGGCCCGGCGTACGGATTTGCGCATGGACTACCGCGCCGCCGGCGCTGCGGCGTACCTGGGCCTGGGTGCGGTGTGGGCACTGGGGCTGTCGTCGTCGGCCGCGCAGTTGCAGGCCAACCCGGCGAGCTTGCCGCCGTCGATCCTGTCGATCACCGGGATGATCCCATTCACTGAAACCATCTTCCTGTGGCAGTCCGGCGTGCTGTTGCTGGCGCTGATCGTAGTGTCGCTGATCATCGCCTACGCCACCGCTCCTGGCCCCAACAGCGCCCGCGATGCCAAGGCCTGCGGTGTCGACCCGGCCTTTAACCTACCCAAGCCACAGGCACCGACGCGCCCAGGCGAATGGTTGGAACACAGCCCGCTGTTGACGATTCTGCTGGCTTTGCTGGCGGCCGGCTGGCTATTCCATGAGTTTTCCACCAAGCCGGCGATCAGCGCCATTTCGGGGCTCAACACTTATAACTTCCTGTTCATCATGGTCGGCGCCCTGCTGCACTGGCGCCCGCGCAGCTTCCTGGATGCCGTGGCCCGTGCGGTGCCGACCACCACCGGCGTGTTGATCCAGTTCCCGCTGTACGGCTCGATTGCCGCGTTGATGACCGTGGTCAAGGGCGGCGACGGCCAGACCTTGGCACACCATATCTCGACGTTCTTCACCTCCATCGCCTCCCATGACACCTACGCGCTGCTGATGGGCGTGTATTCGGCGGTGCTGGGCTTCTTTATTCCATCGGGCGGCGGTAAGTGGATCATCGAAGCGCCCTACGTGATGCAAGTGGCCAATGACCTGCAATACCACCTGGGCTGGGCGGTGCAGATCTACAACGCGGCCGAGGCGCTGCCGAACTTGATCAACCCGTTCTATATGCTGCCGCTCTTGGGGGTGTTGGGGTTGAAGGCACGGGATTTGATCGGGTTTTCGTTTGTGCAGTTGCTGGTGCACACACCGTTGGTGCTGTTTTTACTGTGGGCGCTAGGGACGACGTTGAAATATTTGCCGCCGGTTATGCCATAAATCACGGGGGACCGCGCCCGCTGTTACAGTAGGTGTGGTCATGGTTTTGTAGGAAGACGCGCTAATAGATCAGGCAATGCGCTCTGTATCGTGTCCCAGACAACATCAAGGTTGATATCGAAGTAACCGTGAGCTATACGGTTGCGCATCGCCCGCATATTGCGCCAAGGAATGTGTGAATGGCCCGCAGCGAAGTCCGGATACTGGTCCATGATTTTAGTCGACGCCTCACCAATTATGATCACGGCTTGTTGTGTTCGCCTGTCCTCCAAAAAATCGTCCTTACTCAACCCCTCGACAAACGTCATAGCGTCAGTGGCCGCTTGCCTTATGTGCTCGAGATAATCCCCTAAGCGATTTTCTGTCATACAGGACGGGCCTCAGCCAACACCTTAGCGCGAAACTTCAAAGGCAAGTCGCCAGGCGTCAACAGGTCGACATTGACGCCTAACAAGTCCTCAAGCTCGACCTGAAACCCGCCAAGATCAAAAAGAGTTGTTCCCGGCGGCGCATCAACGAGCAAATCAAGATCACTGCCTTCTTGGTCGGTACCCGCTAATACAGACCCAAATATTCTTGGGTTTGATATTTGGAACCGTCCAATCACCTCTCTGACAGCTGCTCGTTTTAGATCAAGTGCAGTTGAAGGTTTCACGACTCACCTCGGTGATGTGCATTAGAAGCTCAGTCTAGCAGCGCTTACTCTGTGTAGACATGCCCCAGCCATCACTTGTGTGTCGTCGTTCCGTCACATTCCATTGCTACCGTCCTGCGAAATATCTTGCAACATCTCGCCAAGGACTCCCCCGCAATGAGTGACGAGCACGAAGACCGCCCCTCCCCCGACTCCACCACCCAAGCACCGGTAGACACCAGCCGCCGACGCTTCCTCGGCGGTGCGGCGGTGTTGGGGGTCGGTGCGACCTTGAGTGCCTGCGGCAATACCAGCGACGCACCCAGTACGCCGGTACCGCGACCGCTTACGTCTCAAGAGCTGGACAAGGCGTTGCACGACCAGGTGAAGACCGTGGTGGTGATCTATGCCGAGAATCGTAGCTTCAACAACCTGTTTGCCGATTTCCCAGGATTGGAGAAACCGCTTTCAGCGTTATCCGCCACGGACTTCCAGCAGCGCGACCGCGATGGCAGTGTACTGACCACCCTGCCCCCCACGTGGGGCGGTGTGTTGCAAGTCGGCCCGCAAACCGTGGATGGGGTGACCTATCCCAGCGAAGTGCAATTCCAGCAAAACCTGCCCAACGCGCCGTACGCTCTCAAGGGTCCTAACGCCGAAGACCTGCCATTGAGCCTGGTGACCCGCGACTTGTGGCATGTGTTCTATCAGAACCAGATGCAGATCAACGACGGCAAAAACGACGGTTTTGTCGCCTGGGGCGATTCCGGTGGCCTGGTCATGGGCCATTATGCCCAGAGCCGTTATTCCCTGCGCCTGTGGGACGTGGCCAAGGAGTTTGTACTCTGCGATAACTTTTTCCAGGGCGCATTTGGTGGCTCGTTCCTCAATCACCAATACCTGATCAGCGCCACGGCGCCGTTCTATCCTGATGCCGCGCAGTCGGTGGCCAAGGCGCAGATCGCCACATTGCAAAGCGATGACCCCACCGACACGCGCCTCAAACCTTTGGACAAGTCCCCGGCCAGCGCGATGACCGGCCCGCCGCAATTCGGCCCCAGTGCGCTGACACCGGATGGCTACGGGGTGAACACCCTGGCCCCACCGTATTGGCCCACTTGGATTCGCGACCCGGAAAATCCGGATTATTCCAAACCAGACCTGCCCAACGTACTGGTGCCGCAAACCCACGAGCACATTGGCGACAAGCTGTCGAAAAAGAACGTCGACTGGGCCTGGTACGCCGGGGCGTGGCAAGCCACTTTGGAGCAGTTCAAGGATTCCGGTGGCATCCCCAAGATTCCGAACTTTCAGTACCACCACCAACCGTTCAACTACTTCAAGCAGCAAGGCCCGCAAAACCGCGCTGAACGTGAAAAGCGCCTGCGCGACGCTGGCTTGGGCGATGAGTCGACGACCAACAAGTTCTTCGCCGATGCACAGGCCGGCAAGCTGCCTGCCGTGAGTTTCTATAAGCCCCAGGGCAACCTGAACATGCACGCCGGTTATGCCGATATCGCCTCGGGTGACCGCCATATCGCCCGCGCCTTGAAGGTGCTGCAAGAAAGCCCGCAGTGGAAAAACATGGTAGTGGTGGTCACCGTCGATGAAAACGGTGGCTGGTGGGACCATGTGGCGCCGCCCAAGGGTGACCGCTGGGGTCCGGGCACGCGGGTGCCGGCCCTGGTGGTGTCGCCGTTTGCGCGCAAAGGCACGGTGGACCATACGGTCTATGACACAGCATCCATCTTGCGCTTGGTCACCCGGGTGTTCCAACTGGAAACCCTGGAAGGCCTCAAGCAGCGCGATGACGCGATGATTGCCCGCGGCCAGAAGCCCATGGGCGATTTGACCAACGCCTTGCAGTTCAACCTGTAGGGGCTTATCCAATAACGACATGCCTGGCGATTTAACACGCGAACTTCCTGATCAGCCGCTACTGTGTGCAGGTGGGCTTTTATCCCGCGCAGACGGGCTTCGCTGACAAGGAACCAACTATGTTTAAACCGACCAGGCTGTCCTTCACCCTGGCCGCACTGCTGGCGAGTGCGGTCGTACAGGCCGACATCGAGGTGCCACTGGGCAGTACGCAACGTGTCACCCAGCTGTTTGCGTTCCCTAATAATTGCAATGTGATCTGCTTTCGGCCGTGGACGCTGGAACAGACCGCCGAGCACTATTTGAACCAAAGCCTGCAGCGTGACGGTTACAGCCGGGCCAAGGTCAGCGTGAAAACCCACGACGGCCAGATCGCGGCGACCTTCAGCGGCGTACCGGATACCTACGGTCAATCCTTGACCACCTTGCTCAACACTGCGGACCTGGCTTATCAAGGCGCCAGCCGACTCAATAGCGACGGCAAGTGGGCTTATAACTGGGATCTGTTCCTGCCGCTGGGCATGGCCCTGGAGAACCGCAAGAGCATCGAACTGCTGCACTTCCCACCGGATTACTCACTCACCCAGGCCCAGGACTATCTGGAGTCGGCCACCACTGACCGCTGGGCGGCGCTGCTCACCGACAACGGTATCCCGGCCAGCGAAACGCCGGCCTACCAGACCATCATCGATATCGCCCCCATCGCCGCGCCGTCCAATGCAGGTAAAGACCTGGAAAAAGTCTACAGCTACTTCACCGAGTACCAGACCCGCATGGTCAGGGAACTGAGCCTGCGCGCCAATGGGTCACTGCCGATGGTGGCATTCGGCGCGCCGGTGCGCAGCTGGATCAAGCAACAATACGGCCAGAATGTGGGCGTGCTGGAACTGGCACAAATCAGCCCGGCAGCCGGCAAAAACGTATCCGTGCTGGGCGCCAACCACCCCAGCTACATCTGGTATGCGGCGGACCCGGCAAGCTATGACGGCGATGAACAAAAGGCTGACGACGCCGGGTTGAAAGTAATGGGCCAGGATTTGAGCGCGGCCTGCTGGCAAGCCGGCATGGGCCAGAAACCCGCCAGCGATGCGAATGTGTTACTCAAGGCGTGCATGAACACCTGGCAAGTCACACGCAAGGAGCAGACCTGTGAGTTGTTCTACACCTCGGTGCGCCACCTGACGCCGGAGCAGGCCAATGCCAAGTGCGCTACACCGTCTATCAAGGCGCAGTTGAAACAGCTGAAAAATGTCGCCCCAGTGCCCACCATCATGGCGCCTGTGCTTTAACGCGAACAAACCGTCTCTACTGTCAAGATTGACAGTAGATATCGGGCCCAACTTCGGCGAATCTTGGGCCGCGCCCATTTGCTGCAAGACTGGCAGTCACCTAATACCCGCAGGTCCATGCAGCCCCGTTCAGGAGAGTAATGAAAACTCAAGCCATGGATAAGGCTAAAACCGCGGTGAGTAGCTGCCTGTATCCCTTCAAGACGCTGCTCGTGGAGCAAGGTTACCCCTCGACCGAGCACTTCCAGATCAAGCGAGGCACCCACGGGATGACGGGCGGTGTCATGGCGCGCATTGCCTTTGACAGCCGCGTGCGCATTGCCCAGGTTTCTGGCTACGCCGTCAGCGACCGACGCCCGCATACGCTGCAGCTATCGCCGCGTATCCATTTGTACGATTGTTGGTTCTGCGGCCTGTTGCAGCACTCCTGCAACCCGAACGTGTTCCTGGACACCACGTACCTGGAGCTATGGACGGTGCAACCCATCCTCGCCGGTAGCCTGCTGACCCTTGATTACGCCATGACCGAAGACGCACTGGCCCGGCAGTTCGCTTGCCATTGCGGCGAGCTGAACTGCCGGGGTTGGATCACCGGCAGCAAGGAACCGCTGAACGCCGAAGGCCAGGCTTTCATGACCTGGTGGCGCGAACACAAGCGGTCTTAGGCTTCGCCCAGCGGACGTAGGCGGTACTGCGGCGGGAGCTGCTCGAAACCACTGATGGTGGTGTTCAAGCTCTTCCAGCGGCCATCCTTGATGCCATAGATGCAGCCATGGATCGACAGGCTCTGCCCACGGTGCCAGGCATTTTGCACAATGCTGGTGTGGCCGACATTGGCCACCTGCTGGATCACATTGAGTTCGCACATGCGATCAACGCGTTCTTCTTCAGTTGGCAGTTGAGCCAACAGGTCGCGGTTCTCGTAGTAGAGATCACGAATAGTGCGCAGCCAGCCGTCGATCAGGCCGAACTGGCGGTCCTGCATCGATGCACGCACGCCGCCACAGCCATAGTGGCCGGTGACGAGGATGTGCTTGACCTTGAGCACGTCGACTGCGTACTGGATCACCGACAGGCAATTGAGGTCGGTGTGCAGCACCACGTTGGCGACGTTGCGGTGCACGAACAGATCACCGGGCAACATGCCGACGATCTCGTTGGCCGGTACACGGGCATCGGAACAGCCGATCCACAAGTACTCCGGGGTCTGCTGGCGGGCGAGCTTGGCGAAGAATTCGGGATCTTCCTGTTTGATCGCATCCGCCCAGCGTTCGTTGTTATCAAGCAGGTCTTGTAGTTCGTTCATCAGGGAAAGCCTCAGGAATGATGCGCAGTTTTGTGACTGACAACCCCTCGTCCAGGTCACGCCGAGTGTTAATTAGCTTGAATCTTTAGGGAGCCACGCCTGTCCACACACTATAAGCCCCACAGTATGAGGATTGGCCATGACTGAATCACGACGTCCCTACGGCGCAACCCAGCCGGAACCTATTGATGATAACGAAGACCGCATGGGTGAAATGCGCGAGCTGGATTTTGACCAGGAAGACCAGACAGCGGAAATCGGCGATGAAATCCCGCATGGCGAGCGCGAGCACCTGATGCCCGACGAACGGGCACGAGAGGCCGGGATGACCGGGGCTTCGACCGATGACCATGAATCGACCGATGATGATATGAGCCCGGAAACGCTGATTCATGAGGATGGTGCCAGAGATGCTCGGGAGGAAGGAGAAGACAGCCCGGCGGACTATGATCTGAGCGTTGTTGGTGAAGAGGATATTGGCGGCGGAGATGGCCTGGATGAGGCCGAACTGGCCGATCTGGACCCGCTCAACGGCAAACGCTGACACAACGCCGCACAAAATGTGGGAGGGGGCTTGCTCCCGACGGCGGTGTGTCAGGCACTTAATAAGTCACTGACCCATCGCTATCGGGAGCAAGCCCCCTCCCAGATTGGTTCCGGTGTTCAGTCGACCAGGGTGCAGGCCATGACGACAGCATCCTCGCGGCCACCGACAGCCGGGTAATAATCCCGGCGGCGACCGATCTCGTTGAAGCCATAGCGCTCGTACAACCGAAACGCGCCGGTATTGCTGTCGCGCACTTCCAGGAAGCACTCCCGGGCATTGGCCGCATAGGCACGGGACATCAGGTGTTCCAGCAGCGCCAAACCCAATCCGCGCCCCTGGTTTTCCGGTTTAACGGTGATGTTCAGCAAGTGCGCTTCATCGAGAATGATCTGCACCACCCCATGGCCCACCTGCTGCTCACCTTCGAACATCAGCCAGATTTGATACTTGCCCAGCCCGTCGAGAAAGATGCCACGGGTCCAGGGATGGCTGAACGCCGCATATTCGATTTTCAGCACGGCGTCGAGGTCGGCCTCGGTCATCGGGCGGAAGGATAAAGCCTCACTCATCAGTTGTTTTCCAGCGCGCCATCAGCCGGCGCATGGCTTGCCAGACATCAGCCTTACGCTGTGGCTCTTCCATTAATAATTCCAGGCCCGGCAGGGCCCACACCGAGCCCAGGCTGTCGACCTGCAACTCGCGGTACCAGGCCTCGGCATTGGCTTCGCCGGCAAACCGCACGGCGGGCAGGCCGATCAACCATAGGCACACGCAGGGTTCGTCTTCCAGGCGCGCCGAGACAAAACCCTGGACGAAATCCCGTGCAGCTTCGGGGCCCTGGTCCATAGTGCCGCGCACCAGCAGCGGCCAGCGTACAGGCTCGCCGATGATCTGGGGGCTGTCGGGCAGGCCGGCGGCGCGCAGCATGTCCTTGAGCAGCAGGTAGGCCGGGTCGCGTGACTGGAAACGCTCGCCGGTGGGCAGTTCCACCAGCAAGAGGCAACGCCCGGCCCGCAGCAATTGCAAGGCAAAGCGTGGCGGCGGCACTACCGGCGCCTTGACTACCGGCGCTGCCTCTTCGGCGACCTTGACCGCCTTGGTCACTGGCGAAGGGCGTGGCACTTCGATCTTGGCCCGTTCGACTGCAGGGCGCATCTCGGGGGCGGGTTTGACCACTGCCACGGGCGCGGCCGCTTCCTCTCCCGAAGTCTCGAACGCCTCATAGGGTTCAAGCGCTTGCAACAACTCGGGCCGCGACGGCGCGGCAAACGGCAGTTCGGTGCGGGGCAGCCAGTTGACCACCTGCATGGCGGTCAAGTAAGCGCGACGTCGGGACTCGATAAGCACAGCTCGGCCACTTGTGGATAAGTAAAGAGCGGGGATTCTACCGCTGTTGGGTAACAATCGCCCACTGTGCACTGACCGGCTGTGGATAAATCCCGCGCCTGATGCAGTACAATCGCGACTTTTAATCGCCAACCAGCCGGCCATTCCCATGATCGAACCCAAGCGCGTCCTGCGCGCCCTCGCCGAACACTGGGCCTTACTCGAGCCTCTGTGCGAACACTTCGACCAAGGCACACTGAGCCTTGCCGAGCTGCGCGCACAATTGGCCGCCCAACAACTGGACAGCACGCCCCAGGACATCACCAGCCTGCTGGACGTGTGGATTCGCCTGGATATCCTGGTGCCTGTGGCCAAGAGCCCGAACCGTTTCGAGCTCAACGCGCAGATCCATGACTTCCTCGCCTACCTGCGCAAGGAGCACCGGCTTGGCCTGTGCCTGGAAATCGAAGCCTACCTGCGCCACCTCGAGCGCCTGGCCGGTTATATCCAGGACGCCTTCGACATCCGCGACGGCCATGACCTGGCGCGGCAACTGCGCCTGCTGGACATGCGCGTGCGCGATGTGCTTAAAAAGCTCGCCAACGACGAACAGGCCCTCGCCGCCGTGGCCGACCGCGCCAAGACCAGCGACCGCCAGATCCCGTTGCGCCAGCGTTACGCAGAAGTCTTGGCGACCTGGGACGAATACGTCGAGCCGATGATCCAGCTGGTGAACGCCGACGGTGCCTTCGAGCAAGGTGTGCGCAAGGTCGAGAACGTGCTGCTGCGCATGCTTACCGAGCAACAGCGTCTTGGCCACTTGGTGGACGACGACATGCTGCTGCGTACCCACGCGCGCATCCTCGAAATGCAGACCAGCGCCCAGCTGACCTTGCGCCATGCGCGCGAGCTGCTGTTGCCGCTGCGCGAAGAAGCGCGCCGACACAACGCCGTGACCCGTGGCGCGGCGCTGGCCCTGTCGGCGATCCGCCGCAAGGGCCTGGACGCAGTGCCACAGGCTGCAATGCCGATGTTTACCCGGCCACAAAGCACCTTCCTGGGCAGTGCCAGCCAGGTCGAAGCTTATGTGTATGCCCTGGCGAATTTCGAGCCGAAACCGGCGCGTTTCCCCAAGGCGCACAAATCCCACAAGGGCGAAGCCCAGCGCGCGCCGCGTACGGTCAAGGAAATGCTCGAGCGCTGCGAAGACGCACTGCCGATGCCGGACCTGATGACCTGGCTGCTGGAGCAGGAACCGGACGGCGCTACAGACGAATTGCTGTACTGGTTTTCGCGCCTGTCCCGGGAGAAACGCTTCAAGCGCGAACGCCTGGAACGCCGCGATTACCACACCCACGAGCACCAGGTCAGCCTGCGCTCCTTCGCCCTGCTCCCGGCCGGCAGCGACGCCACCGAGAATTCTGCGAGCACGCCTTATGCATCTTGATCTATCCGAACTGTCCCAGCTGGCGCCGATCTTTCGCGAGCTGTTCAAGGGTTACCACGTCAGCCGCCGTGATCCGGAGCTGTACGCGCAACTGTCGAACTTCCAGGACCAGTACCGCACGCTGTTCAAGGCCCTGGGCTTCGAGCTGGTGTGCGATACCCGCGGTTTCTATTACTTCGTGCCGGATTCCGCCATTGCCAGCGCGCAGGTCAACAAGACGGCCCAGCGCCTGGCCTTGTTTACCTTCATCCTCGTCGAGCATCTGGCCGACCAGGGTCGCGACCCGATTGCCGTGCTCGACGGCGGCAGCCTGGGCCGCGATGAATTGCCTTCGCTGCTGGAGAAATACCGCGACCTGTTTATCCAGGCCGAAGTGCAGACCCAGGAAGAACTCGAAGAAAGAATCATGCGCCGCATGACCCAACTGGGTTTTGCCAGCGAAGACAATGGCATCTACCGCTTCCTGCCGCCGATGCACCGCTTCCTCGACGTGTGCCTCTCCGTGCAGCAGGACCGCGACCTTGCCGCCAGCGTTCACAGCGTACTGCCGCTGCCGGCGCCGGTGATCATCGACGAAGACAGCGATGAAAAACTGCTGGAGACCGATGACCCGCTGGACCTGAGCGCCTTCAATGAGGAAAGTGAAGAAGACGCCCTGGCCCGTGCCATTGCCGAAGAACAGGAGACCGACGCATGAGTAAGGAACGCTACGGCATCCGCCGCTTCGCCCTATTGAACACCGCCGGTTACAGCCTGGGCTTGTTCCCGCTGGAAGAACCGCTGTCGGTGTATGGCGCGAACAACCTGGGTAAATCCGCATCCATCAACGCCTTGCAGTTCCCGATCCTGGCGCGCATGTCGGACATGAGTTTCGGCAAGTACACCCTGGAACAATCGCGGCGCTTCTACTTTGCCACCGACACCAGTTACATCCTGGTGGAGGTCTCCCTGCCCCACGGCCCGCACGTCATCGGCGTGGTCGGGCGTGGGCCAGGCGGAGGTTTCGGTCACCAGTTCTTTGCCTATGCCGGCAAGCTCGACCTGGCCCACTACCAGAAAAACGACACCTGCCTGCGCCAGAAAGAACTGTTCACCAACCTTGAGCGCGAGGGTCTCAAAGCCTACGAACTCAAGCCTGATGAACTGCGGCGCTTGCTGGTGGGCGGCCATACATCGATCCCGCTGGACCTGACCCTGATCCCGCTGCGTTCCACCAGCGAACAGAGCCTGAAGACCTTCCGCGCGCTGTTCATCAACCTGTTGCACATGCGCGAAATTACGGCGGCCAAGCTCAAGCAGCTGTTCCTCGATGCGTTCGAACACAGCCTGCGCTCCGGCAGTGTCGACTACATCGCCGCGTGCGAAGAAGCTTTCCGCGATGTGCGACGCATGGAGCAGGACTACAACTCGCTGGTGGCGGCCGGGCCGTTGGTCGAGGCGCTGGCCAATGGCGTGAAACAGCGCGACGCCTTGCGCGGCAAACTGCATCGCCTGTCACCGTTGCTGGATTCATTGCTGGGCACCTGGTCGGACTACGCCAGTGCGCGCAAGGAAGAGCTGACCATTCAGGCCGAGCACTACCGCAACGAACAGGATGCGCTGCAGAACGACCAACGCGGTGGCACCCAGGAACTGATGCGTCTGGAGCGGGAAATCAGCGGCATCCAGCGCTGGTTGGGCGAATTGTCGGTGCTCAAGCATCGCTTCGCGCTGGTGAATGACGTCAAGGTGCTGGAGCAGCAATTGCTGGCCGCTAAGGATGCCCACGATGAACTGGCGGGCGCCTTGGCGCAGTCGCGGCAGTTCAGCGCCGAGGATCTGGACGAGCGTCTGCGCGACCTGGAAAAACGCTTGAAGTCCGTCAAGCAGCAGCTCGATCACGCCGACAACAACAGCTACGCCAAACTGCGCGAAGAATTCTCGCAGCAGGATGTCGAGCGCCTGATGCGCCTGTTCAACAGTTCGTTGTTCAGCCTGCCGCTGGGTGAGCATGGCATCACGCTGGACGAGGACGGCCAGTGGGTCAAATCCCTGGAACAGATCCTCGATGGCTTCAAGGGCGAACGCTTTGAAGTGCCGGGGCTGTCCATCGACATCTCGCACATCGAGCCTCCGGCCTTGCAGGCCCTGGCGGATCGCGCCGCATTGCGTGACCAGAAAGAGCGCCTGGAAAAAGAACTCAAGCAACTGAAAACCCAGCAGGTCGTGGTTTCCGACCGCGCCGCGAGCAAGACCCAGACCGAAGCGCTGTACCAGCAGGTGCTGGACGCCCAGAAGGCCTTGGAAGACTTCCGTCGCACCCAGACCCTGAGTGCCGAAGAAGGCGAAAAGCTCGAACAACTGGCGCAGATGGAAGCCGCCCAGGACGAGTTGAAGCGCTCCAGCGATGCGTTTACCGAGCGCGTGCAGCAACTGTCGGCCAAGCTGCAATTGGTCGGCCGCCAGATCGGCGACATGGAAGCCAAGCAACGTACGCTGGATGACGCGCTGCGTCGTCGCCAGCTGTTGCCGGCAGACCTGCCGTTCGGCACACCGTTCATGGACCCGGTCGACGACTCCATGGACAACCTGCTGCCGCTGCTCAATGACTATCAGGACAGCTGGCAGGGCTTGCTGCGCGCCGATGGTCAGATCGAAGCGCTGTACGCCCAGGTGCGCCTCAAGGGGGTGGCCAAGTTCGACAGTGAGGATGACGTCGAACGTCGCCTGCAACTGCTGATCAACGCCTATGCGCACCGTACCGACGAGGCGCTGACCCTCGGCAAGGCTCGGCGTGCGGCGGTCACCGATATTGCCCGGACCCTGCGCAACATCCGCAGCGACTACGACAGCCTGGAACACCAGCTGGCGCTGTTCAACCGCGAGATCAACAAGCGCCAGGTCTCCAACCTGCAAAGCTTCCGCATCGTGCTGGCGCCGAACAAGGAAGCCCTCAAGCATATCGACCAGATCATCCACAGTGCCGGCCAGTATGAAGAAGGCGAGACGCTGTCGGTGTTCGACCTCAGCCAGAGCGCCGAGCAGGACAACAAGAACGAAGAGGCCAAGGAATACCTGGCACGCCTGGTGGCTGCCAACCATAACCAACTGGGCCTAAAGGATCTGTTCGAACTGGCGTTCGAGATCACCAAGGTACACGGCCAGCCGGTAATCCATACCGACATCGACGGTGCGGCTTCCAACGGCACCACCATGACCATCAAGGCGCTGACCAACATGTACTTGTTGTTGCACCTGATGGACCGTGACCAGGCTGGTCGTGTGCGTTTGCCGTACTACCTCGACGAAGCGGCAGACATCGATGAGAAGAACCAGGCCGCATTGCTGGAAACCAGCCTGCAACTGGGCTTTGTGCCGATCCTGGCGAGTGTGAAGCCGCAGGTGTCCGCCCAGGTGGCGATCGATCTGGAAGGCGGCAGCGGGCCGAACGGCATCTACATCGATGAGGCGGACTGGAAGTACATCCGTCGCCATGATGTGGTGAAGGCGACAGTGAATGTGCAGGCGGACGAGCCGGAGCTGGATGAGGTCTGACGTGTTGCGCTGAAATGCAAAAAGGCCGCGATCTTATGGATCGCGGCCTTTTTTTGTGAGGTTTGCGGTGATTTTCAGGGCCTCATCGGGGGCAAGCCCCCTCCCACACTCTGATTTGTGAATACAGTCAAAATGTGGGAGGGGGCTTGCCCCCGATGGCCGCGCCTCGGTCTATTTGCCCAGCGGGATCTTAGGCGCCCAGGTCAGCCACTCATCTTCAAATTTGTCGAACAATGGGAACGTCTGCTGCGGCCGCGCCGGATTGCCCATGCGCTCACCATCAGGTGTGGCAAAGGCAATACCGCCGGCCACCAACGTCTCCAGGGACTCGGTGCGCACCGTGGCACCTTTGAACAGGCCGAAGTCGAGCCCGAAACCGCTGGTGTTCCAGAAGCGGCTGCCACTGCGTACCAGTGGCGCGTATTTGGGTTCGATCAGGATGTGCACCAGCACACGGTCGGCGGTTTGGCCCAACTCATAGCCGGTAACTTTGCCCACGGTGACTTCGCGGTAGGTGACCGGCACGCCTTCCTTCAACGAACCACGGCGAGCGGCGCTGAGTGTCAGGCTCAGGCCCGCTTCCTGATGCACTGCTTCAGGTGGCTGGGCCAGGGCGACAAAACTCTTCTGCGGGCCGGCATTTTTCGTCGCCGGTTGCACCTCGATGTATTGGCCGGTGACCAGGGTTTCCAGGTTGGCCGTCTTCATCAGCCCCAGTTCAGGCTTGACCACCCAGAACTGGCTGCCAGAACGAGCGATGCGATCCGCCACTTGGGTGATACGCGCTTTGAGCAGTACCGATTGCATGTCGGCACTGAGATCGACGCTCTCGATCTTACCCACATCCAGGCCCTTGAAGCGTACCGGCGTGCCTGGACTCAGGCCGTCGGCGCGGTCGACCTTGATGGTCACCAGGGTCCCGTGCTGGTTGGCGGCCTCACGGTCAGCAAACAGACGGAAGCGCGGGATGCGGCGTTTGAGCGGCACATTCGGTTCCGGCGTTTCGAAGGCGATACCGCCGGCCATCAGGCTGGCCAGGGATTCACTCTTGACCTGAATGCCGCCGGTAAGCCCGCCGGTGAGGGTAACGCCGCTGGCATTCCAGAAACGCGTGGAGCCGTTGACCAGGCTTTCATATTCCTTCTCGATATGAACGCCGATCACCAATTGTTTTTTCTTGCGCGAAAACTGGTAGCTCTGTACCGAACCGACCTTGACCTGCTTGTACAGAATCGGGCTGCCGACATCCAGCGAGCCCAGGCTGTCGGTGAGCAACACCATGTGCAGGCCTGGGGAGCGCAGGTCCAAAGGCGGCGCCTTGGCACGAGCCACGTATTCCCGCTGGGGCGGCGTACCTTTGTCACCCGGACGGATGGCGATGTAGTTGCCTTTGACCAGTGCCTCCAGGCCAGTGATACCAGCCAGGGAGATGGACGGCTTGACCACCCAGAATTGCGTGTCCTGAACCAAGTAATCTTCGGCCAATGGATCAAGAGTCAACTCGGCGCTGGCACTGGACAGGTCCGGGTCGATCTTCAGGGTTTTCAGGCTGCCGACCTGAATGCCCTTGTACATGACCGGAGTCCGGCCGGCCTGCAGGCCTTCGAAGTCGGTGAGCTTGACCTTGACCTTGATACCCGCTGCGGCGGCATCGAAATCTTCGTATAGGCGGAACGGCAGGCTCGGGTCGGTGGGCGGGCTGTCTTTGCGATTCTCCGGCGTGGCAAAGGCGATGCCGCCTGCAACGATGCTGGACAGCGATTCGCTGCGCACCTTCACCCCGGAGAGATTGGCGTCGATGCTGATGCCGCTGGCGTTCCAGAAGCGCGTGTGTTTGCGCACCAAATTGGCGTAGGTTGGCTCAATATAGACCTTGATCTCGACGATACTCTGGTCTTCAGACAACAGGTAGCTTTTGACCTGGCCGACCTGAATCTGCTTGTAGAACACCGGGCTGCCGCGGTTCAGCGAGCCCAGGCGGTCGGCCTTGAGGGTCAGGTGCAAGCCGGGCTTGGCATCGGATAACGGTGGTTCTTCGGAGAGTGCCTTGAATTTGCGCGTTGGCTCGCCATCGCCTGGGCTGGCGGCGATGTAGTTACCCGAGACCAGGGTCTCCAGGCCGGTAATGCCGGCCAGGCTGACGCTGGGCTTGACCAACCAGAAGCGGGTGTTGGTCTTGAGGTATTGTTCGACATCCTTGTTCATCTCGATGGTAGCAATCACCCCGCGATTGCTGCCCTCGTCATCCAGGGCCAAGGCTTTGACCTTGCCTACGGTCATGCCTTTGTAAACCACTTCGGTCTTGTTGACCTGGATACCTTCGCCGCTCTCGAAGCGAACCTGGATCTCGATGCCTTGCTGGGAATAGGCACGCCATCCCAGCCAGCCGCCGATGATCAGGGCAATCAGGGGCAACACCCAAATGGCCGACCAATTGGAGGCTGGGCGGGTTTTAGCTTTAGGCAATTCACTCATGGTCGTCGTCCGACTCCGTGTTATCCCAAATCAGTCGGGGATCGAAAGTTACTGCGGCAAGCATCGTCAAGATCACCACACTGGCGAATGCTGCAGCACCGAGATTGGCCTCGACACTGGCAAGTCGCCCAAAGTTAACGACCGCCACCAGGATGGCGATCACGAAGATATCCAGCATGGACCAGCGGCCAATGAATTCGATAAAGCGGTACATCACAATGCGTTGTTGCGCGGACAGCGGTTGGTGACGCTGCACCGAGAACAGCAGCAGGCCGATGCCTACCAACTTGAACGTCGGCACCAGGATACTGGCGATGAATACCACAGCGGCGATGGGAAACATCCCGTGCTGCACCAGCTGGATCACACCGGCCATGATGGTACTGGGATCGCCTTGGCCGAGGGAGTTCACGGTCATGATTGGTAACAGGTTGGCGGGGATATACAGAATCGCCGCGGTCACCAGTAATGCCCAAGTGCGTGTAAGGCTGTTGGGACGCCGAGCATGGATCAACGCACCGCAACGGGTGCAGAGCTGCTCGTCGGCATCCGCTTCCTGCTTGTTCAATTCATGGCATTCGGTACACACCAGAATGCCTGCATCAATCGCCCGCATGTTCATCCTCTCCTGAGAGTGCTCGCCAGACCTGGTGGGGCGACATCACCACCTCCAGCAGTACTTGAACCATTAATAGACTGATGAAACAGGCCAGGCCCAGGCCGACCGTAATGGAAGCCATGTCGGCAAGTTTTACGATTGCCACCAGCACGCCCATCAAGTAGACCTCCAACATCCCCCAATCCTTCATGTGGTGGTAGATGCGGTACAGCAGCAGCCCATAACTGCGGCCGATCTTCCAGCGAATGCTGAGCAGCACGGCTAATTGGCAGAGCAGCTTGAGCAAAGGAATGCCCATGCTGCACAGGAACACCACTACGGCAACGCCTTGCATGCCGGAATCAAACAGGCCGACAACGCCGCTCCATACAGTGTCCTGCGAGGTCTGTCCGAGTAGATTGAGCTGCATGATGGGCAGAAAGTTCGCAGGGACGTACAGCAGTAGGGCTGCGAGCACCAAGGCCAGGCTTCGTTCGACGACATTGTGGCGATGAGCGTACAGCTCGTAACCACAACGCGGGCATTGGGCTTTTTCGCCGCGGGCGAGCATTGGCTTGCGCATCAGCAAGTCGCACTCATGGCATGCCACCAGGTCGTCCAGTGGTAAGTCTGACGCCTCAATGGCATCAACCGGATCGGGCATAGATAGGGCTCTGACTCTAAAAATGGTTAGGTGGCTATTCTAGTGGTCTGGTTCAGAAATAACTGTGCAATTTTGTCGGGCTGGGTGGGAGAGAGTGCCAGGCGTATGGGGACATCGTGGACACTTTCCGAGCGCCCAAAACAAAACCCCAACTGCTTTCGCAATTGGGGTTCTGGAATTTAATCTTGACGATGACCTACTCTCACATGGGGAAACCCCACACTACCATCGGCGATGCATCGTTTCACTACTGAGTTCGGGATGGGATCAGGTGGTTCCAATGCTCTATGGTCGTCAAGAAATTCGGGTACTGAGTCGTGGCCAGCTGGCCTCGCTTCAGCAAATTGGGTATGTGACAGTTGTCGGTGCTTTGTGAGCGTCGAACTTTCGGTTCATTTCGTCTTCACACACCGCAATCTGATGCTCGTTAGAGTAGTCAAATTGCTTGGGTGTTATATGGTCAAGCCTCACGGGCAATTAGTATTGGTTAGCTCAACGCCTCACAGCGCTTACACACCCAACCTATCAACGTCGTAGTCTTCGACGGCCCTTCAGGGGACTCAAGGTCCCAGTGAGATCTCATCTTGAGGCTAGTTTCCCGCTTAGATGCTTTCAGCGGTTATCTATTCCGAACATAGCTACCCGGCAATGCCACTGGCGTGACAACCGGAACACCAGAGGTTCGTCCACTCCGGTCCTCTCGTACTAGGAGCAGCCCCTCTCAAATCTCAAACGTCCACGGCAGATAGGGACCGAACTGTCTCACGACGTTCTAAACCCAGCTCGCGTACCACTTTAAATGGCGAACAGCCATACCCTTGGGACCGGCTTCAGCCCCAGGATGTGATGAGCCGACATCGAGGTGCCAAACACCGCCGTCGATATGAACTCTTGGGCGGTATCAGCCTGTTATCCCCGGAGTACCTTTTATCCGTTGAGCGATGGCCCTTCCATACAGAACCACCGGATCACTAAGACCTACTTTCGTACCTGCTCGACGTGTCTGTCTCGCAGTCAAGCGCGCTTTTGCCTTTATACTCTACGACCGATTTCCGACCGGTCTGAGCGCACCTTCGTACTCCTCCGTTACTCTTTAGGAGGAGACCGCCCCAGTCAAACTACCCACCATACACTGTCCTCGATCCGGATAACGGACCTGAGTTAGAACCTCAAAGTTGCCAGGGTGGTATTTCAAGGTTGGCTCCACGCAGACTGGCGTCCACGCTTCAAAGCCTCCCACCTATCCTACACAAGCAAATTCAAAGTCCAGTGCAAAGCTATAGTAAAGGTTCACGGGGTCTTTCCGTCTAGCCGCGGATACACTGCATCTTCACAGCGATTTCAATTTCACTGAGTCTCGGGTGGAGACAGCGCCGCCATCGTTACGCCATTCGTGCAGGTCGGAACTTACCCGACAAGGAATTTCGCTACCTTAGGACCGTTATAGTTACGGCCGCCGTTTACCGGGGCTTCGATCAAGAGCTTCGCGTTAGCTAACCCCATCAATTAACCTTCCGGCACCGGGCAGGCGTCACACCCTATACGTCCACTTTCGTGTTTGCAGAGTGCTGTGTTTTTAATAAACAGTCGCAGCGGCCTGGTATCTTCGACCGGCATGAGCTTACGGAGCAAGTCCTTCACCCTCACCGGCGCACCTTCTCCCGAAGTTACGGTGCCATTTTGCCTAGTTCCTTCACCCGAGTTCTCTCAAGCGCCTTGGTATTCTCTACCCAACCACCTGTGTCGGTTTGGGGTACGGTTCCTGGTTACCTGAAGCTTAGAAGCTTTTCTTGGAAGCATGGCATCAACCACTTCGTCATCTAAAAGATGACTCGTCATCAGCTCTCGGCCTTAAGATCCCGGATTTACCTAAGATCTCAGCCTACCACCTTAAACTTGGACAACCAACGCCAAGCTGGCCTAGCCTTCTCCGTCCCTCCATCGCAATAACCAGAAGTACAGGAATATTAACCTGTTTTCCATCGACTACGCTTTTCAGCCTCGCCTTAGGGACCGACTAACCCTGCGTCGATTAACGTTGCGCAGGAAACCTTGGTCTTTCGGCGTGGGTGTTTTTCACACCCATTGTCGTTACTCATGTCAGCATTCGCACTTCTGATACCTCCAGCAAGCTTCTCAACTCACCTTCACAGGCTTACAGAACGCTCCTCTACCGCATCACTTACGTGATACCCGTAGCTTCGGTGTATGGTTTGAGCCCCGTTACATCTTCCGCGCAGGCCGACTCGACTAGTGAGCTATTACGCTTTCTTTAAAGGGTGGCTGCTTCTAAGCCAACCTCCTAGCTGTCTAAGCCTTCCCACATCGTTTCCCACTTAACCATAACTTTGGGACCTTAGCTGACGGTCTGGGTTGTTTCCCTTTTCACGACGGACGTTAGCACCCGCCGTGTGTCTCCCATGCTCGGCACTTGTAGGTATTCGGAGTTTGCATCGGTTTGGTAAGTCGGGATGACCCCCTAGCCGAAACAGTGCTCTACCCCCTACAGTGATACATGAGGCGCTACCTAAATAGCTTTCGAGGAGAACCAGCTATCTCCGAGCTTGATTAGCCTTTCACTCCGATCCACAGGTCATCCGCTAACTTTTCAACGGTAGTCGGTTCGGTCCTCCAGTTAGTGTTACCCAACCTTCAACCTGCCCATGGATAGATCGCCCGGTTTCGGGTCTATTCCCAGCGACTAGACGCCCTATTAAGACTCGCTTTCGCTACGCCTCCCCTATTCGGTTAAGCTCGCCACTGAAAATAAGTCGCTGACCCATTATACAAAAGGTACGCAGTCACCCAACAAAGTGGGCTCCCACTGCTTGTACGCATACGGTTTCAGGATCTATTTCACTCCCCTCTCCGGGGTTCTTTTCGCCTTTCCCTCACGGTACTAGTTCACTATCGGTCAGTCAGTAGTATTTAGCCTTGGAGGATGGTCCCCCCATATTCAGACAAAGTTTCTCGTGCTCCGTCCTACTCGATTTCATGACTAAGAGATTTTCGCGTACAGGGCTATCACCCACTATGGCCGCACTTTCCAGAGCGTTCCGCTAATCTCAAAGCCACTTAAGGGCTAGTCCCCGTTCGCTCGCCACTACTAAGGGAATCTCGGTTGATTTCTTTTCCTCAGGGTACTTAGATGTTTCAGTTCCCCTGGTTCGCCTCTTGCACCTATGTATTCAGTACAAGATAACCATCTTATGATGGCTGGGTTCCCCCATTCAGACATCTCCGGATCAAAGTCTGTTTGCCGACTCCCCGAAGCTTTTCGCAGGCTACCACGTCTTTCATCGCCTCTGACTGCCAAGGCATCCACCGTATGCGCTTCTTCACTTGACCATATAACCCCAAGCAATCTGGTTATACTGTGAAGACGACATTCGCCGAAAATTCGAATTTCTCAATTAAGAGAACTCACAAATTTTACCTTAGCCTGATCCGTTACCAGTGAAAGTAACGTTCAGTCTATCTTTCTATCACATACCCAAATTTTTAAAGAACGATCTAATCAAAGACTAGAAATCAATATTCGTTTCAGAATATTCATTTCTAAACTCTAACAGCAGAAGCAGTTAATGGTGGAGCCAAACGGGATCGAACCGTTGACCTCCTGCGTGCAAGGCAGGCGCTCTCCCAGCTGAGCTATGGCCCCATAACAAAATTGGTGGGTCTGGGCAGATTCGAACTGCCGACCTCACCCTTATCAGGGGTGCGCTCTAACCAACTGAGCTACAGACCCAATTTCGAGCGCAACTGATTAGCTAAGAGCTATCAGCTTGGAGCTTAAAGCTGCTTCTATCGTCTTCTTCAATGAATCAAGCAATTCGTGTGGGAACTTATGGAGCAGCTGATGTCGTCGATTAAGGAGGTGATCCAGCCGCAGGTTCCCCTACGGCTACCTTGTTACGACTTCACCCCAGTCATGAATCACACCGTGGTAACCGTCCTCCCGAAGGTTAGACTAGCTACTTCTGGTGCAACCCACTCCCATGGTGTGACGGGCGGTGTGTACAAGGCCCGGGAACGTATTCACCGCGACATTCTGATTCGCGATTACTAGCGATTCCGACTTCACGCAGTCGAGTTGCAGACTGCGATCCGGACTACGATCGGTTTTCTGGGATTAGCTCCACCTCGCGGCTTGGCAACCCTCTGTACCGACCATTGTAGCACGTGTGTAGCCCAGGCCGTAAGGGCCATGATGACTTGACGTCATCCCCACCTTCCTCCGGTTTGTCACCGGCAGTCTCCTTAGAGTGCCCACCATTACGTGCTGGTAACTAAGGACAAGGGTTGCGCTCGTTACGGGACTTAACCCAACATCTCACGACACGAGCTGACGACAGCCATGCAGCACCTGTCTCAATGTTCCCGAAGGCACCAATCTATCTCTAGAAAGTTCATTGGATGTCAAGGCCTGGTAAGGTTCTTCGCGTTGCTTCGAATTAAACCACATGCTCCACCGCTTGTGCGGGCCCCCGTCAATTCATTTGAGTTTTAACCTTGCGGCCGTACTCCCCAGGCGGTCAACTTAATGCGTTAGCTGCGCCACTAAGAGCTCAAGGCTCCCAACGGCTAGTTGACATCGTTTACGGCGTGGACTACCAGGGTATCTAATCCTGTTTGCTCCCCACGCTTTCGCACCTCAGTGTCAGTATTAGTCCAGGTGGTCGCCTTCGCCACTGGTGTTCCTTCCTATATCTACGCATTTCACCGCTACACAGGAAATTCCACCACCCTCTACCATACTCTAGTCAGTCAGTTTTGAATGCAGTTCCCAGGTTGAGCCCGGGGATTTCACATCCAACTTAACAAACCACCTACGCGCGCTTTACGCCCAGTAATTCCGATTAACGCTTGCACCCTCTGTATTACCGCGGCTGCTGGCACAGAGTTAGCCGGTGCTTATTCTGTCGGTAACGTCAAAATTGCAGAGTATTAATCTACAACCCTTCCTCCCAACTTAAAGTGCTTTACAATCCGAAGACCTTCTTCACACACGCGGCATGGCTGGATCAGGCTTTCGCCCATTGTCCAATATTCCCCACTGCTGCCTCCCGTAGGAGTCTGGACCGTGTCTCAGTTCCAGTGTGACTGATCATCCTCTCAGACCAGTTACGGATCGTCGCCTTGGTGAGCCATTACCCCACCAACTAGCTAATCCGACCTAGGCTCATCTGATAGCGCAAGGCCCGAAGGTCCCCTGCTTTCTCCCGTAGGACGTATGCGGTATTAGCGTCCGTTTCCGAACGTTATCCCCCACTACCAGGCAGATTCCTAGGCATTACTCACCCGTCCGCCGCTCTCAAGAGAAGCAAGCTTCTCTCTACCGCTCGACTTGCATGTGTTAGGCCTGCCGCCAGCGTTCAATCTGAGCCATGATCAAACTCTTCAGTTCAAACATCTTTGGGTTTTTAAGAAAACCTAAACTTGGCTCAGCAATCGTTGGTTACATCTTTGATTTCTCGCGGAGTAACTTGTGATGCTGATAATCTTGTTGACTATCAGTCTGACTCCACAAGCACCCACACGAATTGCTTGATTCAGTTGTTAAAGAGCGGTTGGTTAAGAGCTTTCGTCTCAACCGAGGCGCGCATTCTACAGCAGCCTCATTTGCTGTCAAGTGATTATTTTCAGAAGTTTTCGAAGATTTCTTCAACAACTTCAACCACTTGCGCTTCTGATCTCTCATCAGCGGGAGGCGAATTCTACAGCATTACACGCTGCTGTCAACACCTCTTTTTCAACTTCCTTTGGGCTTCGATGAACTGAAGCTACTTGCTGCCGAAAACTTCATAACTCATTGTTTACCAAGGAGTTTTCCGTTTCGACTGCGCCGGAAGTGGGGCGAATTATAGGCTTCCAGAATCTGCCGTCAACCTTCTTTTTCACATTTCTGTCATATGGGTCAAAAAAGCCCCGAAAACGCGAAAGCCGGCCCGAAGGAGCCGGCTTTCCACTTACCGAGCCTTACAGACTAGGAAAGGCGAACTGCGACGCTTCATGGCTAGCCCGTTGCGGCCAACGCTGGGTAATCGCCTTGCGACGGGTGTAGAAACGCACTCCGTCCGGCCCGTAGGCATGCAGATCGCCAAACAGCGAGCGCTTCCAACCACCAAAGCTGTGATAGGCAACCGGAACCGGCAGCGGCACATTGACCCCCACCATGCCCACTTCAATCTCGTCACAGAACAGCCGCGCCGCCTCACCATCACGAGTAAAGATGCAGGTGCCATTGCCATATTCGTGATCATTGATCAGCTGCATTGCAGCTTCCAGGCTGTCGACCCGCACCACACACAGCACCGGTCCGAAGATTTCTTCTTTATAGATGCGCATCTCAGGGGTCACGCGATCGAACAGACTGCCACCGAGGAAGAAGCCTTGCTCATGCCCGGCAATGCTCAAGCCGCGACCATCAACCACCAACTCCGCACCCGCAGCCACACCTTCTTCTATGTAGCCACTGACCTTATCCCGCGCCTGGCCCGTCACCAATGGCCCCATATCCAGGCCACAAGAGGTCCCCGCACCAATTTTCAACGCCTTGACCTGCGGCACCAACTTGGCGATCAACGCATCCGCCACTTGATCGCCGACGCACACAGCCACCGAAATCGCCATGCAACGCTCACCGCAAGAACCATACGCCGCCCCCATCAAGGCACTCACGGCATTATCCAGATCTGCATCCGGCATCAGCACTGCGTGATTCTTCGCCCCGCCCAACGCTTGTACGCGCTTGCCGCGCTTGGTCGCTTCGGAATAGATGTACTCGGCAATCGGCGTCGAGCCTACAAAGCTCAAGGCTTTTACTTCCGGCGCTTCGATCAATGCATCCACCGCACCCTTGTCGCCGTGCACCACACTCAGTACACCTTTAGGCAAGCCGGCCTCCTGCAACAGTTGCGCGATCAACAGCGTCGAGCTTGGATCACGTTCGGACGGCTTAAGGATGAAACAGTTACCGCACACAATCGCCAGCGGGTACATCCACAACGGCACCATGGCCGGGAAGTTGAACGGCGTAATCCCCGCCACCACGCCCAACGGCTGGAAGTCCGACCACGCATCAATGTTAGGCCCCACGTTACGGCTGTACTCACCCTTGAGAATCTCCGGTGCCGAGCACGCGTACTCCACGTTCTCGATCCCGCGCTTGAGCTCGCCCGCCGCGTCTTCCAAAGTCTTGCCGTGTTCTTCGCTGATCAACTGCGAGATACGCGCTTCGTTCTGCTCCAGCAATTGCTTGAAACGGAACATCACCTGCGCACGCTTGGCCGGCGGCGTATTACGCCAGGCGGGGAACGCCGCCTTGGCCGAGTCGATCGCACTTTGAATGGTTTCGCGACTGGCCAACGGCACCTGGTGAATCACCTGGCCCGTGGATGGGTTGTACACATCGGCGGTACGGCCACTGTCGCTGACCAACTGGCCGTTGATCAAATGCTGGATAAGGCTCATGCAGGGCTCCTGAAAAATTGTTCTATATAGAAGGAAAAATCAGTCGATCTTGTTCAGCACTTCACCGACCGCGTCAAACAGACGATCCAGATCCTGCGGCTTGCTGTTGAACGTTGGCCCGAACTGCAGGGTGTCACCGCCAAAGCGAACGTAGAAACCGGCTTTCCACAAGGCCATGCCAGCCTCGAATGGCCGCACGATGGCATCCCCGTCACGCGGGGCAATCTGGATCGCACCGGCCAGACCGTAGTTACGGATGTCGATCACATTCTTGCTGCCCTTCAGACCGTGCAGCGCATTCTCAAAGTGCGGCGCGACTTCGGCTACGCTCTGCACCAGGTTTTCCTTTTGCAACAGGTCCAATGCCGCCAGGCCAGCCGCGCAAGCCACCGGGTGCGCCGAGTAGGTGTAACCGTGGGGGAATTCCACGGCGTACTCCGGAGTCGCCTGGTTCATGAAGGTCTGATAGATCTCGCTGCTGGCAATCACCGCGCCCATCGGAATCGCACCATTGGTGACCTGCTTGGCGATGCACATCAGGTCTGGGGTCACGCCGAAGCTGTCGGCGCCGAACATCGAGCCGGTACGGCCGAAACCGGTGATCACTTCGTCGAACACCAACAGGATATTGTGCTGATCGCAAATCTCACGCAGACGCTTGAGGTAACCCTGTGGCGGCACCAGCACGCCAGCGGAACCGGCCATCGGCTCGACAAACACTGCCGCGATGTTCGACGCGTCATGCAGCTCGATCAACTTGAGCAATTCATCGGCCAGCGCAATACCGCCCTGCTCCGGCATACCACGGGAGAACGCATTGCTCGCCAGCAAGGTGTGAGGCAGATGGTCAACATCCATCATCGCCTGGCCAAACAACTTACGGTTACCGTTGACGCCGCCCAGGCTGGTACCAGCGATATTCACACCGTGGTAGCCGCGGGCGCGTCCGATCATCTTGGTCTTGGTGGCCTGGCCTTTCAGGCGCCAGTAAGCGCGCACCATCTTCACTGCGGTATCGGCACACTCGGAGCCGGAGTCGGTGAAGAACACGTGATTCAGGTTGCCTGGGGTCAAGTCGGTAATCTTTTCCGCCAGCTGGAAAGACAACGGATGACCGTATTGGAAACCTGGAGAATAGTCCAAGGTACCCAGTTGCTTGGTCACGGCTTCCTGGATTTCCTTGCGCGTATGCCCGGCGCCACAGGTCCACAGCCCCGACAACGAATCGTAGACCTTGCGCCCCTTGTCATCAGTCAACCAACTGCCTTCGGCGGCCACGATCAGGCGCGGGTCACGCTGGAAGTTACGGTTGGCGGTGTAGGGCATCCAGTGCGCGTCCAACTTCAGTTGGCTGGCCAGGGACGATGGGGCGTTTTCGGGCATGTTCATCAGCAAAACCTCGCAAGGCAAAAGGCAGCGTCGGGATCGGAAAAGCGTTGTTGCAGCTAAATTGCCACGGGGCTAAAGTCGATGAAATCCAACTCTTCTAACCTTCAGTCAGGACTTCACTAAACTATGAGCAGCCGTCGTCCCGACCCTTTGGCGCAAGTCAGCGACTTTGATATTCGCTTGTTGCGCATTTTTCGCAGCGTGGTGGAGTGCGGCGGCTTCTCGGCAGCGGAAGCCGTGCTCGGCATCGGCCGCTCGGCGATCAGCCAACAGATGAGCGACCTTGAGCAGCGCCTCGGGCTAAGGCTCTGCCAACGCGGCCGCGCCGGGTTTTCACTGACCGAGGAAGGTCGCGAGGTCTATCAGTCAGCCCTGCAATTATTGAGCGCCCTGGAAAGCTTTCGCACTGAGGTCAACGGCCTGCACCAGCACCTGCGCGGCGAATTGATCATCGGCCTTACCGACAACCTTGTCACCCTGCCCCATATGCGCATCACCCATGCACTGGCACAGTTGAAGGAGCGAGGCCCGGACGTGCAAATCCAGATCCGCATGATCGCCCCCAATGAGGTGGAGCAAGGTGTGCTCGACGGGCGCCTGCACGTCGGCGTCGTGCCCCAGGCCAGCGCGCTGTCGGGCCTGGAGTACCAGCCGCTGTACAGCGAACGCTCGCTACTCTACTGCGCAGTCGGCCACCCATTGTTTTATGCCGATAACAAACAGCTGGAAGACGAACGCATCGACGACCAGGACGCCATAGCTCCTACCTTCCGCCTGCCCGCGCAGATCCAGGCCCACTACCAGGCGCTAAACTGCACCGCCAGTGCTTCGGACCGTGAAGGCATGGCGTTTTTGATCCTTACCGGCCGCTACATCGGCTACTTGCCCGACCACTACGCCAGCTTGTGGGTGCAACAAGGCCGACTGCGCGCACTGAAACCAGCTACACGTTTTTACGATTTGAGCCTGGCATCGGTCACACGCAAGGGTCGGCGCCCTCATTTGGTGCTGGAAAGCTTCCTGGAAAGCCTGGCCGCAACCCGCTAACCCGGGCTTCAGGGTAAAAGCTGAGCAGGTGGACAGTTTTTTGCAAGGCACAGGGACCTTGAACCGTCCGCCTCGAGTTAACCCGCCATGCCCCCAGAATCCTCCAGCTCCAGCGACCTGATCTACGGCCTCAACGACCGCCCGAAACCACTGCCCGCACTGTTGGCAGCACTGCAACATGTACTGGCGGCGTTCGTCGGCATCATCACCCCACCGCTGATCATCGGCTCTACTCTCGGCCTCACCGCCCACTTGCCCTACCTGATCAGCATGGCGCTGATGGTCTCGGGCGTAGGTACTTTCATCCAGGCACGCAGGCCGTTTGGTATAGGCGCCGGGATGATCTGCCTACAAGGCACCAGCTTTGCGTTTCTCGGCGCGGTGTTGTCGGCAGGCTTTCTGGTGAAGCAACGCGGCGGTAGCCCGGAAGATATTCTGGCGATGATCTTCGGCGTGTGCTTCTTCGGCGCGGCGGTACAGATCGTGCTGAGCCGCTTTATCGGCCAACTGCGCCGAGTCATCACGCCCCTGGTTACAGGGATTGTGATTACGTTGATCGGCATCAGCCTGATCAAGGTGGGCATCACCGATCTCGGCGGCGGCTTCAATGCACCGGACTTTGGCGCCCCCGCCAACCTGGCGCTCGGCTTGTTCGTGGTGCTGACGATCATTCTGATCAACCGCTCCAACACCCCATGGGTACGCCTCTCAGCGATCATCATCGGCCTGGCCCTGGGCAGCCTGGCCGCATGGTTCAGCGGCAAACTCACTCCCCAGGCCCTGCCTGACCTGCCCCTGATCAGCCTGCCTACGCCGTTCCGCTTCGGTTTCAACTTTGACTGGAGCGCCTTCCTGCCGATAGCGCTGATTTATCTGATCAGCAGTATCGAAACCGTCGGCGACCTCACTGCCAATTGCATGATTGCCCGCCAACCGATCAGCGGCCCCTCTTATATAAGCCGACTCAAGGGCGGCGTGCTGGGCGATGGCGTGAGCTGCATGATCGCCGCCACCTTCAGCGCCTTCCCCAATACCACCTTCGCCCAGAACAATGGCGTGATCCAACTCACCGGCGTGGCCAGCCGTTACGTCGGCTTATATATCGGCGCGTTGCTGTTCTGTCTCGGCCTGTTTCCGCTGATCGGCGCCGTGCTGCAGCAAATTCCCAAACCAGTGCTGGGCGGCGCGACCCTGGTGATGTTCGGCAGTGTGGCCGCTGCCGGCGTGCGTATTCTTGCCCAGGCGCCGCTGGACCGACGCAGCATGTTGATCATCGCCACCTCGTTCGGCGTCGGCCTGGGTATCGCTGCCCAGCCCAACCTGCTGCACCTGATGCCAACACTGGTGCAGAACCTGTTCGACTCCGCCATCACCAGCGGCGGCCTCACCGCCATCCTCTTGTGCCTGTTACTGCCGGAAGCCAAGCCGAGTACCACTGCCGTAAATCACACGCCAGAAAGCGACAGCCTGGAACCGCTTTGACGGTTTTATTGCATCGGGACTTGTCTGGGGCTTTAGGGTGGGTTATCTGTGCACACGTCGTCTCTATCGATCAGCACGGAAACCTCCATGAGCCTCGAAGTTCCTGCCCACAGCAACCACGCCGGTAAACCCGCCAGCCGCATTCGGCAAAAGAACGAACAAGCGATTCTCCAGGCTGCTGAAGATGAATTCGCCCGCCATGGCTACAAAGGCACCAGCATGAATACCATTGCTGCCAGTGCCGGGTTGCCCAAGGCCAACTTGCACTACTACTTCACCAACAAGCTGGGGCTGTACATCGCGGTACTCAGCAATATCCTCGAACTGTGGGACAGCACCTTCAACGCGCTGACCGCCGAGGACGACCCAGCCGTGGCGCTCACGCGCTATATCCGCACCAAGATGGAATTTTCGCGACGCCAGCCACAAGCCTCGCGGATCTTCGCCATGGAGATCATCAGCGGCGGCGAATGCCTCACCGAATATTTCAGCCAGGACTATCGCGCCTGGTTCAGTGGCCGGGCGGCGGTGTTCCAGGCCTGGATTGACGCCGGCAAAATGGACCCCGTCGACCCGGTGCATTTGATCTTCCTGCTGTGGGGCAGCACCCAGCACTACGCTGACTTCGCCACCCAGATCTGCCGCGTCACCGGTCGCACCAAGCTGACCAAGCAGGACATGGAAGACGCTGGCACCAATCTGATCCAGATCATCCTCAAAGGCTGCGGCATCAAGCCAGCCCAATAAACGAAGCGAGTTATGTCTTTTACGCTGACAGGCCTTTGCGAATTTCGTGAAGAAATCCGCAAAAGCCGCTTTATCACCCTGGCGGCACCCATCACCAGCCCGCAGGACGCCCAGGCTTTTTTCGAGCAACACAGCGACCTAAACGCCACGCATAACTGCTGGGCCTGGAAGCTGGCCGACCAATATCGCAGCAACGATGACGGCGAACCAGGTGGCACCGCCGGGCGCCCGATTCTTGCGGCCATCGAGGCACAGGGCTTTGATCAGGTCGCGGTGCTGGTAATCCGCTGGTACGGCGGCATCCAGCTGGGTACCGGCGGGCTGGCCCGTGCTTATGGCGGCGGGGCAAACAAATGCCTGCAAAATGCCGAGCGCATCGAACTGATCAGCCGTGTGCCACTGAGCTGCGCCTGTGGGTTTTCCGAGCTGAACCTGGTGAAGCTGCGTGTCGCTGAACTCGCAGGCCTGGTGGTGGAAGAAACCTTCACCGCCAACGGCGTGGAGCTGCAACTTGCACTGGGGGAGGCACACATCGACACCCTGCAAGCCCAGCTCGCCGACCTGAGCCGTGGGCGCATCCTGCTGCAACGCTGAAACTGCTACTGTTACGTGCTGAACTCCCTGAACCGCGATTTCAAAGGAAGCCTTTCATGTCTACGCCAAAAACCGCACTGATCATCGGCGCCTCACGCGGGCTGGGCCTTGGCCTGGTCAAGCAATTGCTCCAGGATGGCTGGGACGTGACCGCCACCGTGCGCGATCCGAGCAAAGCCGATGCGCTGAAAGCCGTGGGGCCGGTGCAGGTCGAGAAGTTGGACATGGACGACCAGCAAGCCGTGATCGCCCTGGCCCAACGCCTGAAAGACCGCACCTTCGACCTGCTGTTCGTCAACGCTGGCGTCAAGGGCCCGGCGAACCAGGAGCCCGGCCACGCCACCCTGGCGGAAGTCGGCCAGTTGTTCTTCACCAACGCAGTGGCACCGATTAACCTGGCCCAGCGCTTTGTCGGGCAGATCCGCAAAGACACCGGTGTGCTGGCCTTCATGAGCTCGGTACTGGGCAGCGTGACCATTCCCGACGGTTCGGATCTGGCGCTGTACAAGGCCAGCAAGGCTGCACTCAATTCGATGACCAACAGCTTTATCACCCAACTGGGCGATCACAAGCTGACCGTGCTGTCGATGCATCCGGGCTGGGTGAAGACCGACATGGGCGGCGAAAATGCACATATTGACGTCGACACCAGCGTGCGCGGCCTGGTGGATCAGGTGAATGCCTACACCGGCAAAGGCGGCCACCACTTCGTGGACTACAAGGGCGACACCATCGCCTGGTAAACACACCGATAAATCTGTGGGAGGGGGCTTGCTCCTACAGCTAGACCCGGTAATGAACTACACGTAATCTAGCCACCTCGCCCTCCCCGGCGACCCTGGATCAGCAGACAGGGCAACACTGAGCTGGCAAACCTGAACCCATCATTCAGAGGAGCCGGCCAATGCCTGCGACCCGTATCTGGTTAAAAAACCCTCTCGCGATTTTCACTGCCAATGGCCTCGATGCCCGCGGCGGCCTGGTGCTGCAAGACGGTGTGATCACCGAAGTGCTGGCCCAAGGCCAAGAACCGGCACAACCCTGTGCACAGGTGTTCGACGCTCGCGAGCATGTGGTCTTGCCTGGGCTGATCAACACCCACCATCACTTCTATCAAACCCTGACCCGCGCCTGGGGCCCGGTGGTCAACCAGCCGTTGTTTCCCTGGTTGAAAACCCTGTACCCGGTATGGGCACGGCTCACCCCGGAAAAACTTGCCCTGGCCAGCAAAGTCGCCTTGGCTGAATTGCTGCTCTCAGGCTGCACCACCGCAGCCGACCACCACTACCTGTTCCCCGATGGCCTGGAAAACGCCATTGATGTGCAGGTAGAAAGCGTGCGCGAACTGGGCATGCGCGCCATGCTCACCCGCGGCTCCATGAGCCTGGGCGAAGCAGATGGTGGCCTGCCGCCGCAGCAGACCGTACAACAAGGCCAGGTGATCCTCGACGACAGCCAGCGCCTGATCCGCGAATACCACCAGCGTGGCGACGGAGCACAGATCCAGATAGCCCTGGCGCCGTGTTCACCGTTCTCGGTCACCCCCGCGATCATGCAAGCCAGCGCCGAGCTGGCCAACCGTCTGGATGTGCGCCTGCACACCCATTTGGCGGAAACCCTCGACGAAGAAGACTTCTGCCTGCAACGTTTCGGCCTGCGTACCGTGGACTACCTCGACAGCGTCGGCTGGCTCGGCCCACGCACCTGGCTGGCCCATGGTATTCACTTCAACCCGGATGAAATCGCACGCCTGGGCGCCGCCGGTACTGGCATCTGCCATTGCCCAAGCTCGAACATGCGCCTGGCCTCCGGCATCTGCCCGACCCTCGATCTGCTTGCCGCCGGCGCCCCCATCGGCCTGGGCGTAGACGGTTCCGCTTCCAACGACGCGTCGAACATGATCCTTGAAGCGCGCCAGGCCCTGTACATTCAGCGCCTGCGTTATGGCGCAGAAAAGATCACCCCAGAAGGCGTGCTGGGCTGGGCAACCAAAGGTTCGGCGCAGTTGCTGGGGCGTACGGATATTGGTGAACTGGCGGTAGGCAAGCAGGCTGACCTGGCGCTATTCAAGCTGGACGAACTGCGCTTCTCCGGCAGCCACGATCCGATTTCAGCGCTGCTGTTGTGCGGTGCGGATCGGGCGGATCGGGTGATGATTGGCGGAAAGTGGCGAGTCATCGACGGGCAGGTCGAAGGCCTGGACCTGAAAGGTTTGATCGCCGATCACAGCCAGGCGGCGCGGCAGTTAATCGCCGGAACCTAAGCCAAACGAGGTTCAAAATGTGGGAGGGGGCTTGCCCCCGATAGCGGTGGATCAGTGACATATAAGTGCCTGAAACACCGTCATCGGGGGCAAGCCCCCTCCCACATTTGATTCTAGGGTGTTCTTAGAAGTCTGGTTACAGCCCCAGCAACGACAACATGATAAAGGTCGCAAACAACACAAAATGGGTCATGCCCTCGATGGCATTGGTTTCGCCATCGTTCAGGTTGATCGCACTGACAATCAGCGTGATAAACACCATCACCGTCTGCACCGGCGTCATCGCCATCTGGAACGGCTGGCCGGAATACAGGGCCATGGCCTCCATCACCGGCACCGTCAGGATCACCGTAGACAACGATGCCCCCAACGCAATATTCACCACCGACTGCATGCGGTTAGCCAACGCAGCGCGCAGTGCCGTCAGGATTTCCGGTGCGGCAGAAATAGCCGCCACCACAATCGCCGTGATCACCGGCGGTGCGCCGGTGCCTTCCAGGCCCAGGTCGAGGGTCTTGGACATCACCTCGGCCAATGCGCCGATCACGATTACCCCAAAGACCAGCGTGCCGATGGAAAACGCCAGGTTGACCGGCGGCGCCTGCTCCTCCTCCGGAGTTTTCTTGCGGCGCTTTTCCGGGTAGCTGTAGCTGAAAAAGTAGCTGTGCGGCCCCACCTGCATGCGCAGGAACAAGGTGTAAAGCACCACCATCGCGCCAATGGTGAAGGCCGAGTAGATTTTCCAATCCGCTTCGGGGATAAACTCCGGCACCACCATCGACACACCCATAGCGGTAAGGATCATTACGCTGTAGGTGCGTGCCGAATCATCGTTGTAAGACTGCTCGCCATGCTTGATGCCGCCCATCAGCGCGGCCAGACCGAGGATGCCGTTGATATCGAGCATCACCGCCGAGTAGATGGTGTCACGCACCAGCGTGGGCGATGGCTCGTTGCTCATCATGATCGCCAGGATCACCACTTCCACCAATACCGCGGCGAGGGTCAGGATCATGGTGCCGTAGGGGTCACCTACCTTTTCCGCCAGTTGCTCGGCATGGTGCGCGGCGCGCATCGAAGCCATCACGATAAAGGCGATCAGCGCCAAGCCTGCCAGCAGCGCCACCAGTTGCCCGCTGTGGAGCATCCAGTGCTCCAGCGGGTAGGCGGCAATGGCGGCAATCAGCGCCAGCAACATGAATTTTTCTTGCTTGAGGGATGTGAGCATTCCGGGCCTTTTCATACGGCGAATCAGTCATTGATGGGGTACAGACTGCGCCAAGCCGCTAACGTTTCGTTACACCTTAGTTCACATCAACCTTGCGAGGGTGAGACAAATACTCTCCTGCTGGTCAGGTTTTGCCGATTATTTCAGCCATGGCCTGTAGAATGCCGCCATTGCACCTGATGAGATTTTAAAAATGTACGATTGGCTCAACGCCCTGCCCAAGGCTGAATTGCACCTGCACCTGGAGGGTTCGCTGGAGCCTGAGTTGCTGTTCGCCCTGGCCGAGCGCAACAAGATTGCGCTGCCGTGGAACGACGTCGAAACCCTGCGCAAGGCCTATGCCTTCAATAATCTGCAAGAGTTTCTCGACCTGTATTACAAAGGCGCCGATGTGCTGCGCACGTCCCAGGATTTCTACGACCTGACCTGGGCCTACCTGCTGCGCTGCAAGGCCCAGAACGTGATTCATACCGAACCCTTCTTCGACCCGCAGACCCACACCGACCGTGGCGTGCCGTTCGAAGTGGTGCTCAACGGCATCGCCGCGGCACTTAAGGATGGCGAGCAGCAACTGGGTATCACCAGCGGCTTGATCCTCAGTTTCCTGCGCCACCTGAGCGAAGCCGAAGCCGAGAAAACCCTCGACCAGGCCCTGCCGTTCCGTGACGCGTTCGTGGCCGTGGGCCTGGACAGCTCGGAAATGGGCCACCCACCGAGCAAGTTCCAGCGCGTATTCGACCGTGCCCGTCACGAAGGCTTCCTGACCGTGGCCCACGCCGGTGAAGAAGGCCCGCCCGAGTACATCTGGGAAGCCATCGACCTGCTGAAGATCCAGCGTATCGACCATGGCGTACGTGCCATCGAAGATGAACGCCTGATGCAGCGCATCATCGACGAACAGATTCCGTTGACCGTGTGCCCGCTGTCCAATACCAAGCTCTGCGTGTTCGACGACATGGCCCAGCACAACATCCTCGACATGCTCGAGCGTGGCGTGAAGGTGACTGTGAACTCGGATGACCCGGCGTACTTCGGCGGCTATGTCACCGAGAACTTCCACGCGCTGTACACCTCCCTGGGCATGACCCAGGACCAGGCCAAGCGCCTGGCGCAAAACAGCCTGGATGCGCGGCTCGTAAAGCCATAACCAGCCATCATTAAATGAATGCATGCTAAATGTGGGAGGGGGCAAGCCCCCTCCCACATAGGTTTTGTATTGAGCTTTAGACTTGGGTGAGCTCTTCCAACGTCTTGCCCTTCGTCTCCATCCCAAACACCCACACCACCAGCGCCGCGACTGCAAAGCACAGCGCGCCCAGGGCAAACACCCCGCCCTGCCCTGTTATCGGGAATACCAGCCCGGTCACCAACGGCCCCAGCAATGAGCCAACCCGGCCAACCGCCGAAGCAAACCCAGAGCCTGTCGCCCGCGCCGAAGTGGGATACAACTCCGGCGTGTAGGTGTACAGCACGGCCCACATGCCAAACAGGAAGAACTGCATCAGCAGCCCCGAAGTAATCAGCAGGCCGACGTTGCCGCCAAACACCGCACTTTGCCCATACAAAAACGCCATCACCCCGCCGCCCAGCAGCGTCACAACGCACACCGGCTTACGCCCCCAGCGTTCAACCAGCCACGCCGCCATCAGGAAGCCCGGGATCCCGCCCAGGGAAATGATCACGGTGTAATACACCGACTGGGTCACGGCAAAACCCGATTGCTGCAACAACGCACTCAACCACGATGTCAGCCCGTAAAAGCCGAGCAAGGCAAAAAACCACACACTCCAGATCATCATTGTGCGTTGGCGGTACTGCGCCGACCACAGCTGCTGGAACGCGGAGAAGAAAGTCCCCGGCACAGTCTCGACCCGTGGCAGGGCAACCGGCTCGGGTAAATCAGCTTGGCCCAGGGACTCGCGTACCTTCTGCTCAATGCCCAGCAACACCTTGTCCGCCGCGTCATGCTTTCCGGCCTGTTCCAGCCAGCGCGGTGATTCCGGGATAAAGAACCGGATGGCCAACACAAACACCGCCGGCACCGCCAACACCAGGAAGATGTCGCGCCAGCCAATCACCGGTAACAGGAAGTAAGACAGCACGCCTGCGGCCACAAAACCCAACGGCCAGAAACCATCCATCAACGCGATATAGCGCCCGCGCCCCTTGGCCGGAATCAGCTCCGACAGCATCGACTGAGCGATGGGAAACTCCATGCCCATGCCAATGCCCAGCAGAATACGAAACAACGTCAGCATCTCCACCGTCTGCGCCGTGGAACACAAGTAACTGGCGACGCCCCACAACACGATGCTCCACTGGAACACCGGCTTGCGCCCGAAGCGATCGGCAAGCATGCCGGACAGCGAAGCGCCGACTACCATGCCGAAAAAGCTCGAACTGGCCAGTAATCCGGCCTGGGCGGTGCTCAGGCCAAACTCGGTTTTGATCGAGCCCAACAGGAAGGTCATCATCGCCAAGTCCATGGAGTCGAAGAAAAACGCCAAGGCGATGATGATGAAAATGATTCGATGGTAACCACTGATCGGCAGCCGCTCCAACCGTTCCGCTGCGCTATAGCCCTGTATACCCATGCCACACCCCCTTGTGAAAAATCCCTCGGCGAGTGTGCGACATCGTTATCCCTGGCTATTGCTGGATGCGACCTGACTGAAACCCTGAACGACGCAAACCACTGACGAGGCACCTACACTGCCGCCAGCCGGTTGATTTCCGCGAGCCCGATAGCGGAAACCTGCAAGGCCCGCGACTCGTTGACCACACTGATCCAGCCCGACTGCAGGAACAGCTGCAACAACCCCGCTCCCAACGCCCCGCCCAGATGCGGCTGCTGCTGGCTCCAGTCGAAGCAATCGCAGACCAGCGGCGCCGCCAGGGCCTGGGTAAAAATACCCAGGCCTGCCAAATACTGCGCGCCCTTTACCGTGACCTCGGTACGCTGCTCATGGCGTTCTACCCAGCCTGCCTCCAACATCCGCTGGTACAGCCCAGCCGCCAGCTCGCCGCCGAGATGGCCGTGGCACAGGCGGGCACGCCGCAGCAGCGGTGGCGCCATAAGCGCCGGCGGCAAGGTATTCGGCGTGCTGCGCGCCGCGCTGGCCATGGTGGTACTGGCCAGCGCATCAATAGCGACACTGACATCCGCAGCCGCCACGCGAAACAACCGCTTGCCCCGTCGAGCCTCGGTTCGCAGCAGGCCGCTGCCGGTCAGACGCGCCAAATGCGCATTGGCCGATGCCGGCGACAGTCCGGCCAGGGTCGCCAGCTCTTCTGAAGACTTCGCCGAGCCGTCCATCAAGGCCCAGAGTATGGCCGTGCGTTTGGGCTCGGCGAGCAAGCTGGCGATCTGACTGATGCAAGGTGCTGCTTCCATGTATTCACTCCCTGTTAAACCATTTTCTGCTGCGGTTGAGGCCAAAGTATAGGTGCGCAGGCCAGCGGTTCCGCGGCGTCTGACAGAGCAGATCAGGACAGGATATGAGTGAAACTTCCGACCGTGGCGCAGGCTATTGCCGAGCAGCCATTCGCCCCGGTCGCTGCGCGGTCAATGTCGCACAACGTGCCACGAGCATCTCCCGCAGCAGATTGATCGGTTTGCTCAATTGCGCACGGTGGGCACACAGCAAGTTGAGCGGCGTGCGCTCGCCCTGCAGCTCCGGCAGGATCAAGCGCAAGCGCCCCGCCAGCACGTCGGCGCTTACATCCAGCCAGGACTTATAGGCAATCCCCATCCCCGCCACCGCCCAGCGGCGGACGACGTCGGCATCATCACTGAACCGATCACCACTGACCGTCAAGCTCACTTGGCGTTTGCCGTCATGAAACCCCCAGTGGTCATGCACGCGGGTACCGAGCATGTATAGCAGGCAATTGTGCTGGGCCAGTTGTTCCAGATGGCGCGGCTCGCCATGGCGGGCGAGGTAACTGGGGGCGGCACACAGCACTCGGATATTGTCCGGGGCGATGGGCAGCGCAATCAGGCTGGAGTCTTCGGGTTCGCCATAGCGCAAGGCGATGTCCACCGGCTGGCGGAACAGGTCGGCAATGCGATCGCCGAGCAACAATCGTACGTTTAACTGCGGGTGTTCCTGCTGGAATTCATCCAACCATGGCAGCAACTGGTTTCGCCCGAAATCCGAAGGAGCCGACAGTTGCAACACACCACTGACATGATCCTGGCCGCTGGCCAACAGACGCCGCCCTTCATCCAGAGCGCTCAGCGCGGTACGGGCATACTCCAGGAAACCTTCACCCTCGGCGGTCAGGCGCAAGCTGCGAGTGGAGCGCGCCAGCAAGCGTGCGCCCAGTTGCTGCTCGATACGCTTCAAGGCGGCACTGGCTACCGCTGGCGACAGGTCCATGCCCCGCGCTGCTGCAGACAGGCTGCCCAGGTCCGCCGCCCGCACGAACAACTGCAAATCATCAAAACGCAGCATGCTTTGGCACCCATTATCAAAATTTGGTTGAAACAGACTGCTGTTTTAACGGCTTTTATCTGCACGGGAAATAGCCAATCATCTCTCTATCCCGTTATCACGTGCCAGGAGTCGAATATGTCCACCGCCTTTAACGTCATCGCCACGCTGATCGCCAAACCCGGCCAACAAGCCACCCTGGAACTCTTGCTGCGCGGCTTGCTGGAACCGACTCGCCTGGAAGCCGGCTGCGAGCAGTACGACCTGCACCAGGACCTGCAACACCCCGAGACCTTCTACATGCTCGAACGTTGGAGCGATGAGGCAGCACTGGCCGACCATGACCAGAGCGCGCATATCCAGAGCTTTCGCGCCACAGCCGCTGACGTGCTCGAACATTTCGACCTCAAGCGCCTGAAATTTCTCGCCTGATCTCCACATCAAGTCCGCATCACGCCCCCTGTACCGGAGCCGCCATGAAAGCCATTGCCTACTACGCCTCACTGCCGATCCACGACCCAAAATCCCTGCAAGACATCGAACTGCCGGAGCCCGTGGCCGGCCCGCGTGACCTGTTGGTGGAAGTCAAAGCCATCTCAGTCAACCCAGTGGACACCAAGGTGCGCCAGAACGTCGCTCCCGAAAACGGCGCCGCCAAGGTGCTGGGCTGGGATGTAGCCGGTGTGGTCAAGGCCGTTGGCAGCGCCGTGACGCTGTTCAAGGCTGGCGACAAGGTGTTCTACGCCGGTTCCCTGGTACGCCCAGGCGGCAACAGCGAACTGCACACGGTAGATGAGCGCATCGTCGGCCATATGCCCAAGAGCCTGGGGTTTGCCGAAGCCGCTGCACTGCCGTTGACCGCCATCACCGCCTGGGAGCTGCTGTTCGAACGCTTGCAGATAATTGAAGGCAAGGAAGATCAAAGCCAGAGCCTGCTGATCGTCGGCGCTGCCGGCGGCGTGGGATCGATCCTGACGCAACTGGCCAACCAGCTCACCGCGCTGAAAGTCATCGGCACCGCCTCGCGCCCCGAGACCCAGGCCTGGGCCAAGGCCTTGGGTGCCCACTTGGTGATCGACCACAGCCAGCCGCTGAGCGAAGCGCTGAAACAGGCCGGCCACCCGCAAGTGACCCACGTTGCCAGCCTGACCCAGACCGAACATCACCTCGATCAACTGGTGGAGGCGCTGCAACCCCAAGGCAAGCTGGCGCTGATCGATGACCCCAAGGCGCTGGATGTGAGCAAGCTCAAGCGCAAGAGCCTGTCGCTGCACTGGGAGTTCATGTACACCCGCTCGATGTTCGAAACGCCGGACATGATCGAGCAGCACAACTTGCTCAACCGCGTGGCCGAACTGATCGATGCCGGCATCCTGGAAACCACGGTGGGCGAGCACTTCGGTGTAATCAATGCGGCCAACCTGCGGCGTGCCCACGCGCTGCTGGAAAGCGGCAAGGCCAAAGGCAAGATCGTGCTGGAAGGGTTCTGAAAAAACGACTGTCAGTGTCGTCCGTTATTTATGTAAGTAATGGACGACACCATTAGTCCGAGAGTTGACCCTTGTCATATTTTTGCGGGGATTCGGGTTTATATTGGCCGCCTTTGCCACGAGTCTTTTACGCGAGGAAGTCAGCAATGAAGATCCTGATAAAAGCGTTAGCAAAATCCCCAGGCAGCCAATGGCAGGTTCGTCTCGACGGCGAAGCCATCACCTTTCGCAGTGAAGCCGAGGCCCGCGCCTTTGCCGAAACCCTGCAAGCCCGTATCCAGGCGCCCCACCGCTTTCCCCTCGGCCAGCAACGCTCCGCCGCTGGCTAAGCCGCATTTCAAACCTGCGCCTGTTCGGCCCTTGCCCGTTGCAGGCGCTGGGTCGACATCGCAATCGTCACCGCCAGCACACCACACAAGCTGATGACCACAGCCATTGGCATCGCTGTGCCGTCGTGCAGCACGCCGACCAACGACGCAGCCCCTGCCGCCACACCGAACTGAATGCAACCGAGCAACGCCGACGCACTGCCGGCCCGGGCGCCCTGCCCGCTCATGGCGCACGCCGAGGTATTGGGCAAAATGCAGCCCAGGCTGGCGATACAGATAAACAGTGGCACCAGCAAAGGCCACAAGGCCTCGGTGCGCAGCGCGGCAATACCCAGCAGCGTCAACGCGGCCGCCACATAGACCCACACCGTGCGCGACAGCAAAAACGCCGGGCCGCGCTTGGCCAGCAACCGCGCATTCAACTGCGCCACCAGGATAAAGCCGGCGGCGTTGGAACCGAACAGCCAGCCGTAATGCTCGGCAGGCACGCCGTAGAGTTTGATAAATACGAAGGGAGAGCCGGCGATGTAGGCAAACATCCCGGCAATCGAGATGCCGCCGGTCAAGGCATAGCCGAGGTATACGCGGTCCGACAACAGCGAGCCGTAGCGGCGCAACGAGCCAGACAACGGCTGGCGCGGCTGATCGGCCGGGAAAGTTTCCGGCAACCCGACTGCCACGGCAATTGCCGCCATTACGCTGAACAGCGACAGTGCCAGGAAGATCGATTGCCAGCCCCACACCCCGACCATCAACCCACCCGCCAAAGGTGCAAGGATCGGCGCCAGGCCGGTGACCAGCATCAATTGCGAATACACCTTGGCCGAGCCCACCGCATCGCACTTGTCACTGACCACCGCCCGGGAAATCACCATGCCCGCGCAACCGCCAAGGGCCTGCACGAAGCGCGCACCGATCAGCCATTCCAGGGACGGTGCGTAGGCACAGGCGAAGGACGCGAGGGTAAACAGGGTGACGCCGCTGAGCAGCGGTATACGCCGGCCAAAACGGTCGGCCAGCGGGCCGTAGATCAATTGGCCAATGGCCAGGCCGGCGAAATACACCGCCAGGGTCAACTGGATATGTTTTTCATCGGTGGCAAAGGCCGTGGCCATCGCCGGAAAGCCCGGCAGGTAAAAATCGATCGCCAACGGCGCAAAGGCGCTCAAGGCGCCCAAAATCAGGATTATGCGAAGGTTCATCAGACACCCAAGTGAGTCGGCAGCTCGACAGTCTAGCCGCGCTTGGGTGCCGTGAACATTACGTTAGGTCGCTAACGATCAGAAAATCACGCCAGCTTGGCGGTGTAGCCCTCTTCGGTGATCAGTTGGATGACCTTATCCGAGGGCAAACTGCTTGCCACGCGCACTTCTTTGGCGCCCAAGTCAACTTCGACACTCGCTGCCGGGTCCTGGCTCTGTACCGCCTGGGTCACCGATCGAACGCAATGGCCGCAGGTCATTCCTTCAACATTGAATATTTGCATGACATGACTCCTTTGATGAGGTTGGGCACAGTTTGGAGCTTGCCACGATGGCAAGGTCAAGTTTCAAAAAAATCGGCCGGGCTGGTATTCGGAGGCGACGTCGGCCAAGCTTCAACTTTCCTCGCTGTGAACCACGGAGCATTCGCCATGCGCTGGTCATTTTTTGCCTTTGCCGGCCTGTTGAGCTTGTCTGCCGCCGCGCCCCAGGCCCTCGCCGCTGAAGATTATGCAGTGCTGATCATTTCCCGCGAGCGCCTGGAGGTGCCGACCAATTGCGAGATCGGCCTGTATATCCAGGACCAGTTGGCCGGGCGCCTGTTCCAGGAACAGGCCACCTCGTTCAATCTGCCTGCGGGCGATGTATCGCTGCGTCTCAAGCTGCTACCGGGTCAGTCCCGAGGCTGCCTGCCCAGCCTGCTGGCGCCACCCGCGCAGAACATTACTTTGAAGGCTGGCGATGTACGCAAATTGCGTATCGCCCAAGGCCCGGACGGCATGTACCTCAAGCCGGCGGCATTGGAATACTGAAGACGCTTGACCTTCCCCACAGGTTAAGGTTGATCCTAATGGCAACTTTTCCTGGAGGACTGTCCCATGAATGGATCCACCACATTTGACCTGCCCATCGGCGGCATGACCTGCGCCAGCTGCGCCGGCCGCGTCGAACGCGCGCTGGGCAAGGTGCCGGGGGTACAGCGTGTCAGCGTCAACCTGGCCAACGAACGCGCCCATATCGAAGTGCTCGGCCAGATGGACGCCAGCGTACTGATTGCCGCAGTCGACAAGGCTGGCTACACCGCCACCCTGCCCCAAAGCGAAACCGCCACCGAGGCCGACCAGGCCCGACGCCTGCGCCGCGAGCGTTGGGCGCTGGTAGCGGGGATTATTTTGGCGTTGCCGCTGGTGCTGCCAATGCTGGTGGAACCCTTCGGCCTGCACTGGATGCTCCCCGCCTGGATACAGTTTGCCCTGGCCACGCCGGTGCAATTCATCCTCGGTGCGCGCTTCTATGTTGCCGCATGGAAAGCCGTACGCGCCGGCGCTGGCAATATGGACCTGCTGGTGGCTATCGGCACCAGCGCCGGCTACGGCCTGAGCATCTATGAATGGCTCACCGCCGCCCCAGGCGTGACGCCACACCTGTACTTCGAAGCCTCAGCGGTAGTCATCGCCCTGGTGCTGCTGGGCAAATACCTGGAAAGCCGCGCCAAACGCCAGACCGCCAGCGCGATCCGCGCCCTGGAAGCCTTGCGTCCGGAACGGGCGATCCGCGTGCAAGATGGCCGCGAAGAAGACGTCGCGATCAATGCGTTGAAGCACGGTGACCTGGTGCTGGTCAAACCCGGCGAACGCTTCCCGGTGGACGGTGAAGTGGTGGAGGGCCAAAGCCATGCCGATGAGGCGCTGATCAGCGGTGAAAGCCTGCCGGTGCCTAAACAGCCAGGCGACCCGGTCACCGGTGGCGCCATCAACGGTGAAGGCCGTTTATTGGTGCGCACCCTGGCCCTGGGGGCCGAGAGCGTGCTGGCGCGCATCATCCGCCTGGTCGAAGACGCTCAGGCCGCCAAGGCGCCGATCCAGAAACTGGTAGATAAAGTCAGCCAGGTGTTTGTACCGGCGGTATTGGTCTTGGCGTTGATCACGGTGGTGGGCTGGTGGTGGTACGGGGCATCCCTGGAAACCGCAATCATCAATGCGGTTGCCGTGCTGGTGATCGCTTGCCCTTGCGCCCTGGGCCTGGCCACACCAACCGCAATCATGGCCGGCACCGGCGTTGCCGCGCGCCACGGCATTCTGATCAAGGATGCCGAAGCATTGGAGCGCGCCCATGCGGTCAGCGCCGTGGTGTTCGACAAGACCGGCACCCTCACCTCCGGCGCGCCGAAAATTGCGCACCTGGCGGCCGTGGATGGTAACGAAGCACTCTTGTTGCAACAGGCCGGCGCGTTGCAACGCGGCAGTGAACACCCATTGGCCAAGGCCGTGCTGGATGCGTGCCAGGAGAAAGGTCTGGACGTGGCCGACGTGAGCGCCAGCCAGTCCCTGACCGGACGCGGCATTGCCGGCACGCTGGACGGTCGGCCACTGGCGCTGGGTAATCGACGCTTGCTGGAAGAGACGGGCTTGGAGGCGGGCGAATTGGCTCAGCGCGCCAAGGATTGGGAAGCCGAAGGCCGCACCTTGTCCTGGCTGATCGAGCAAGGCACGCAGCCCCGCGTATTGGGCTTGTTCGCGTTTGGCGACACCCTCAAGCCCGGCGCGCTGGAAGCCGTGCAACAGCTCAAAGCACAACACATCAGCAGCCACCTGATTACCGGCGATAACCACGGCAGTGCCCGGGTCGTTGCAGAGGCCTTGGGTATCGACGATGTGCACGCAGAGGTACTGCCCGCCTACAAGGCGGCTGCCGTTGCCGAACTGAAAAAAACCGGCGTGGTGGCGATGGTCGGCGACGGTATCAACGACGCCCCGGCCCTGGCCGCGGCCGATATCGGCATCGCCATGGGTGGCGGTACCGACGTGGCCATGCATGCGGCCGGCATCACCCTGATGCGGGGCGACCCACGCCTGGTGCCGGCGGCCCTGGAGATCAGCCGCAAGACCTACGCGAAAATTCGCCAGAACTTGTTCTGGGCCTTTGTGTATAACTTGATCGGCATTCCCCTGGCCGCCTTCGGCCTGCTCAACCCGGTGCTGGCCGGAGCGGCGATGGCCTTGTCCAGCGTCAGCGTGGTGAGTAATGCACTGTTGTTGAAAACCTGGAAACCCAAGGACTTGGAGGATCAACGCCCATGAACATCGGCCAAGCCGCCCGCAACAGCGGGCTGAGCGCAAAGATGATTCGCTACTACGAATCCATCGGCCTGCTGAAAACGCCCCATCGCACTGACAGCGGCTATCGCGTGTATGGCCATGACGACCTGCACACCCTGACGTTTATCAAGCGCTCGCGGGACCTGGGATTTTCACTGGAAGAAGTCGGCAAGCTGCTGACCCTGTGGGAAGACCGCCAACGCGCCAGCGCCGACGTAAAAGCCTTGGCGCGCCAGCACATCGACGAGCTGAATCACAAGATTCGCGAATTGGGGCAACTGCGCGATACCTTGCAGGACCTGATGGAGCACTGCCAGGGCGATCATCGACCGGACTGCCCGATTCTCAAGGAGTTGGCAGCGGGGAACTGCTGCGCCTGATGCTCTAACTGGCTACACGCAAATCCAAATGTGGGAGGGGGCTTGCTCCCGATGAGGGAGTGTCAGTCAACACATCTGTCGCTGACACACCGCCATCGGGAGCAAGCCCCCTCCCACATTTTGATCTTCATCTACCCGAAGATCACTGCATCCAAGGCGGCGGCGGTGGTTCGTCCGGCACTTTGCTCGGTGGCGCATCATCCGCCGCACGAATCGCCTGACGACGCTCTTCATCCAGCCGCGCCGCTTCGATCTCGCGGATCACACCGCCCACATCCGCCAGTTCTTCCGGTTCGTCGAACTCACCGGTCAATACACTGGCCGGGTGCAAGGTGCCGGCTTCGTACAGCGCCCACATTTCCTTGGCGTACTTGGTCTTCTTCAACTCCGGGGCAAAGCGCCCGAAGTAGGAAGCCATGTTGCCAACGTCGCGCTCCAACATGTTGAATGCATGGTTGTTGCCCGCCGCATCCACCGCCTGGGGCAGGTCGATGATCACCGGGCCCGTTGGCGTGAGCAGTACGTTGAACTCAGAAAGGTCGCCGTGCACCAGGCCGGTGCATAGCATCAGCACGATCTGGGAGATCAGGAAGGCGTGGTATTCACGCGCCTGATCAGGCTCCAGCACCACGTCGTTCAGGCGCGGCGCCGCATCGCCGTACTCGTCGGCCACCAGCTCCATCAGCAGCACGCCTTCAAGAAAGTCATACGGCTTGGGCACGCGAACGCCGGCACCGGCCAGGCGGAACAGCGCCGCAACTTCGGCGTTCTGCCAGGCGTCCTCGGTTTCTTTCTTGCCGAACTTGGAGCCCTTGGCCATGGCCCGGGCCTGGCGGCTGTTACGAACCTTACGGCCTTCCTGGTATTCGGCCGCCTGACGAAAACTTCGTTTGTTCGCCTCCTTGTAAACCTTGGCGCAACGCAATTCGTTGCCGCAGCGCACCACATAAACAGCTGCTTCTTTACCACTCATGAGTGGGCGCAGCACTTCGTCGACCAGACCGTCTTCGATCAGGGGTTCAATGCGTTTAGGAGTCTTCATCAGCTTTTATTGTGGGTCCTGTATTACCAAACACGCGTGTGGCACTCGTTATACGGCAATCGGCTCGCCGGTGGGAGAGGCTACCGACCTCTGACCACTCAAGAATGCATGCAATGGGCCAATTTTGTCGTTAATCAGCGTTCGATAATCGCCGTCACCCCTTGGCCGCCAGCAGCACAGATCGAAATCAGCCCGCGACCTTTGCCCGCCGCATCCAACAGTTTGGCGAGGTTGGCGACGATGCGCCCGCCGGTGGCGGCAAACGGATGGCCCGCCGCCAGGGAACTGCCCTTGACGTTGAGTCGACTGCGGTCGATGGACCCCAGGGGCGCATCCAGACCCAGGCGGGTCTTGCAATAGTCCGCATCTTCCCACGCCTTGAGCGTGCACAACACCTGGGCGGCGAAGGCTTCGTGAATCTCATAGTAATCAAAGTCCTGCAGGGTCAAGCCGTTGCGGGCCAGCAAGCGCGGCACCGCATACACCGGCGCCATCAACAGGCCCTCGGCACCGTTGACGAAATCCACCGCAGCCGCTTCGCCATCGCGCAGGTACGCCAGGATCGGCAGGCCACGCTCCTTGGCCCAGGCTTCACTGCCCAGCAGCACCAGGGAGGCGCCATCGGTGAGCGGCGTGGAGTTGCCGGCGGTGAGCGTGCCCTTTGCGCTGCGCTCGAAGGCCGGCTTGAGGCTGGCGAGTTTTTCCAGGGTCAGGTCGGGCCGCAGGTTGTTGTCGCGGGTCAGGCCAAGAAAGGGCGTGAGCAAGTCGTTGTGCCAGCCTTCGGCGTAGGACGCGGCCATTTTCTGATGACTCTCAAGCGCAAGCTGGTCCTGTTCGGCGCGGGGAATCTGCCAGGTCTGCGCCATCAGTTCGCAATGCTGGCCCATGGACAAGCCGGTGCGTGGTTCGCCATTGCGCGGCAGTTCCGGCTTGAGATGTTGGGGACGAAGTTGTAACAAGGTTTTTAGTTTATCCCCCATGGATTTACCGCGATTGGCTTGCAGCAAAAGCTTGCGCAAGCCTTCGTTCACCCCGATCGGTGCATCGGACGTGGTGTCTACGCCGCCGGCAATCCCACATTCGATCTGGCCCAGAGCAATTTTATTGGCCACCAGCAACGCCGCCTCCAACCCGGTGCCGCAGGCTTGCTGGATATCGTATGCAGGGGTTTGCGGCGACAGGCGCGAGCCGAGCACGCATTCGCGGGTCAGGTTGAAGTCCCGGGAGTGCTTGAGTACCGCGCCGGCGGCTACCTCGCCCATGCGCAGGCCGTGCAGGTTATAGCGCTCGATCAGGCCCTCCAGCGCGGCGGTCAGCATCGCCTGGTTGCTCGTCGTGGCGTAAGGGCCATTGGAACGGGCGAAAGGAATGCGATTACCGCCAATGATCGCTACACGGCGCAATTGAGTCATGGAAAGCTCCCTTGTGAAGGTGGGTGGAATCATCAAGCCTAGCCTAGGCTCAATCGAACGACTGCCACCCCAGGGTGGTCAACCTTTGAACCCCAGCCTTCGGAGAGCGTTCCATGTCTGACCGTTATATCGACTTCGCCAACTCAAGCCTCGGCCATCGCCTGGTCGCCGCCATTGGCCTGCCGTCGCCGGTACGCCTGGAACGCTGGCAGGCCGGACGACTGCGCCCGGTCGAGGGTGCACTGCTGCTCGGCGGGGGCTCGTTGACGACCCAGGTGCTGGCGTTTGCCAACCGACTCACCGACGCGGTTTACAGCTACGGCGCCGAAGCCTCGACAGCAACCGCTTGGATTCCCGGGCACGGCCCCAAGCTCAAGGCAGTGGTGTTCGACGCCAGCCACTTGCAGCACACCGACCAGCTCAAGCAACTGCGCGAGTTCTTCCAGCCGCTGCTGAAAAACCTCGATCACAGTGCCCACCTGGTGATCCTCGGCCGGGCGCCGGAAGGCCTCAGCGATCCGTTTGCCGCCAGCGCCCAGCGTGCCGTGGAAGGTTTCAGCCGCTCCCTGGCCAAGGAGTTGCGCAGCGGCGGCGTATTGCAATTGCTGTATGTGGGCGACGGCGCCGAGGACCAGCTGGAAGGTGCGCTGCGGTTTTTCCTGTCGCCGAAAAGCGCTTATATCTCGGGCCAGGTCATCCGCCTGACGGCCTGCGACACCCCGGTCGAGGACTGGACACGCCCGCTCGCGGGGCGCAAAGCCCTGGTCACCGGAGCCGCCCGTGGCATCGGTGCTTCCATCGCTGAGACCCTGGCCCGCGACGGTGCCGAGGTGATTCTGCTCGACGTGCCCCAGGCCAAGGCCGATCTCGAAGCCCTGGCTGCGCGCTTGAATGCGCGCACGGTGGTGCTGGATATCTGCGCCGAAGACGCCGCCAGCCAACTGGTTGAACACCTGCCCGACGGTCTCGATATCCTGGTACACAACGCCGGTATCACCCGCGACAAGACCCTGGCCAACATGACCCCGGAATACTGGGACGCCGTGCTGGCCGTCAACCTCAATGCCCCGCAGGTGCTGACCAAGGCCCTGCTCGACAGCGGCACCCTGCATGACAACGCACGCGTGGTGCTGCTGGCCTCCATCAGCGGCATTGCCGGTAATCGCGGGCAAACCAACTATGCCGCGAGCAAGGCCGGCTTGATCGGCCTGGCCCAGGCCTGGGCGCCCCTGTTGAAGGAACGCGGAATCAGCATCAATGCCGTGGCGCCGGGCTTTATCGAGACCCAGATGACCGCGCATATCCCGTTCGCCCTGCGTGAAGCCGGGCGTCGCATGAGTTCATTAGGCCAGGGTGGCTTGCCCCAGGACGTGGCCGAAGCGGTGGCCTGGCTCGGTCAGCCGGGTTCCGGTGCGGTCAGCGGCCAAGCGCTGCGGGTATGTGGGCAAAGTCTTCTGGGAGCGTAAACATGCAATGGCACACCTTAGACAGTTCGCCCTCTCTACTGCCGTTGTATTGGCGAGCGGCGCTCAAGCGCAAGATCACCGGCAGCACCTTGCCCGAACACGGCTTGCGTTGCCGGGTCAGCGTCAACCCCAGGGCCGTCGCGGCTTACCGAAAGGTCTGCGGGTTTGCCGACGGCCCGATGCTACCGGCGACCTATCCGCATATCCTGGCGTTCGGCCTGCAGATGCAGTTGCTGACTGACAAGGCGTTTGCGTTCCCTTTGCTGGGGCTGGTTCACCTGAGCAATCGCATCCGCATTCATCGCCCCTTGGGTGGCGTGGGCAACCTGAGCATCGGCGTCTATGCGCATAACCTGAAGCCCCACGCCAAAGGCGCGACCTTTGACATTGTGACCGTCGTCGAGGATGCGCTTGGGCTGCTCTGGGAGGCCGAAAGCCAAATGCTATGTCGCGGCGTGAAGCTTGAAGGCGAAGCCGTGGATAAAACCTTCCTGGCCCCTGGCCCGACCAGCGAGCTGACACGCTGGAAAGCGCCTGCCGATATCGGCCGCCGCTATGCCCGGGTGTCGGGCGATTACAATCCGATCCACCTCAGTGCGCCGACGGCCAAGTTATTCGGTTTTCCCCAGGCCATTGCCCACGGGCTGTGGAACAAGGCGCGCATGCTGGCGGCGCTGGGAGAACATCTGCCGGCTGCCAATATTGAGATCGAAGTCGAGTTCAAGAAGCCCGTGCGCCTGCCCAGTGAAGTGATATTGATGAGCAGCGCGGCCGGTTCCAATGGCGAGTTGGCACTCAAAGGCGCGGGCGACATTCAGCATATGCTCGGCAAATGGCAGCCGATCGCCTGAAACACCCTGCTTAATTGTATATATACACCTAAAGTTATAGCGGACCTCACGAGGTCCGTTTTTTTTATTTAACCTACTGATTTAAAACACTTAAGCATTTAACAAACTCTTCTCCATTACACCCTTCGTATTAGTCGTTAAGCCGACTAAGACCGTATGTATATAAATCGTTAATACCAAGTTGAGCGTTGCACGAAAGAGTGCCTGGGTCTGTGATGACCACACGGACAAACCTATCGCTACCCCAAGAAGTAACGAAGGTTTGAAACAACCAAGGTTGTACCAGGTGCAAGGAACTCAATCATGAAAACTCAAGCAGTGTTTTGGAAAGCAAGTACCGCTCTGGCCCTGATCATGGCGATAAGCCTCGGTGGCTGCAGCAGTGGTGGTGGCGGGCATAAATCCAGCGTGGCAGCGTCCTCACCGGATGCCGGAGCAGGTGCGGGCACAGGTAGCGGTGACGGTGGCACGGGTGGTGGCACGGGCGGAACTGGCGGTGGCACCGGCGGCACTGACGGCGGCACGGGCGGCACTGGCGGCGGCACCGGCGGCACTGACGGCGGCACGGGCGGCACTGACGGCGGCACGGGCGGCACTGGCGGTGGCACCGGCGGCACTGACGGCGGCACTGGCGGTGGCACCGGCGGCACTGACGGCGGCACTGGCGGTGGCACCGGCGGCACTGGCGGTGGCACTGGCGGCACTGACGGCGGGACAGGTGGTACGGGCGGCGGCACGGGTGGAACCGGCGGCACAGGTGGCGGTACTGGTGGGACCGGCGGAGGCACTGGCGGCACAGGTGGCGGCACCGGCGGAACGGGTGGTGGTACTGGCGGCGGAACTGGCTCGACAACCACCCCACTGATCACCGGCCAGATCGCTGGCACCCTCGGCACCACCGTAGGCAATGTAGGCGCAGCCGTGGGTGATCTTGGCTCGACCTTGAACGGTGTACCCGTCGTCGGCGTTACCGCTGGCGGCCTGGTGACCTCGGCAGGCACTGCTGTCACCAGCATCGGTACCGGCGTGACCACCGGCCTGGGCTCGCTGGGCACCAATAGCAACTCCCTGGGCATTACCGTGGCAGGCGTAGGTAATGGCGTCGCCGACCTGGGCGGCGGCCTCTCGACCACCGGCCAATCGCTGTCGACCACCCTCGGCGGTGTCCCTGTGGTCGGTGGCTTGACCGGCGGTGTCGGCGGTGCGGTCGGCGGCGTAGTCGATAAAGTCGGCACCACGGTGACCATGCTCGGCGATACCCTGAGCACCGCCAGCACCACTGGCCCGCTGGGTTCGCTGACCAACACCCTGGGTGGCAAAGTAGTGGTGCCTGTGGTGTCGCTGGTGGAAAACACCACCGGCAATCTGGGCACCGCAACCGGCCTGGGCACTCCCGTCAATGGCCTGCTGGATAAAGTCGGCTCGACGGTCACCAGCCTGGGTACCCAAGTCGCCAGCACTGGCGGCACCGGCAACCCTGTCACCAGCGTGGTCGGCAGCGTGCTGACTGGCGTCGGGGGCACACTCGATAAGTCCGGCGGTTATGTCGCACCAACGGGTGGCACTGCAGCCCCCGGCATACCGGAACTGGTGGGTGGCCTTGTGAGTAACGTGGGTACTGGCTTGAATGTGGGCAACACCAACGGCACCGTCAGTGCAGCCGGTGTAACCGGTGGCGCGCTGGGCAACACCATCGCCTCCGTAGGCACCGTGCTGGGTGGTACCGGCGTCGCCAACACCGGCGCCACGGCACCGGTCGCAGCAGTCGCAACCAATGTCGGCGCAGCCCTGAACCCCGTGACCTCCGGCGTCACTGCGCTGACGCAAAACATTGGTACCACCACTGGCGTTGGTGCTCCAGTCAACGGCCTGGTGACGCAAGTCGGCGGCGCTGTGAGCAGCCTGGGCACTAACCTCACCACAGCCAACGCCAACCCGGTCACCAACACCCTCGGCACCACCGTTACGGCGGTCGGCAACACCGTGAGCTCGGTGGGTGGCCTGGTCACCGGCGGCACTGGCGGCACCAGCGGTGGCCTGCTTGGCGGCCTGAACATCGGCGCCAGCACCACAACCACCGGTACTGCAACGACAACAACCGGCGGCACCACAACAACGGGCGGTCTTGGCGGTTTGTTGAACGGCCTGACCGGAAAATAGAATTGCACCTGGCCGATTAGACGGCCTCCCCTACAGCGCCTACGCTTGGTTGAGACGAGAGACCCTCATCAGTCTCTCGTCTTTTTTATGGGCGGCGACATAGGTGATGAACCGCCGCCCTGCCGAACCGCGTTCCAGAACCCGGCGGGCCCGAAGCGCTGCTGCAGTTGACCATGGAGTGTCCTATGCGCGTGTTGACACCGTTGTTATTGATGACCCTCAGTGCCTACGTACAGGCCGAGCCCCTTCCCAGCTTTCTGAACAGTAACGACACGATCCGCACCCTGCCGGTCCCCAACCTGCCCGCTGACGCCTACCGACCGGCCACCCCGCAAACCCAGGTGCCCGAGGCGCCGCCGACGGCCGGCCAGCCGCTGCTGATGGACACCAAGGTCACCATCCGCAAGCTGCAAATCGAAGGCGGGACGATCTATCCGCTCACCGAAACGGCCAAGGCCTACGCGCCATTGATTGGACGTGAGACCAACCTCGCGCAACTGATCGAAGCCACCCGTGGCATCACCCGCCGCTACCAGCAGGACGGCTACCTGCTGTCCTATGCGTTCCTGCCACAACAGAACTTCGAAAACGGCCTGGTCCGCGTAGTCCTTGTGGAGGGTTACATCAAGGATTACCAACAGACCGGCGACATCGGCTCGGTGTCGGCCTACGTCGACAAGCTGGCAAATAAACTCCTGGCCGAACGCCCCCTGACGCGCAAGACCTTCGAGCGCTATACCACCCTGATGAGCCGCATCCCGGGCCTCACCGTGCAAGCGCAAGTACCGCCGCCTGGCACCACCGATGGCGCCACGCACATGCAGATCCAGGCCAGCCGCAAGCCCTTCACCACCAGCATGAGCCTGGTGCAGAAAAGCCGTGGCGGCACCCAGGCGTTGCTCAGTGCCACCAGCAATTCGCAAACCTTCATGGGCGAGCAGCTCACCGTCAGCGGCCTGTTCCCGCCGGGTGAGGATAAAGAGCATTACTACCGCGTGGACTACAACCAGTTCATCAATGCCGAAGGCAGCCAGTTCGCACTGGCCGCCGAACGTTACCGCGCCGACCCCAATGCCAATGTGCAACTGGACGGCGGCTTCCAACTCAAGCCGCACCAGTCCGTGGACCGCTACTCCATTGGGCTCAGCCACCCGCTGATTGCCTCGCCCACCGAGTCGCTGACCCTGGGTACGCGCCTGTACGCCGTGGACCAGACCACTCGCTACAAACTGGTGGGCTACCCGCTGCGTTTTGATATTGAATCGAACCTGCGTGCGCTGGCGTTTGAGGGTGATTGGCGCAAGGCTGATGCGCGGCAATTGCGCATTATCAGCGGAGGCTTGTACCGGGGTATCGACGGCTTGGGCGCCAAAGCCCGCAGTGACCTGGACGTGGCAAAGCCCGACCTCGACTTCTTCCGCCTGCGCCTGTCCGGGGTGCAAAGCAACAAGTTCTTCGATAACTGGCAAGGCGTGCTTTCAGGAGCCTTCTACTGGAGTAACGACACCCTGCCCGACAGCGAGCGCGCCACCTTCGGCGGGCAGAACTTCGGCCGCGGCTACCCCGATGACCAAGGCTCGGGCGACAAGGGCTGGGGCGCGGCCTACGAGGTCAACTACAGCTACAACCGCGCCGGTGACTGGGTAAAAGTCCTGCAACCCTATGTAGTGCTCGACCGCGCCAAGACCTGGTTCAACGAGCTGCCGGTGAAGGCCAGCGATATGTCATCGGCGGCCGTGGGCCTGCGCTTTGGCGACAACAAGTACTACAACATCGCCCTGGAAGCGGCCAAACCGATGTCGGACATCGCCCTGGACAGCTACAACCGCCGGCCGCGGTATACGTTGAGTTTCAGTTATCAGCTGTGAAAAGGTCATGCCTTAACCATTTGTTGGATCAGACTCGGTGAAAAATGTGGGAGGGGGCTTGCCCCCGATGGCGATCTGACAGCTGATCGGGATGTTGGACTTTGATCGAGTACATATCCGTTATTTAGGTAACGGCCACTTAGGGTTCCGCCCTTATGGCGGCTCACTTTTGAAAAGCGTGTACGGACCGGACACATGGTTGACACCTGTGCGGGGACATAGTGGACACATTATGCCCCGTAGTCAGGGTTGTTTACGTCGAAGGTCCGTAGAAATTGATGGCAGAAATAGACGTCAAACAAGCCATCTCTTTCAGCGTTAGGGCGTATTGCTATGTGTTGCCCACGCAGGCCTTTGGCGATGCTGAAGTAGCGTTTCTGAAAGCGAAATCGACTGTCATAAACCTTTGCCAATACATCATCTGGGCCATATTCAAAGTCCGACAGTTGCTGTGGATATGCCCAGGGGCTACTCCGATAGCGGTCCATCGGCACCTTGTAGCCCAGCGCCTGATGAGGGCGCTGCAGGTTATAAACCTCACGCCATTGATCAAAAGCCGATTGAGCGTCCATCAGTGTGGAAAAGTACCGTCCATCAAGTACTTCTGCTTTGAGCGAGCGGTGGAAACGTTCGATCTTTCCATTGGTTTGAGGGTGGCGAGGACGGCTGAAGCTGATCCGGATTCCCAGGCGAATCAGCCAGATACTCAACTCTGAAACCTCACCTGGATTGCGTGGCGAGCCCCAGGGAGCACCGTTATCAACGTTGATCCGAACCGGCAAGCCATAGCGCTGGAAAACCTCAATCATCTTCTCCTTCACCGTGGCTCCCCGTTCGTTATCACAGGCCTCAATGGCTAGGCTGAACCGGGAGTGGTCGTCCAACAGAGTCATGGGGTGGCATCGACCTTGCTGCAGTGCGAAATGCCCTTTGAAATCCATCTGCCAAAGATCATTAGGCGCGTCGTGTTCAAATCGCAGCGTCGCCGAATGCTCCTTCAGAGACGGTTGAATCAGGTCATGCCGGTGCAAGATATTGGTGACGGTGCTGGGGGCGATGCGCTTTTCCAACAGGCTACTAATTGTGCGTCCGCCCCATGCTGGATGGGCCTGTCTAAGTGTGATGACTTGTGCTTCCAAGGCCGTCTGGGTCAGTTTGGGACTGCTCGCTGGTCTGCGGGATTTCTCTTGCAGACCAGGCTGACCCAGCGCCTCGTAGCGTTTGAGCCACTTGTACGCTGTTTGTGGGCTGATACCGAATCGTCGACACAGCTCACGTTTGTTGCTGCCGGGTTGCCGTGCTAAGGCAACGAACTCTTCTTTCAGGCTCATGGTGTCTCTCGTAGTCCAAGGCATGATGGCTTCCCGGCGAAGTTAGTTCGCCGCAAAGTGTCCACCATGTCCCCGCACACCCGTCAACCATGTGTCCGGTCCGTACAAAAAGCGCAAAAGTAAGCAAAACGCTCTTGCCCCACCACTCGGCACCTCGCTCAGGCTCGGTGTGCCCGTAATCCGCCATGGATTTGGGGGGCCGCCGCCACGCGCCATCCATGGCGCGGGGCGGCTAAACCGGCATCCCTGCCGGTTTACCCCCCAAATCCCTGTCGAATTCCGGCCAGCGTGGTTTAACGGGGCGCCTTAGATCAAGATCAAAAGCAGATCAAGATCAAGAACGGCTCGCTGCGCATCGTGGTGACTGACGGTCGCTACGTCAGAGTTGTGTAGATACCCGAGCTCATCGGGGGTAAACCCCCTCCCACATTTTTTGCAACTGCTCGCGCCAACTACCGAAGGGACTTCGGCAGGGGAAACAGGCTGTTGAGGGTATCGATCAAGCGCACCAGATAGATCGGTTTGCGGAACAGATCCAGCACCTGCAGGCGCAGCATGTCACTGACATCATCCATCTCGGCATGGCCGGACATCACGATCACAGGTAAATGCGAGCGCGAGGTGTGTTCGCGCAGGCGCTTGATCAAGGAAATCCCGCTTTCCTCGGGCATGCGCAGGTCAGTGATGACCAACGCTATATCAGGATGAAGTGTCAATTCTTGCAGGGCGAAAGTAACGGAGGTGGAAGTGAAACAGACGAATCCCTCGTTTTCGAGGGATTCGGCTAACTCGACCAGCGCATCCTCCTCGTCATCCACCAATAGGATTTGCTGGCGGGGTGACGAAGGGTGGTTCATGGGCAGTACCTGATAAAAAGATCATCGGAACGACAACGTACAACCCTTACGGTTAAGTCGCTGCTGGCAGCGCATCGGACACCTTCTGGAAAACGCCTTTTATTTTATCGCCCAGTCCAGTGCCGAACCCAATGATTACCAATGCAACTATCGCCACGATAATCACATATTCAATGGCCGAAGCCCCGTCTCTGCGACGCAAGAATAACTGAGTATGAATGTAAAACTTCAAGAACAGGTCAAGGATCATCAAACTTCTCCTTCATGCGCCAAAAGCGCCGTTGCTGCTGGCCCGCACGATGATTGCGGCGTGCCATTAGAGCATTGTCAACAAACTTGACCCTCACAAGTGTAAGAACGCATTAATCACAAAGTATTAGTCGCAGCGCCGCCGCCCCAAGTCCGTTTTCACGGGGGTCTGATTTAGCCTACAGATAATTTCAATGCGGTAATGGCATTTCGTCCTAGCTGAGCTACCTTCAAATAGCCAAATCGTTAGTTGTTCATCACAGCCAAGTTGCGAAATTAACTCGTTTGGATTAACGGGCAAAGTAGTGCGACAGGATAGGAGAGCCGTCATGAACAGTCGCATCAGCATGATCCTGGCTGGCTTGCTGCTTGTCGGAGCATTGATTGCAGGTTATTGGGGCCTGGTGTTGAGTCGTCCAACCGCACCTGTGGTTGCACCCTTCTCACCAGAACCTGTCATTTCTGTTGAAAAAACCGTGAATGCCGTCGAAGACCAAACCCGCCAACCCGTGGTGGTACTGGTACACGCGGTGCCCGCTTTTGCCCCTCTCACCGCTGCCGATGTGGCCGTGGAAAAACTGCGCACCGTTCCGGCCGGCAGCCTGACCAGCCTCGACCAGGCCATCGGTCGCACGCCCTTGCGCGCCTTGGGTGCCGGCACCTGGCTAAACGATGAAAGCTTCACCGCCGGTGGGCCGCTGGCCCGCATGATCCGTGCAAATGAACGTGCGCTGGCGGTCGCCGTCGATGAGGTCATCGGTGCCGGTGGCCAACTGAGCCCCGGCGATTACGTCGACGTCTTGCTGTTCCTGCGCCAGGACAACGCCAATGCCGAGCAATCGGCGCAGGTGATCATTCCCGCGATTCGCCTGCTCAGCGTCGGCGACCAATTGGGACTGGCCAACGACGGCACACCGGCAGTGCCCCCACCGGCCAGCGCCGAAGAGCGCGCCCAGGCTGCACAACGGCGTACCGCTGCGCGCAGTGTCGTGCTGGCGGTGCCCGAACCGTTGCTGAGCCGGCTGATGCTCGCCTCCCAAGCCGGCACGCTACGCCTGGCCGTGCGCAGTGCCGACGAACAGTTGCTCAGCCGCTACTGGGCCGGCGAAAGCGACACGCCGGACAAAGTGCAAAGCGCCAACCGCGACCTCTACCAATTCACCCAACTGGCCCTCACCGGCCCGCCGAAAAAAATCGCCCCCACGGTTGCCGACACCGGCCAGCGTCGGGGCGTCGAAGTGATTCGTGGCGCTTCGGCGGCCCAACAAACCCCTGATTGAACAAGGATGCTTTGAATGAGCCCACGCTACGCTCAATTGGCCTTGACCTTGATGCTACCGTGCCTGCCCGTGGGCCTGGCGATGGCAGCACCTGGCAATTGCAGCACCTTGGGCCAGTTGCCCGCCGTGGTCGAGGTGGGCGAAGGCTTGCAAACCGAGCTGCAATCGCCGGTAGCGATCACGCGCCTGGCCATTGGTGACCCAAAGATCGCCGATGTGCGGGTCAATGGCGAGCGTAACTTCCTGTTGACCGGCGTCGGCAGCGGCGCCACCAGCCTGATGGTGTGGACCGGCTGCTCGACCGCGCCGCGCCAGAGCATGGTATTCGTCAAGGGCAAGGCTACCTCGGCGCTGACCAGCCAATCGTTGTCGCCTTCGGAAGACCCGACACTGCCCAGCCAGGTACAGACCGATATCCGCTTCGTCGAAGTCAGCCGCACCAAGCTCAAGGAGGCCAGCACCAAGATCCTCGGCATGGGCAAGAATTTCTTCCTCGGCAGCCCCGACCTGCTCTCCCCAGCGGAGAGCGTGTTCAAGCTGCCGGTGAGCGCTGACAGTTTCAACATCGGGTTTGGCGGTGGCCGGGTCAAGGCGTTGATCAACGCCCTGGAAAGCAGTGGCTTTGCCTACACCCTGGCGCGTCCGAGCCTGGTGGCCATGAGCGGCCAGAGCGCGACCTTCCTGGCTGGAGGTGAAGTGCCGATCCCGGTACCCAGTGCCGGCAGCGACACCATCTCCATCGAGTACAAGGAGTTCGGCATTCGCTTGACCCTGACGCCCACGGTGATCGATCACAACCGCATCGCCCTGAAAGTCGCACCGGAAGTCAGCGAGCTGGATTACAACAACGCGATCCAGATCGAGGGCATCCTGGTGCCCGCCCTGACCGTACGGCGCACCGACACCAGCGTATCGCTGGCCGATGGCGAAAGCTTTGTCATCAGTGGCCTGATCAGCAGCACCAACCGCTCCACCATCGCCAAGCTCCCCGGCCTGGGCGATATCCCGATAATTGGCGCGTTTTTCCGCGACTCCAATATTCGCAGCGAGGAAAAAGAGCTGCTGATGATTGTCACCCCGCACCTGGTCCGGCCATTGGCGGCCAACGCACAGTTGCCGTCGTTGCCCGGGGAAAAACTGCGCAACTACGACCCGAACTGGTTCCGCCTGTTCTTTCTTGAAAACGGCAACTTCGACCGTCGCAGTGGACTTTCCCAATGAGCGATAACCTGGGCCAGACCTTCCTGGCAATCACCCGCAACAACACCGACCTGGAGTGGCTGCAGGGCGCGCTGGCCCCGCTTGGCCAAGTGATCAGCGTCGGCGGTGGCAGCCTGGATGAATTGCTGGCACTGGTGGACGTGACCTTCGCCAACCTGGTGTTCGTGGGCCTGGACCGCGAACACCTGGTGGCCCAGAGCGCCCTGATCGAAGGCGCCCTGGAAGCCAAGCCGATGCTGGCCGTAGTCGCCCTCGGTGACGGCATGGACAACCAGTTGGTACTCAACGCGATGCGCGCCGGCGCCCGGGATTTTGTCGCCTATGGTTCACGCTCCAGCGAAGTGGCCGGGTTGGTGCGACGCATGAGCAAGCGCCTGCCGCCTACCGCGCCGAACGCCCACCTTGGTGGCCTGACGGTGCTATACGGCACCCAAGGCAATACCGACGGCGCCCTGATCGCCAGCCACTTGGCGATGGTGGTGCAAAAGAGCGGTCAGCAGACACTGCTGCTCGACCTCGGCCTGCCGCGGGGCGACAGCCTGGCCCTGCTGGGCCTGGAGAGTACCTTCAATTTCGGTGACGCCTTGCGCCACCTGCGCCGCCTTGACACCACACTGATCAACAGCGCCTTTACCAGCACCGACGAGGGCCTGCGCATTCTTGCGTATGCCGCCAGCGACGAGCCCCTGGAAATGACCAGCGCCGCCGAGCTGTACATGTTGCTCAGCGCCTTGCGCCAGCACTTCCAGCACATCGTGGTCAACCTCACCGGGCAGGCAGACAGCGAGCCGTTGCGCACCTTTGTCAGCCACTGCGACAAACTGCTGTGGTGCACCGACCAAGGCGTGCTCGACTGCCGGCGCAACCTCGCGGTGCTGAACCTGTGGCGCGAAAAAGGCATGAAGCTCGACCACGCCCGACTGCTGGTCGACCGCTATATCAAGGGTTGCGCGCCCGACACCGAAACCCTGGAAAAAAGCTTCGGCCTGGAGTGCATCGCGGTGCTGCCGCTTAGCCCTGAAGTGCGCCTGAATGCCAAGAACCAGGGGCAAAGTCTGTTCACCCTGGCCCCGCGCGAAGCCCTTACCCACACTTTGCGTCAGTTGGGCGAGCGCCTGGCAAAACGTTCCGAGGGCATGGAAAAACCGTCCACGCGCTGGTTCGAACGTCTACTGGGGTCAGGTCGATGAACGGTGAAAAGCTCTTCGGCGCCCCCACGCGTGGAGCCGCCGGGCGCAACGACCACGACAGCCTGAAAATGGTGCTGCACCGCTACATCATCGATGCCATCGAAGAGACCGGACAGAACCTGCTGGAAGGCTCGCGCCAATCCCTGGCGCAATTTGTCATCGACAAGGTGGCCGAGTACATCACGCGTATGCACCTGGCGATCTCGCGTTACGAGATGGAGCGCCTGGCCGAAGAAATCGTCGATGAGCTGACCGGCTTCGGCCCGCTGGAAGTGCTGCTGCGCGATGTGTCGGTCACCGAGATCCTGGTCAACGGCCCGCACCGGGTGTTTATCGAACGTGATGGTGTGCTGCACCAGAGCGACCTGCGCTTTATCGATGCGCACCATGTGGTGCGGGTGATGCAGCGTATCCTCGCACCCCTCGGGCGGCGCCTGGATGAGTCGTCGCCGATGGTCGATGCGCGCCTGCCCGACGGCAGCCGGGTCAATGCGATCATCCCGCCGATCGCCTTGGACGGCCCCTGCCTGTCGATCCGTAAATTTCGCAAGGACATGCTCAAGAGCAGCGACTTGGTGGCGATGCAGACCATCGACCAGAGCATCTTCGAGTTTTTCCAGGAAGCGGTGGGCAAACGCTGCAATATCCTAATCAGCGGTGGTACCGGGACCGGCAAGACCACACTGCTGAATATTCTCAGCCAATTGATCAACCCCCACGAGCGCCTGGTCACCATCGAAGATGTGGCCGAACTGCAACTGGGCCACCCCCACGTCGTGCGCCTGGAAACCCGCCCACCCAATGCCGAAGGACATGGCGAGGTCAAGGCCAGCGACCTGATCCGCAACGCCCTGCGGATGCGCCCGGACCGCATCATCCTCGGCGAGATTCGCGGCGTCGAAGTACTCGACGTGATGACCGCCATGAACACCGGCCATGACGGTTCCATGAGCACCGTGCACGCCAACAACGCCCAGGACGCGCTGCTGCGCCTGGAAACCCTGGTGGGCCTGACCGGGCGCGTGGTGGCGGAAAAAACCCTGCGCCAGATGATCTGTGCCGCACTGGATGTGGTGATTCAGCTGACGCGCCTGCCCGATGGGCGCCGCTGCGTCAGCGAGGTGGTGGAAGTGGTCGGCGTGCGCGACGACGTGTATGTCACCAATACCCTGTTCCGCTTCGACCGCCGTGCCGGCTTTGGCTTCCTGCGCGAAGCGTTGCACCCGGCCGGCGACAAGCTGCGGCGCGAAACGCCATTGCCGTTGTAGGGAGGCGTCATGACCGGACTTATCCTGCTGCTTATCTGCGTTCTGCTGGTCAGCCTGTCCATCTGGCTGTTCCAGCGCGGGCTGCGCCAGGCCGGCACCGACCGCGTGCTGGAGCGCCTTGCCGAGGGCCAGCCCGCCCCTCAGGAATCGAACAACAGCTGGGTCGCCATGGAACGGATGTTCCAGCGCGCCGGCCTGGGCAAACCCACCGATCGCCTTGGGCTGTGGTTGAGCGGCTGGGCGGTGGCCATGGTGCTGGGCTACTTGCTGGCCGACTGGCTGGGCCTGCTTGCCATGCTGCTGGTGCCACCGTTGCTGTTGCGCTTGTACATCGGCTGGCGCTACCAACGGCGGGTGCAGCGCATGATCGAACAATTGCCGCAACTGCTCGACCGCAGCGTGCGCAGCCTCAAGTCCGGACGCACCCTGGCCGATGCCGTGCTGGGTGCAATCGAAAGCACCGAGGCGCCCCTCAAGCAAGCGATGAGCCGCATCCAGCGCAATGTGCAAATGGGCGTGAGCCTGCCGGAGTCCGCCAGCGATTTTGCCGAGTTCTACGAGCGCGATGAGTTTCGTCTGTTTGCCCTGGGCCTGAAGGTCAACCACCGCTACGGCGGCAATGCCAGCGAGTTGCTGGAAAACCTGATCAAGATGATCCGCGAGCGCGAGCAGGGTGCCCGTCAACTCAAGGCCATGACCGGTGAAACACGCATGACCGCCTATGTATTGGCAGGATTGCCCATCGCCATGGTCGGCTACTTCCTGATGGTCAACCCGGGCTACCTGATGAGCATGTGGAATGACGGCACCGGGCGCTACCTGCTGCTCGGTGCGGTAGCGCTCGACATCACGGGCACCTTCGTCATGTGGCGCATGTTGCGGAGTATTTGAGATGGCCATCCTGATCAGCCTGATGCTGCTACTCGCCGCCGTCGTGTTGATCGCCGGCAACCTGCTGGAGCAACGCCGCCGCCAACGCATGGTCAACCAACGCCTGCAAGGCCAACTGGCCCGCGAAGACAAACTTGGCAGCCTGATGCGCCAATTGGGCGCCAGCGCGGTGGCGCAACGCTCGGTCAGCCTGGACAACGAAACACAGACCTTGCTCAACCGCGTCGGCTGGCGTAAGCCCAACCAGCGTTCCATGTTCGCCGCGTGCCAGGTCGGCGTGCCCATCGTGCTGCTGGGCCTGACCGTGCTCGGCCAGCAACTGCTGTTTGCCCATGCAGGCTCGCCGTGGATCGCGCCGGCCATTGCCCTGGGCATCGGTTACCTGCTGCCCAAGCGCGTGCTGGCCCTCAGCGCGAAATACCGCCAGGAACGCATCGCACGAGAGATCTCCACATTCATTCCGTTGCTGCGCATCCTGTTCGAATCCGGCATGGCGGTGGAACAGTCGCTGCGGGTGTTGAGTATCGACGCCCAGCGCCTGCTCCCGGACCTGACCCATGAACTGCGCCTGATTCTGGTACGGGTCGACTCGGGCCTGGAGTTGTCGGAGGAACTGGGCAAGACCGCGCGCCTGCTGGCCGTGGATGAGTTCACCGACACCTGCATCATTCTCCAGCAATTGATCCAGCAGGGTGGCGGTGCCATGAAGTCGCTGCTGGCGCTCAAGCAGTTGCTCGATGACCGCCGCCTGACCCGCTTGCAGGAATACATCTCGAAGATGTCGGCGAAGATGTCCGTGGTGATGATGGTGTTCCTGTTTCCCGCCCTGCTGACTGTGCTTGGGGGGCCGGCCTTTATCGCCATCGCCCGGGCCTTGAATAACTTCTGAGGAGCTTGCCATGAAGCCACTGATTGTCGCGTTGAGCCTGCTGATGCTGGGCGGCTGTGCCAGCAATGGCCAGGTTCCATGGGCCGGATTGCTGCAGCCCGGCAGTTGCCCCAAGCCCAGCTCGGACCAGGAGCTTTCATTGAACCTGGCCGATGACATGGCCAACGAAGGCAAGCTGCACGCCAGCCTGGCCAACCTGCAGAACCTGCCCAATGCCCTGCCCCAGGTGCGCCAGCGCCAGGCCCGTGCCTATCGCTTGCTCGGGCGCAGCGAGGCCGAGCCGCTGTACCGCAGCCTGTTGGGCACCTGCCTGGCTGCCGATGGCGAGCACGGCCTGGGGCAATTGGCCTCGGCCAGGGGCGACAACGGCCAGGCCATGGCGCACCTGCAACGTGCTGCAAAGCTGACGCCCACCGACGAGAAAATCCGCAATGACCTGGGCGTGGTGTACCTCGATCAACTGCGCCTGGAAGACGCCCGTTTCGAATTCATGACCGCCATCGAGCTCAAGCAGAGCGATCAATTGGCGGCGTTGAACCTGGTGACCTTGCTGATTTATCAGGACAACTGGGAACAGGCCGCAAAAGTGGTCGGCCAACTCGGACTGAGCCCCGAGCAGGTCACCGAAGCCCAGGCGCGGGCACAACAACTCAAGGGTTCACGCACGGTACCGGTGCGTTCAGCCAAAGACCAGGTCGCGACGGTCAGCGACACGCTGCCGGTGCCTGTGAAATAGGGAGTCGATGATGAAAATCCATTACCTCGCTGGCCTCGCAGTGTTGGCACTGCCGCTCATGGCATCGGCCATCGAAGCCGGGCCATCTTCCCCACGGCAAGCGGAAACCGAAAACTGGATGGCGCTGCAACTAAGCGGCCGCGCAGCCTCGGCCAACCCGCAGAAGACCACGCCGGCAGAACGCGAGCAGGCACTCAAGCGCTGGCTGGACAGCAACAAGCATCCGATCCCGGAGTTCTTTGATCAGAAGGTGGGTGGGTCTGCACAGGGTGGGAGCAAATAACCAAGCCTATATCCCACTGTAGGAGCGAGCTTGCTCGCGAAGAACCCCACGACACCGCGTTTATGCAGGATTCACGCGTTATCGTTGACGTTTTTCGCGAGCAAGCTCGCTCCTACATTATTAGCGCAGGCGCTGGACCTTCAGTGCGCCGTCACCCGCTGGCGCATCGCCGAGTTGCTGGGCGACAACGCCAGCGCCAACTGGGTACGGTTGTGCATATGGGTCAGGCGCAATACCTGGGACACATACAGCTTGACCGTGTTCTCGGTGATTCCCAGTTCACAGGCAATCTGGTAGTTGGTCTGGCCCTTTCCCACCAGGCGTGCCACATCCAGCTGGCGCGGTGACAATTGGTTGAAGATTGCCGGGATTTCCAATGGCCCGGAGTCATCGGCCAGCGGCTCGCCGTCAGTATCCTTGGGTGGCTTGCGACGCACCTTGTCCAGGTCCATATACAAGTCGTTGATGGATTCGGACAGGTACTGCAACTTCTGGTTAAGCGTGCCCAGTTGCAGGTCTTTTTGCCGTTCCTCCAAGGCCGCTTCCTGGCGCTTCAGGCCTTCGAGCACCTCATCGAGATTGATCGGCTTCTGGTAGTAATCGGCGATCCCCGCGCGCAGGGCCTTGATCACATCCTGTTTGTCGGCACGCCCGGTAAGCATGATCGCTTCGAACGCACGATGTTTGCCGGCAACCTGCTGCAGGGCCTGCACCAGCTCGATGCCGTCCATGTCCGGCATATGCAGGTCACACAGCACCAGGCCTATCAAGGGGTCATCGCCGAAGCGCTGGATCGCCTGTTGGCTGGACTCACACGGGACACAACGGTACCCGCTGCTTTCGAGAAATTCACAGAGCTCCTCCACGATCAAAGGTTGATCGTCGACCACGAGCACTTTTACCGCAGATGTGAGCTTGTTCACGCGCTACTCCATGCCTGGCAAGCCAAAGAGGACCCATCCTTTTTGACGAAAAATCCTATACAACTACTCATTAAACGTAGACGTACTTTCTGACTATGTACATAGCATTATTCAACGCGCGCGCTTAATGGATCCAAAGCCAACACCCGACGAAACCTGTCAAAACGAAAGGCGCAAAAGGCTGTTTTTTTGACACTTTTTCTGCCCGCTCAAACTGGCTTGAGCTAAGCCCTTGATGCACAAATGTCCAGGCCAGCATGGCGACCGCGGCGCCGATCAGCGACCCCAACAGAATGTCGATATTGGACGCCAGGCCCAGGGCGGCGAGCAGCTTCACATCCCCCGCGCCGAAGCGGCCCAACGCATACCCGGGCAGGGTCAGTATCAGCGCCAGAACCAAGGCCAGGCCGCCTTCGCTGCGGGGCGCACCGACCCAAGTCGACCCTGCCCACAGCAGGTAGATCAACGCCAGCAAACCAGCACCCAAGGTCAGCGTATTGGCAATCTGGCGCTGGCGAATATCCTGCACCGCACACAGGCCCAACCACAGCAGAATCACTGCATTCTGGATCACGTAAAAAACATCCCTTTTTGTCGAATGATTCTATGCTGATATCAGGTACTCGCCTCAGGGTAGACGCAGTGATGAAATCAGGCTTCCCGAGAAAGCAAAAAGGTGCGGCGGCCATCGAGTTTGCCTTGGTCTTCGTGATCTTCTTTGCAGTGTTCTACGGCATGCTCAGCTACAGCTTGCCACTGCTGTTGATGCAGTCGTTTCATCAGGCGGCAGCGGAGGGTGTGCGCCGCAGTGTGTCCCTGGACCCAAGTACCGCAGGCTATTCGGCACTGGTGGTACAGCGCGCCAAGGATGCGGCGCAGGCCCAATTGAATTGGATCCCCGGCTCGTTGAAGTTCTTGCCCGGCTACATCACTGCCACCTACACCAATAATTTGCTGACGGTAAAAATCACCTACCCCTCGGCCAATATCAAAGCGGTGCTGCCGGCCTTGGTACTGCCCGGGGTTGGCAGCGTACCGAACTTGCCCGCCAACCTCACCGCCACCTCGAGCCTGCAGTTTTGACGGCAGGGGATAAACTGTTCGCGCGCCTGCGCGGGCGCCACAGCGCACCGGCGATGCCCGCGCTGGGCCTGCACCTGCAGCTGGACAACCTGGGCCATGTGCTGAGCATCGCCGGCACCTTGCATCCCTTGCTCACCCAGCACTTCACCCACACAAACACCCCGCCGTTGCACGCCTTGCTGTGTGCCAGCAGCGCATTGAGTGTCGAGGGCACACCGCAGCAATGGCAACGCCACGGCCTGGACCTGGACTTTCAGGGTGCCGGCGGCCAGGTCCTGCATACCCGCGGCTGGATGGAGCCCGAGGGCGACGGCTGGGCCCTGCACTTGCTGGATATTACTGACCTGCTGGCCGACCGGGCATTGGAACAGCAGCGCGAACAGAACCATCAAATCACCGGCCTGATGAACGAACAATTGCGCGTGTGCAGCCTCAACCGCCTACCCCAGGTGTTCAACGAGCACCTGCGCACCGTCGCTCAGCGCTGGCGCATGCCGTGCGTGGCCATGGTGCTGCTCGACGAGGAGGACCAAGGCTGGCGCATCTACAGTCAATATGCCGCCCATGATGCGCCAGCCCTGTGGCAAACCGGGCAACACTTGGGCACCAGCCTGGACAGCATCAACGGCAACACGCCGCTGAGCCTGGACATTGCCCAGGGCCGCAGCGACAACCCGCGCCTGCGCAGCGTGTTTGGCAACGCCGATGGCTTCCTGGTGCCTTACCGCGACAGCCAAGGTGTCGCGGCGTGGTTGCTGTGTGGCTTCTATAGTGGACAGGCGCAACACACCCGCGAGCGCGATTGGCTCAACTTATGTGCGGCCCTCGCCGCCCCGCTGCTCAGTCGCCTGCGTGAACAACGTCATCACCAGCAACTGGAACGGCTGGAAGCCCTGCAAGGTCTGCTCGGCACCGGTTGGTGGGAATTGTTGCCCGCCACCCAGGAAATCCAGCTGGCGCCACAATTGCTGCGCAACCTGAGCCTGGAGCAAGGCCCCACCCGCCAGGCCCTTGGCACCTGGCTTGAACTGATCCACCCGGCCGACCGCCAGGCCCTCAACAGTCGCCTGCAAGACCTGCAAGCCTTGGACAAACCCTTGCTGACCAGCGTGCGCCTGCAGCGTACGGAGGCCGAGCAGGCGCCCCTCTGGTACCGCATACAGGGGCAAGTGCTGGGAGTTGGCAATGAGCGACGCTGGATCGGTTTCATGCTCGACATCAGCGACATCAAGAACCAGCAACTGCAAGCCGCCGCTGCCCATGCGCGCCTGGACAACCTGATCGCCAGCTCACCGGCGGTGATCTATGTGCAGCGCTACGTCAACGGCGCGCTGCATCCGGCGTTTTTCAGCGACAGCCTGCTACCACTGCTGGGCTGGACCCTGGCCGACTGCAACCTCGACACCCTGGCGGCGCTGATCCACCCCGACGACCGCGAACTCTACTTTGAACGCACTCGCCAATTGCTACGCGAAGGCAACGTGCGCAGCCGCTACCGGCTGCGTGACAAACAAGGCCACTACCACTGGCTGCTCGACGAAGCCAAACTGTTGCGCGACGACCTCGGGCTGCCGGTGGAGGCCGTAGGCTTGTGGCTGGACGTGACCGAGGCGACCCTGGCCGCTGAACAGGTGCGTCAGAGTGAGGAGCGCTATCGCATCCTGGTGGAAGACTCGCCGGCGATGATCTGCCGCTACCGCCCCGACCTGATCTTGACCTTCGGCAACACGCCGCTGGCCAACTACCTGGAATGCCTGCCCGCCCAACTGCCCGGCGTCGACCTGGGCCAATGGCTGTCGGATGAACAGCGCACCGCCTTTGTGCAGCGCATTGCGCGGCTGACCCCGGAATTCCCGGTGAGCACGGCTGAAATCAGCCTGCAACTACCTGGGCGTGAACATGCCTGGTGGGTGTGGTCGGACCGAGGCGTGTTTGATCGACACGGCACCTTGTTGGAAGTGCAGGCTGTGGGCCGCGACAACACCGAAGTGCGTCGCTCCCAGCAACAACTGACCCAAAGCGCAAAAATGGCCACCCTCGGCGAAATGGCCACTGGCCTTGCCCATGAGATCAACCAGCCGCTGAACGTGATGCACATGGCCGTCGTCAACGTGCTCAAGCGCCTGGGCAATGGCGATGTACAAGTGGACTACCTTACGGAAAAACTCCAGCGCATCGACGCCCAGGTGCAACGCGCGGCACGGGTGGTCGACCACATGCGCGTCTTCGGCCGCCGCTCGGAAATCGAACAGCAACCCTTCGACCCGGCGCAGGCGCTGGAGGGCACCTTGGCCCTGCTCAGCGAAGGCTTGCGCGGCAAGGGCGTGGAAGTACGCATCACCCCCGCGGACTTCTCAGTGCAGGTCAAAGGCCACGTTGATCAATTGGAGCAGGTACTGATCAACCTGATGGTCAACGCCCGCGACGCGCTGCTCAGCCAGCGGGAAAAGGACCCTGGGCTGCGCCCCTGGATTGCGCTGCACAGCGAGCATGACAGCCGCCACGTACGCATCTGGGTCGAAGACAACGCCGGCGGAATTGACCCGCGTTTACTGGAACGGATTTTCGAGCCGTTCTTCACCACCAAGCCAATCGGTGTGGGCACCGGGCTGGGGCTCTCGGTGAGCTATGGGATCGTGGAAAACATGGGCGGACGCCTGAGCGTCAGCAATGGCGAAGCAGGCGCGAAATTCTGCGTGGAGTTGCCCATCGTACCGGTTCAAATCACCAGATAAGCCCGACCCATGTGGCAGGTGAGGTTGGCACCGACTTCGGCGTTGCCGAGGTTGATGCCCAGTGCACTTAACAAGCCATCCACAATCGGGTCGAGTACTGGCGACAAAACGTTTTTGATCGCGGTTACCAGCGTATTGGTAATGGTCGCGAGTAAACCCGACACAGCCGGTAGGACGCCGCCAGGGGCACTACCCGTTGGGGCAACATAATTTACCTGGATCGCCCCCAATGTATTGACCAGCCCTTTGACCACCTCTGTCGAGGGAGGAACAGACTTATAGGTAGGCGCCAGAGTCATGTCGTTGACCGGAGAAAACAGCAGACTTTGACTCGTCCCTCCCACGGTCGCATGGACGACGGATAGGGATAAGCTACCGCCTACGCCTGCCTTACGCGGACCACAGCCAAATATTCCCTTGCAGGTTTGTACGCCAATATCCACGAGGGCTACTGGATTCACTTCAGATTTTACTGCGGAGGAAAAGGCCTGCGCCGCATCCACTTTTCCTACAGAAACATCTGCAAGCGCAGTCTCAACCTGAACAGTCAGCGATTTCGTCGCATTGCTCGCACAATTGAAATCCATGACATGGCTTCTCGCGCTCGCCACCTCGATATTGATATCCAGGCCGCTCAACAACTGAAGATCGGTGTGATCACAAGGCTTCAATATCAGGCACAACACTGGATCCAGCAGGCTCACCAAATTCAAATGCAACAAGTTATTTACGACACCTGTCACCGGAGTGGTGATGGCGGAAACCGCAGACGTCAGTCCATTAATGCCATTCAACACGGGCAGTTGAATGGACACCAACGTACGCACTTGTGCGGTGCGCACAAAGATCTGATCGGTCGGCGGGTTCTTCAACAAGCCCTTCTTCGCCAACGCCGGATTGCCAATGGCCGACAACTGCGGCGGCTCGATGACTTTGGTCTGGATCGACACATTGCCCACCAGCGGAATAGCCAGCTGCGCCGCCGCACTCACGGCGTTCTTGCTACTGGATAGCTGCGCCACGGATTCGAGCAATTGAAACAGCTGCACATTGGAATTCAGCGCCGCCGTCGGGGTGCCGGTGGCAATATCAATCAGGTCGCCCACCGTCAACAGCTTGGTGTTCGGCGCAATGGCTTCAATCGAAATCACGTCATTGATAACCGCGGTGACCGCCGCGCCATTTTTCTGCAAGACCTTGACCGCGGCGTCGATCAACTGGGTGGCGGAGACTGCCGTGCTGAGTAGCGCATCGTAATCGCCGGCCTTCACGTTCAGGTCGATCGCCAACTGGTCGAGGTAACCGAGCAGGTTGACGTTGGTCTGCAGCAAGCCGTTCCAACTCGCCGCCGTGAGCGACAGGCTGCCACCGAGCAGGTTACCCATGACCAGATTAAGCAGAGGGGATTTACTTGAGTCGACGCTGGCCAGGCTGCTGCGGATCGTCAGTTGCGCTACCGGCGGCGGTGTAGCCGCTACGGCAGTGGCGCTCAGGTTGATCTGCGGGGTGATCGGCGCGCCACTGAACAGGTTCCACAAGCCGTTGGCGATGCTGGTCATCACGGTGTGGGAGGCCACTACGCGAATCGCGTCGCTCTTGGTAGCATCGGCGGTAAACACGCGGGTGTTGGCGGCATTGGTTGCCAGGGTGCCGCAGGTCACAGCCAGGGTGCGGCCATTGCCGACCACGAAACCGTTACGCGAGGCGTTTTGCGTGGCATAAGCGTTGGCCGTGGTGTTGGTGCCGCACTGACCACCGAGGCCAGCCGCTTCCAGCGCCGACGTATCGGCGACCGACTGCAGCTTGCGTTTTTCCAGGTACAAACGCCCGCTGTCGACCGCCAGCAGCGTAAACACCAGGGCCAAGGCCAAGGTGCCTGCCGTCATCAAGCCAATCGCCCCACGCTGCCTGGAACCGAATCGGGGAGACATCAAAGCACTCCTGCGCTAACTCTCCGGTGTTGTGCTGGAGTGTAGACAAGGCTCTGGCAGGTTGCTGGCAACTCGCCATATTGGCGACTGACGGAGACCCCGTGAATGTTGGAACATGTTGGAGGGGGCGCCGGTCAGTGCGGTGGGTAGTTGGAGAGGATCTTGGTCACAGTGCTGCGGATAGCCTTGCTGCGGTCCTCTGGATTAGGCGTGCTGGCCATCATTTGCTCGTCACTGCCGCGCCATACCAACTTGCCGTCCTTGCCGTCGAGCAGATCGATCTGGATGGTTGCCACTTTGTAGGTGATGTTGCGCGTTTCGTTGTACATCGGCGCGCCCCAGTAGCCATTCCAGGGGCCGCCCCAAGCACCGCCATAATTGGTGGTGACCTGTTGCTGGCGGTCTTCGACGATCAGGTAGGCCTGCACATTCAGGTCCGCCTTGGTGCCAGCCGCCGCAGGGCGCAGGCCGCGCTGGTCAAGCTGTTCACCCACGGCTTGGCGGATGCGTTGCTCGGTAAGGTCGCTCTTGATTCGCGGATCATCCGGGCGGTACTGCAACGCCGGATCTTTCCAGGCCCAATTGCGGTAGGCGCCGAAGTCTCGGCTGGCGTCGAAATCGTGATTGACCTGGTTGCTCTGGCAACCGCCCAGCAACACAACGACAGTAAGTGCAGCGATACGACGAAACATGGCACTTCTCCAAAAACAACGTGAGCCTGAAATGAGAATAGCTGCTAACTGGGCGGATAGGCAGCCATTGCTTTCTGCATCGCCTTGCGCAAGCTGTCGGCGCGCTCGCTCAGGCTGCCCTGGCTGGTGGTTTCCGCGCTGGTGCTCCATACCGGCTGGCGGGTGCGGGCGTCGAACAGGCTGATACGCGCCACCGCCACCGTCACTTCATAGGTGCGCACCACGGGCACGCTGTTGTACATGCCATAGCCGTTGCCGTAGCGGTTATAACCGCCGTAACCGTAGCCATAGTCGTCCTGCACCTGGCGCAGGCGTTTCTCCAGGCGTACGTCGGCGCTCACCAACAGGTCGGGGGCACGCTTGTCATGCAAGGGGCGCAGGCCGCGCTGGTCGAGCGCGCCGCTGACCGCCTCGGCAATCTGCGCCGAATCGGCCCAGGCCGTGCCCGCGGGCAATTGGCCGTTGAGCCAGCCCCAGCTGCGGTAGGCGCCATAGTCGCGCACGGGCGCCGGGTAAGCGCTGGCATCAAAAGTGGTGGCCGCCTGAGCCGGGGCCGGCGGCATCGGTGCCGACGTGGCGACGTAGGGGTTGGGGCTGGAACACGCGCCCAGACCGAGCGATAACAGGATCAAACAGAGACGACGCATTTCGACCTCCGCAGGCTGGGCCGCTTAAACCGGACGGCAGACCCAGTGCAAATAACGCCCAAGTCCGGCAAAGCTTGGGTGACGACGGTGAGCGAGTTCCATCTCCAACAAGTCCTGCAAATCGGCGCGGGCCTGGAATTCTACCGGCATATAGTCGTGAAACACCCGCACGCCACTTTGGCTTTCGACCTGCCACATCCCTTCAAGTTGCGCCGCCAACTCCCGTGGGTCGAGGGGCTGTTGCGGCGTAAGGCTCTGCTTTTCACCGGCCATGTCGTTCTTGCGCATTTTGCGGAAGTGGCCTTTGAGCAGGTTGCGGTAGATCAACGCATCACGGTTGTAGAACGCCAGGGACAACCAACCGCCGGGCAGCGTCAATTGGTGCAGCACCGGCAAAATGGCATGAGGTTCGGCCAGCCATTCCAGCACCGCATGACACAGCACCAGATCGTAAGGCTCTGTGAGTTGGCCGAGCAAGTCTTGCCACGGCGCCTGGATAAACGTCGCGGTCTGGCCTGCGTCGGCAAAGCGCTGGCGCGCGCCTTCAAGCATCGGCGCGGCGGGCTCGGCCAAGGTTACCTGATGGCCGCGCTCGGCCAGCCACAGCGACATATGCCCCAGGCCCGCGCCGATATCCAGCACGCGCAACGGGCGCTGCGGCAAGGCCTCGGCCAGGTCGGCCTGGAGCACCGCCAGGCGAATCGCGCCCTTGGCGCCGCCGTAGATTTTTTCGGCGAAACGCGTGGCCAACTGGTCGAAATGACGATCACTCATTGGCAAACCGCCGCTCGCTGTCGGCCAGCTTGGCACGCACGACTTCATTCATGTCCAGGCCCAGCTCACTGCACAACAACAGCAGGTACAACACGATATCGCCGACTTCCTGGCCGGCATGGGCAAGTTTATCGGCGGGCAGCTGGCGGGACTGGTCTTCGGTAAGCCACTGGAAGATTTCCACCAGTTCGGCCATTTCCACACTGGCGGCCATGGCCAGGTTTTTCGGGCTGTGGAATTGTTTCCAGTCGTTGGTATCGCGGATGCGGTGCAGGCGTTCGGTGAGGTGTTCAAGGTTCATGCGGGGGCTCCTGAATGGGTATAGCTTCAGGGGGATGGGGATTGAAGGCAAGTGAATAGCGGTGGTGTGCTCAAGGCCGCCATCGGGAGCAAGCCCCCTCCCACACTTTGATTTGTGAATACATTTCAAAATGTGGGAGGGGGCTTGCCCCCGATGAGGCCCTAATCAACAACGCTGAACTCAAGCCTGGCGGTTTGCCCAGCCTCATCCAGAACGCTTAGCTGATAGCGGCCCAACCGCTCGAAACTGGCATTGATACTGTCCTGATTGGCGCTATCACCCAACGGCGCGCCATTAAGGAACCACCAACGCCGACCACTGCCACCCAAGGCGGAGATTTTCAGACGCAGGGTTTGTTGGCTGGCAACAGGCAAGCGCAGTTGGTCGCCTTCGCGTACGCCGACGATGGACAACGGCGACGACGCAGCCAGCGCCGGTGGCGGGCAGTCCGGGTCAGGGGCCGGGATGCGTGCTTCACGGCGCTCGATCCTTGGCAGCCAGGGTTCCAGCGGCGCCGGCCACAGGGCAATATGCTTGGCCTGTGCGCCTGGGCAATGGGCGTCGACCCTCAAACCCTTGGCGTTGACCCAGATGCTTTCCATCAAGCCCACACTCAAGGGTTGGTCCAGTGCCTGCAAGGTCGGCGGCGTGGTGTTGTCCTGGGTCCAGGCAAAGCGCTGACGCCGGCAATTGGGGTCGCTGCGGGCCATGGGCTGGCCCAGGGGCCAACAGATCGCTGCCACGCCGATATTCGCCGGCACCGGTTTGACCGGCGCACTGATGCCGCGCTGGCTGTCACGGTTGGTCAGTACGTCATGGACTTGCAACATCAACGGCGCTGCCGAGGCCAGGCCGAACTGGCCCGGCACTGGCGTGCCATCCGGCCGACCGATCCACACGCCGATCAAATACCGCGGCCCTACGCCAATCGCCCAGGCATCGCGAAAACCATAGCTGGTGCCGGTTTTCCACGCCAGCACCGGGCGTTGCACCAGCTCGGCACGCGGGTCTCGATCAGGCCGTGCCTGGCCGCTGAGGATGCGCCGCACAATCCAGGCCGCCCCGGGTGACAGCAGGGGCCGTTCCCTGAGCGTGTCGTCTGGTTGCAGTCGCAGGGTGGCGCTCTTGCCGTCGCGGGCCAAGGCGCTGTAGCCGCTCACCAGGTCTTCCAGGCGACTGCCTGCGCCACCGAGGATCAGCGCCAGGTTCGGCTCGGCCAGCGCCGGCAATGCCAGCGGCATGCCGCCGATGCGCATCTGCGCGGCAAAGCGCTTGGGCCCGTAGGCTTCCAGCAATTGCACCGCCGGCAGGTTCAACGAGCCGGACAGGGCCGTGCTCGCCGGCACGGCCCCGGTAAAGCCCATGGAAAAGTTGCCCGGCCGGTAATCGCCATAACGCCGGGGCACGTCCTGCAACAGCGACTCGGAGTGAATCAGGCCATCGTCCAGGGCCATGCCATACAGGAAGGGTTTCAACGTGGAGCCGGGCGAACGCAGCGCGCTGATCATGTCCACATGGCCAAAGCGCCTGGTGTCGTTGATATCCACCGAGCCCAGGTAGGCGCGCACCGCCATGCTTTCTTCCTCGACCACGAGGATCGCTGCCGAGGTGTGTTCCGGCAGCCGTGCGCGCCAGCCCAGCAGCAGGTCTTCGAGACGCCGTTGCAAGGTGGCATCCAGGGTGGTGCGGATCAGCGGCGGGCTGTCCGGACGGTTGAGGCGGCGCGCAAGTAATGGCGCCAGGCTCGGTTCCAGGCGCGGGGCGAGCAGCAGCGGTTCTTCCAGGGCTTCATCGACCGCCGATTGCGGCCATACCTTGAACTCGGCGAGGCGGCGCAGCACCTTGTCGCGGGCCTCCTGGGCGCGCTGCGGATGCCGATCCGGGCGTAAGCGACTCGGCGCCTGGGGCAATACTGCGAGCAACGCGGCTTCGGCGTGGGTCAGTTGGGACGGCGACTTGCCCAGGTACGCCCAACTCGCCGCCGCCACGCCCTGCAAGGTACCGCCGAAGGGCGCACGGTTCAGGTACAGGTTGAGGATTTCGTCCTTGGACAGGTGCCATTCCAATTGCGCAGTGCGCCACAGCTGGCGCAGCTTGCCATGCAGGGTGCGCGAGTGCGGGTCAAGCAAGCGCGCGACTTGCATCGACAAGGTGCTGCCGCCGGAGACCACCCGTGCACCTGTGAGGTTTTGCCACGTCGCCCGCACCAGCGCCAACGGGTTGACCCCAGGGTGCTGGTAGAACCAGCGGTCTTCGTAAGTGAGCAATGCATCGAGATAATACGGCGACACTTCGCTGGTATGCACCGGATAGCGCCACACCCCATTGGCATCGGCAAACCGCCACAGTGGTGTGCCATCCTCGGCCAGCACCACCCGGGCCAGGTCGTCCTGGGGCAAGGGCAATGGCCAGATCCGATCAGCCAGCCACAGCAAGGCAATCACCAACAGCAGGCTCGCCAGGGTCCAGCGGGCAACAAAACGCAAATTCAAGCGGGCAAACCTCTATGCTTGTAGGGAACTAGCCTGTGGCAATAACGACCAAAGGCACAGTCACGCCCACCTTCTTATTCAGGACACGCACATGCAGGTAGAAAGCTTTTTCGAATGGTTGGGCCAGGCGCTCGGCTCCGTCATCCGGTTCATCGTCGACGGACTCAGTGGGTTGTTCGGGGCCTTGACCCACGCCGGCGGCAACTTTATCGATGGCCTGTCGCGCACCTTGGGCATGGACACCTCGATCATCAGCATCATCACCCTGATCGTCGGCCTGCTGTTGCTGTACTCGGCGGTACGCGCCTTTATGCGAGCCTCGATCATCATGGGCATCATCTGGCTGCTGCTGGGCCTGTGGTTGCTCAGTTGGGTTGTGCACTGATTTAACTGACAGCCCCAACCCCTTGTAGGAGGGAGCTTGCTCCCGATAGCTGAGTGTCAGCCAATGACATTTTGACTGACCCACCGCCATCGGGAGCAAGCCCCCTCCCACAGTAGTCCCCATTTCAACTTGAGCAATCAGCGGCCCTTGATCACCATATCCACCGGCGTCTCGCCCACCGCCTGCCAGTTCGGTCGATACATCGACTCCACCTGCGGCGGCGGCACGCGATAGGTTCCCGGCGTCACCGCCCGCGCCAGATACAGCAAATGGGTGGTGCCATAACCGTCCAGACTCATCGCCGCCACATAACGATCATCCCTGAACTCCTGATGCTTGAGCGATGCGTTCTGCATCGACTCGCGCCACTGCTTCACTTGGCTACTGGCGTTTTCCAGGCTGGCCGCGCTTTGGGCCAGGTTCTGGTTTTCCAGTTCCAGGCCGGCGGGGAGCAGGTCTACCACCAGAGCATCCGGCACGCGCTGCTTGGCGCTGACGGCCAGGTGCACCAGCACCAGGTCGCCGCTGGCGAGGCTACGCAGGTTGAGCGGCTGGCCGTCCATGCCCAGGTATTCGCGGCGGATGCTCAGGTTTTCGCCACCGGCAGCCGGCGGCACTTGTGGATAACCCGAGATCGTCAATTGCTGATACACCGGCGCTTCACCCTGATTACTCAAGGCCAGGTCGCCGGACAGCAGCTTGCCCTCCAACGCCAGGGTCGATTGCTGGTTATTCAACTCATGCGCCCCGCCGCTGCCGGTGAGCAACACCTGCCAGTTGGCTTCCGGTTTGGCAAACCCAAGGCGCCCGGCGAGGAACAGGGAGTTACGCTCCTGAGTCGATAGGTACGGGCTGGCGGCCAACTGGTCCGACAGGGCGAACAAACGCTCTTCACGTTGGCCCTTGGCCAAGTCATTCTCTTCAAGCAATGCCAGGATCATCGCCTGGTCACGCAATGGGCTGCCATAGTCGGCCAGCCATTCTTTGCTACTGCGCTGTGCCGCCAACCCGGCCAACAACGCCTGATCCGCACGCGGTTGATCGCCCATTTTCTGCAGGGCGATGGCCAACTGCACCAGCGGCAACCCGGAGCGCGCATCGCTGCGCCGCTCGAACAGGCTGCGCAACGCTCCCAACGGCGCCTGCTGACTGCGCGCCAGCACCATGCCGGCGTAAGCCTGCACGGCAAACCGCGTGTGCTCGGCGTTGTCGCTGTAGTCGACTTCAATCAGGTTGCGCTCCTGCACATACCGCAACAGGCGCTCGCTGGCCTTCTTCAAGGCTTCAGGCGGTACGGCAAAACCCTGGTCGCGGGCGCGCAGCAGGAAGTCGGTGACATACGCGGTCAGCCAATATTCTTCCTCGCCGTCGGCGCCCCACAAACCGAAGCTGCCGTTGTAGCGTTGCATGCCCAACAGGCGCTCGATGCCCAACTCGATCTTGCGCTTACGCTCGGCATCCGGCTCGCCCTTGATGCTCAGGCGCTTGAGCAGTGCGTCATCGGCATACAACGATGGGTACAGGCCGCTGGCGGTTTGTTCCAGGCAACCATAAGGGTAGGCCTTGAGTGCGCTGATCTGTGCGCCCAGGTTCAATGGTGGCCGGCTCGACAGGCTCAACAGCGCTTCACGTCCGGAGGCATCGAACTGGTCCAGCGTACCGGCGGGCAGGCTCCATGGCTGATCCTTGAGCACTGCGCGGTAGTGCTTGAGCAACGCCGGATACGCCGGGCGTACACCCAAGGTCCATTCGCGACTGAACGGCGGCAGGTTTTCCCCCGGCAGGTCCAGGCCGTTCACGCTGACCTTGATCTTGCCCTGGCCCAGACCGCCCCAGGCTTTCACCGGGATGCGCAGGGTGGTGCGCTGGCCTTGCTTGAGTGCAACCGCTTGCGCGCCGCCGTTGACCAGCTCCAACTGCCCTTCGGTGGTCAATTGCACATCGAGCTTCTGCGCCTTGCCCGACAGGTTGGAGAGATCCAGGGCCAGGGTGGTCTGGTCGCCTCCCGCGAGGAAGCGCGGCGCCGACAATTCGGCGATCAGCGGTGCGGCGATCACCGTCTTGCCTTCGGCCATGCCGTAGCGATCATCGCTCCAGGCCTGGGCCATCAGGCGCAGTTCACCGTTGAAGTCGGGGATGTTGACGCTGACTTCGCCCTCGCCTTTTTCGTTCAGTGTCACCGGCGCGCTTTGCTGGGCGACGATGGTCACGCTGGTGTCCGGGCGCTTGCCGCCCTTGGCCAATGCCGCGTCACCACCAAATGCCAGGCTGGCCAGGCGCCCCTGGCCGGCTTCGATCAGTTGGCCATAGATGTCGAACTGGTCGACACCATAGGCTTTGCGGCCGAACAGGCTGGAGTAAGGATCGGGCGTGGGGTATTCGGTGATATTGAGAATGCCCACGTCCACCGCCGCCAGCAGCACATGCACCTGTTTCGGTACGCTGCCATCGGCATTCCTGGCGGCGATCTTCACCGTCAGCGGTTGTTTGGGGCGCATTTTTTCCGGCGCAGTGAGGGTCAGGCCGAGCTTGCGCTGGGTGCGGTCCAGCGGCAGGTGCAACAGGCCCACGGCGCGCTTGGGGGTGATATTGGCTTTGCGCTCGCCGGGACGGATCACCAGGGCGCTCACATACAGATCATGGCGCGACCATTTCGGGTCGAGCTTGACCGCAAAGCTCTTGCCTTCGGCCGGCACGTCGATTTCCTGCCACCACAGCGGGCCTTCGGCAGATTCCACCAGCAGGTAGCCCTTACCGGCGGCCGGCGGGGTGACAGTGACGTTGGCGGTATCGCCGTCGCCATAAGCGGGTTTATCCAGTGCCAGCTTGACCTGGTCGGGGCGCACGGCGCCGCCCTCGGTGTTGTCCTGGGCCTGGTAGCCGGCCCAGAAACGCACGCTGCTCACCAGGCCGGTCTGCGGGTCTTCAACCTCTACACGGTAAGGACCCCACTCCACCTGGAAGCTGACTTTGGCGGTATCACCGGCCTTGATGTCCAGGGTCTGCTCGTCGAGGTTGAGGAATTTCTCGTTGTAGTGGTAGCTCCAGCCGTCGTTGTCGGAGTAGTTCCAGTAGTAGTCACGGCGCTCGCGCACCAGGCGCACCTTGAGGCCTTGCGCGGCGAGTTTCTGCCCGTCCTGGTTGGCCACCAGCACTTCGAATTCCACCGGGCCATCGCCATTGGTTTCCTTGCCATCAAACAGCCCGCGCAGGCCCGGCAATTGCTCGGCCGGCCAGATTGGCTGCACCAGGCGCCGAGTGATCGGCCGCCCGCCCGACTCTTGCAGGCTGGCTTGCACAATCAATTGCAGCGGCGACTTGGCTTCGGCCCATTTGCTTTCCAGGGTCAGCGCCTCCTCGCCGTTGGCGTCGAGTACGCTTTCGTCCAACTCGAAATCCTGGCTCAGTTCCTCTTCGGTGACGGAGCCGAACTGATAGCCAGGCAAGGCCTTTACCGCTTCACGCAGCGGGCGCACATAGACCTGGCCGCTGACCCGATTGCCGGATGCCGGCGCGCCATACAGATAGCGACCGTTGACCTGGATAACCGCGTTATCAGCCGGGCTCAGCGCCGTGTCACTGCCCTTGAGTTCCAGTGCCAGGCGTTCGGGCAGGAAGTCTTCGACGAGGAATTCATACAGCTGCGGCTTGCCATCGCCCAGGTCGAACACCAGCTGCCAGCGCCCGGTCGGTGCTTCAGCGGCCAGTTGCAGCGGGTATTGATAGAGGCCGGAGGCATCGGCCTCCCATACGAATTTGCGGCTCACCTGTTCATCCGGACGGCGGACTTCGACACTCACCGGCTGCGGCTTGACCGCGTTGCCATCCTTGTCGCGCAACAACGCATTGAGCAGCACGGTTTCGCCGGGGCGATACAGGTCACGCGGGCCGAACACAAAGAACTGCAACGGGTGGGACGGTTGCCCACCGATATCGAACTCGGCAAGGTCCAGCGCGGCGCTATCCAGGCGCAACAGGCTGGTCTGTTCACCAAGTTTTGCCAGCAGCACCTGGGCTTTTTTCGGCAGCGCCAGCTCGGCGTGGCCACCGTCTTGCGTCTTGCCCTGACCGAGTATGCGGCCTTCGGCATCGAGGATTTCCAGCTCGACGCCGTTCAGCGCCTTGCCGCCTTCCAACGCCTGGGTAAACACATCCAGGCGATTGGCATAGCGGTGCACCGACAGGCCAATATCACTCAAGGTAAACAGCGTGGCCGGTTGCGAATAGTTGTAGGTGCCCGAAGCACGCATCACCGCCAGGTACACGCCCGGCTGCTGCAACTGCTTGAGGCCGGCAATCGGCAGCAATAAGGTTTCGCGGGTATTGCGCGCCGGGTTCAAGTCGAAGCGCCCGCCGTAGACCAGGTCGGCCATCGGCAGCAGTTCCCGGGACTCATAGCTTTGCAGGCTGGTATTGCGCCCCCATTGCGCCAGGAACGACGGCAGGGATTCAGGCTTGATACGGAAGAATTCGACGTCGATCTTGTCGACATTCAGCGCGATCACCGGCAGGCCCTCGGCCAGGCGCGTCGGCAGCAGCGTACCCCGGCTGGCGAAGCCGACGGTGGCTTGCAGGTCGCGGGTTTCCAGGCGGGCGGTGTATTCGGCGGCCAGCTGGTTGTCGTTAACCGCCTTCAACCCGGCGTCCACCGTCAGCACCAGCTTGCGCTGCGGCTCCAGGTGACGCAGGCGCAGTTCCATGAGGTTATCCGAGAGCTCCCAGGCGCCATCGACCTTGCCGGACTTGCTGTCCACCAAGTGCAATTTATCGGCGAATTTCTGCTCCGGGTCCAGGGGAATGGAAAAGCTCACCGATAAAGTACTGGCCCCATCCAATTGCACTTCGGACACGTCCACCACACTCAGCTCACGCCCGGCATAGCGCTGCTTCAACGCCGCTACGTCCACCGCCGCCTTGGCAGGTGCAGGCGCTACGCTTGGCGCGGGGGGAGCCGTCGGTGCAGCGGGTTTATCGGAAGAATCACAGGCGCTCAGCAGGGCCAGCGCGCAAGCGAGGAACAGTCCTTTGTTAAGCATGGGGCACTCATAGTCAGAGGGAACCGAGGGGTGAACTATATATCAGCGCCGGCCGGGCCGCTGTGGCGCTGATCACATTGACCGACGGAGGGAGGGTTGGTTCTGAGTGCCTTCCAGACTAAACCAAATCCCACAGCCACTGGAGATCAAAATGTGGGAGGGGGCTTGCTCCCGATAGCAGTCTATTCAGTCAGAATATCAGTGACTGACACACCGCTATCGGGGGCAAGCCCCCTCCCACATGGATCTGCGGCGCGACTGGTGGACGGGTACAATGCCCGCTCCACCAAGGAGCCTTCATGACCGCCCTGCTCGCCGACTGGCGCCACCGCCCCACCCATCGCCGCGTATGGGCTCTGGCCGCGCCGATGATCCTGTCGAATATCTCCGTGCCGCTGGTGGCCCTGGTCGACAGCATGGTCATCGGCCACCTGCCCCACGCCCATCAACTGGGCGCCGTGGCCGTCGGCGCCAGCCTATATACCTTCCTGGCCTGGGCCATGGGTTTCCTGCGCATGGGTTCCACCGGGTTCGCCGCCCAGGCCGCCGGGCGCAACGATGGGGCGGCGCTGCGGCAAATCCTGTTGCAAGGCTTGCTGCTGGCGCTGGGGTTGGCGACGTTGCTGGGTACGGTCGGTATTCCCCTGAGCCATCTGGCTTTGGAATGGATGCAGCCCTCCCCTGAACTGAACCAACTGACCCGCGAATTCTTCCACACCCGCCTGTTCGGCCTGCCGGCAGCCCTCGCCAGCTACGCACTGGTCGGCTGGTTCCTCGGCACGCAAAACGCTCGGGCGCCACTGGCCATTTTGCTGACCACCAATCTGGTCAACATTGTTCTGAATCTATGGTTCGTACTTGGCCTGGACTGGGGCGTGGTCGGCTCCGCGCGCGCCTCGGTGATCGCTGAGTGGACCGGCGCCCTGCTCGGCCTGGCTCTCACGCAAAAAGCCCTGCGCGCCTATCCCGGTCATATCGCCTGGGCGGCGTTGAAACTGTGGCAGAGCTGGCGGCCGTTGCTGGCGGTCAACCGCGACATTTTTATCCGCAGCCTGGCCCTGCAGTCGGTGTTCTTCATGATTACGGTGCAAGGCGCACGGCTGGGGGATGCCACGGTCGCCGCCAATGCCTTGCTGGTCAATGGCCTGTTGTTGACGGCCCATGCGCTGGATGGCCTGGCTCACGCCGTCGAAGCCCTGTGCGGCCACGCCATCGGCGCCCATGACCGACAGGCATTGCGCCGCTCGCTGGTGGTTGCCTGCGGCTGGTCACTGATCGCCAGCGTCGGCTTCGCCCTGCTGTTCACCTTCGGCGGCCATCTGTTTATCGCTATGCAAACAGACATTCCCAGCGTGCGCGAAACGGCCGACATCTACCTGCCTTACCTCGCGGTACTGCCGTTGATTGCGGTGTGGAGTTACTTGCTCGATGGCCTGTTTATCGGCGCAACGCGGGCGCGGGAAATGCGCAATGGGATGTTGCTGACGGTGGTGTTGGTGCTGCCGGTTGCCTGGGCGTTGCAGGGGCTGGGTAACCACGGGCTGTGGGTAACCTTCCTGTTGTTCATGGCGGTGCGCAGCCTGACACTCTGGGCGATAGCCTGGCGCTTGAATCGGCAAGGGCTGTGGCTGGGAGCAAACTGAAGAAATGCAGATCCAAATGTGGGAGGGGGCTTGCTCCCGATAGCTGAGTGTCAGTCAACAGATTCATTGACTGATCCACCGCTATCGGGAGCAAGCCCCCTCCCACATATATTACGAGGACAGGTAGGAAGAACGGGTCAAGCCCAGGCGCAACGCATCCAGGAACTGGGTACGCTCAGACGCCGAGATCTTCGCACTCGCGCACTTGTCACGGTAATGGGTCATCAACTCTTCCGGCGACAAATGCACATAGCGCAGCATGTCTTCGATGGTGTCATGGGTCTCGATCCCGGCGCTGTACACCGAGCCGTCTTCACGCTGGTAGATGTTCACCGAGTCGGTGTCACCGAACAGGTTGTGCATGTCACCGAGGATTTCCTGGTAAGCGCCCACCAGGAAGATGCCCAGCAGGTAGTCCTCGCCTTCGTTCAAGGCGTGCACCGGCAAGCTGGTCTCGATGCTCTGCTCATCGACGTATTGCTTGATCTTGCCGTCGGAGTCGCAGGTCAAGTCCTGCAATACCGCACGGCGCAGCGGCTCTTCGTCGAGGCGATGCAGCGGCAGGATCGGCAGAACCTGGCCGATGGCCCAGGTGTCCGGCAGGCTCTGGAACACCGAGAAGTTGCAGATGTACTTATCAGCCAGCTTGTCGTTGAGTTCGTCCAGCACCTGGCGGTGCGAGCGCTGGCGGGCTTTGAGTGAGTTGTGCAGGCGGCGGCACACGGCGAAGTAGCACTGTTCGGCCAGGGCTTTTTCCGCCAGGGTCAGCTTGCCGTCGGCGTACTGGGTGGCTACATCGCTCATGTAGTGAGTGGCGCGCCAGTAGGTTTCGGTGACCATCTCGATGTCGGTCGGGCCCAGCAGGTCCACCAGCCACTGCACGGTTTCCGGCAGGCTTTCCTTGTTTTCGATGAGCGGGATTTCGTCGTTGTGCTTCTCGACGTCCGTCACCTGCACCACCAGCATGGCGTGGTGGGCGGTCAGGGAACGGCCGCTTTCGGAGAAGATGTTCGGGTGAGGCAGGCTCTGCGCATCGCAGAATTCCTTGAGCATGCCCACCACCACGCCGGCGTAGTCGTCCATGTCGTAGTTGATAGAGCTGGCGTTACGCGAGTGGGTACCGTCGTAGTCGACGCCCAGGCCGCCGCCGACGTCGATATGGTCCACCGGCAGGCCGAGGTTGCGCAGTTCGCCGTAGTAACGGATGGCTTCCTTGAACCCGTGCTGGTAGTCGGCCAGGTTGGCGATCTGCGAGCCCATGTGGAAGTGCAGCAGGCGGATGCCCTGGTCCAGGCCGGCAGCGCGGAAACGCTCGACCACCGACAGCAACTGCGCCGCCGACAGGCCGAACTTGGATTTCTCGCCACCGGTGTCCGCCCACTTGCTCGATGCCAGGGACGACAGGCGCACACGCAAGCCGACCTGGGGCTTGACCTTGAGGCTCGCCGCCTCTTCGATCACCAGCTCAACTTCGGATTCCTTCTCGATCACGATGAATACATTGTGGCCGAGCTTCTGGCCCATCAGCGCCAGGCGGATGAATTCACGGTCTTTATAACCGTTGCAGACGATGGTGCCGCCCTTCGGCGCCAGGGCCAGCACCGCCAGCAGCTCAGGCTTGGAGCCGGCTTCCAGGCCGATGGAGACGTTCTGGGTCGCGATGATGTTCTCGATCACCGCTTCCTGCTGGTTCACCTTGATCGGGTACAGCGCGGTGTACTTGCTCTGGTATTCCAAGCGCTCGATGTTGGCATCGAAGGCGCCGGTCAACTGGCGCACGCGGTCTTGCAGGATATCAGGGAAGCGCACCAGCAGCGGCAATGACAGGCCGCTCTTGCGCAGCTCATCGACTTGCTCGTAGAGATCGACGGGCGTGCTGTTCGGGCCGTTCGGACGGACTTCTACGCGACCGGCTTCATTGATCGCGAAATACCCGGCCCCCCAATGGCGAATCCCGTAAACACTGCGGCTGTCCGCAACTGTCCATTGGCTGCCATCGTCTTTGCGTGTGCGTCGTACGGACATCGAAGTCCCCTATAAATGAAGGCGAAGGCGCCACCTCTCACGGAGGCTGGCGCAGTCTAAAGAATGAAAATGACGATTTGCCTGTGAGCAGGGTAGACCCCACTCCCCGGACAGAGTTTAGATACAGGTTGGGAAGAGGCTTTCAGCCGCCGGACTTCTTGGCCTTGTACCCGAGCTTGATCAACTCGGCCAACAGCAGTTCGACGTGGTCGCCCTGGATCTCGATGACCCCGTCTTTCAACGCGCCACCGGTGCCACAGCGCTTTTTCAGCGTCGTGGCCAGCTCCTTGAGCGCATCTTCAGCCAGGGGCACGCCGGTGATGGTGGTCACCGTCTTGCCGCCACGGCCTTTGCTCTCGCGGCGCACACGGGCAATACCGTCGCCTTCGGGGATCAGGGTCTGTTTGCAGATGCAGGCGTCCACGGGCTGACGACAGTCCGGGCAGTGTCGACCTGCGTCGGTGGAAAATACCAGGCCACCCAGGGCGGCGAAGGATGCGGCTTTTTTGGCCACCGGCAATCCTCTTCGGAGGATGAAGACTGATCGGCCTGCGCCCAGGGGCAAGACCGACCGCGAAGCCCCACTCTGGCAGGGGCAGCGCTACCGAACCGCAAAATGGTTCGGGTGAAAAGGCGCGCAGTGTAACGACAAAAAGCCCGGTTGCTAAGAGCCAAATGGCGCCAATTTATGCAACTTTAGCGACGCGAGGCCAGATAGCGCCGCAGACCTTCTTGGGCGTCCGGGCAGTAGGGCTTTTGTGCGGCCTCCTGCTGGATGGTTTCGATGGTTAAAAACCGTGCTTCCATCACCTCTTCGGGCTGCAGCCGCAGGGGCCCATCCCACACCGCGGAGTAAGATTTGCACCACAGCCGGCTGTCACCATCTTCGAAGTAGAAATGGTCATGCTCGATCAATGGCACACCGCTGACACCCAGCTCTTCTTCCAGCTCGCGGGCTGCCGACAACGCGTAAGACTCACCGGCCGCCACCATGCCGCCCGCCGCCGTATCCCAGAACCCAGGATACAACGCCTTGCTCAAGGTGCGCCGATGCACGCACAGCTCGCCCTTGGAATTGAACAGAAAAATAAAGGTGCAACGGCCGATCAGGCCGAGCTTACGAAGGTCAGACCTGACGCGCTGGCCAAGCAGATTGTCCTGCTCGTCGACCCAGCAGATCAGTTCAGCGTCGGAAGCCGCACGGTGTGCGGCTTCCCTGGAGGAAGCGTCCATCATCAACCCTGGTTGAGGAGCTGACGCAAATCGATCACTGCAGCGTTTGCCCGGGAAATGTAGTTGGCCATCACCAGCGAATGGTTCGCCAGTACACCGAAGCCACTGCCATTGAGAATCATAGGGCTCCAAACCGGTTCCTGCGAGGCCTCCAGCTCACGAATGATCTGGCGCACGCTGACGGTGGCATTTTTCTTGGCCAGCACGTCAGCAAAGTCGACTTCGATGGCGCGCAGCAGATGGGACAGGGCCCACGCCTGGCCACGGGCTTCGTAGAATACGTTGTCGATCTGCATCCATGGGGTTTCCACCACTTCCTCATCGACCTGGGGCACTTCGCCCGGCGCCAGCGCCTCGGTTTTCAGCGCGGTGTTCAGCTTGACTCGACCCACGCTGGCCGACAGGCGCTGGGACAACGAGCCCAAACGGGTGGCGACATCGCCCAACCAGTTGTTCAGGTTGTCGGCACGCGCATAAAACAGCGCGCCGCGCTGGTTCGGGTCAGACAGGCGCGCTTCGTAGCGGCTCAGGGAGTTGATGCCTTCCTGGTATTCCGACTCACTGGATGGCAGCACCCAGCTCTTGTTATCGAAGTTGAAGCGCGGCTCGGCCTTGGCCAGATCGGCGTCTTCAGCCGACTGCGACTGTGAGCGGGCAAAATCTTTACGCAGGGCACGGGTCAGGTCACGGACCTGCACCAGCACGCCATATTCCCAGCTCGGCATGTTGTCCATCCACAGGCCAGGTGGGAAACGATCATTGGAAATGTAGCCGCCAGGCTTGTTCAGCAGAGTGCCGACCACGGTCTTGAGGGTCTCGACGGTGGTGTAGCCCACCACCATCTGCTTGCCTTCCTTCTCGGCGGCAAGCTGGGCGTTTTGCTGGACCGGGAACAGCGCCGGCTCCTGGCTCCAGTACCAACCCAGGCCACCGGTGACCAGCAGGTACAAGCAGATCACGCTGAGCAAGGCTCGGCTCATCAGCAGGTTGCGAAAATAGCTGCGGTTGGCCGACTTGGGCTCAGGGGCGGGGCCTTTGGCACTGCCTGCACGGTTTTTCCAGTCCAGCATGGCGATATCCTTTCAATCACTTGAGTTCATGCACGTCAATTGTCCGGGTGCGTTCAGACACTCCGACCACAACCCTACCCCATCGTGCCCATCGGTGCGGGGCTTTTCCGCGAAAGTGGCGCGCAACGGCAATTGGACTATAAAGGATGCACGTCTTTTACGCTGCGCGACCAGCGGGTCGATAACTGAATGTCACACATGCGGACTTAATTGACGTATGACACTCATTGCAACAGACAAGAGGTGCTAGCATAGAGCCATCAGTCGACCTCAGCATGCACCCTCACAGTAGTCAGGATATGACCGAGCCAGAAGACCCCAGCCGCGAGCGTCTCAAGCAGCATTTTGCCCAGCGGGTAATTCATCAGGCACGTCAAATTCTTGAGATCTGGCAGCGCCTGCAGCGCAGCGAATGGTCCAACGCCGATTTCTCCGAGCTCAGCGAAGCCAACCTGCGCCTGCTGCGCTTTGCCGAGCGTTTCGAACAGCCGGAACACAGCCAACTGGCCCGGCATATCGGTGAATCCCTGCAGGCCGTGGACGAAAACCGCGGCCGCCTGAGCAGCCAGTTGATTACCGAGCTCAACCGCTTGATGCAACGTTTGTCGCGCACCGGCCTGCGCCAGGGCGATCAACTTGAGCAAACCTTCCTGCCGCCGATGCGCAAGCCCATCTACGTGATGCTCGCTGACCATGATCGCGCCGAGCGCCTGGCCAAGCAGCTGGAATTCTTTGGCATGAGCGCCCAGTCCCTGGACAGTGTCGCGGCCTTTCGCGCGTCCATGGCCGAGCGCCTGCCGTCGGCGATTGTCATGGATGTGGACTTCTGCGGCACTGGCCTGGGCCTCAAGCTCGCGGCCGAAGCCCAGGAGGGCTTGGAACAAAAGCTGCCGCTGCTGTTTTTCAGCCTGCACGAAACCGACACCCCGACACGCCTGGCCGCCGTGCGCGCTGGCGGCGAGGAGTTCCTCACCGGCACCCTGGAAGCCTCCAGCCTGCTGGAAAAGATCGAAGTGCTCACGTGCATTGCCCAGTACGAGCCGTACAAGGTGCTGATCATTGATGACTCGTGGGCCCAGGCGCTGCATACAGAACGCTTGCTCAACAGCGCCGGCATTGTCACCCGCACCTTGATCGAACCGATCCAGGCCATGGCCGAGCTGGCGGATTTCCAGCCCGACCTGATCATCCTCGACATGTATATGCCTGCCTGTACTGGCACCGAACTGACCAAGGTGATCCGCCATAACGACCGCTATGTCAGCGTGCCGATCATCTACCTGTCGGCCGAAGACGACCTGGATAAACAACTGGACGCGATGAGTGAAGGCGGCGACGACTTCCTCACCAAGCCGATCAAGCCGCGCCACCTGATCACCACCGTGCGCAACCGCGCAGCGCGGGCGCGCAACTTGAAAGCACGGATGGTGCGCGACAGCCTGACCGGGCTATACAACCATACGCATATCCTGCAATTGCTCGAAGACTGTAGCTTCCGCGCCCGCCGCGAAAACAAGCCGCTGAGCTTTGCCATGCTGGATATCGACCACTTCAAGCGGGTCAATGACAGCCACGGTCACCCCATGGGCGATCGCGTGATCAAGAGCCTGGCGCTGTTTCTCAAGCAGCGTCTGCGCAAGACTGACTATATAGGCCGTTATGGCGGTGAAGAATTCGCCATCGTCATGCCCGACACCGACCTGGAATCGGCCTGCAAGGTGTTGGACGACATCCGCGGGCGCTTTGCAGAAATCCACTACCCCGCCCAACCCCAGGATTTGTGGTGCACCTTCAGCGCCGGCCTGGTGGAGCTGTGCGACGACTCCGACAGCCTGATGATGGCCGCTCAGGCCGATGAAGCGCTGTACCGCGCCAAGGGCGCCGGGCGCAACCGTGTACAAGCGGCTCGCACATCAAAGCAAAGTGCCATCTTTTCACCAGAATCCACCGAATCGGTCATAACTCTGTAACGCAGGCGCAATAACTTCAGGCACTTATCTTTTGCCGTCGGTTGAAACCCTGCATGCGCCTCAAGCTGCTGACCAATCTCAATACCCTTCTGCTGGTGGCCGTTTGCCTGGCCCTCGGCGCGACGCTTTGGTGGTCGCAACGGGCGCTGGAGCGTCCGTATTTATTGATGGAGCGCTACCTGGGCCTGTCCCAGGTGTTTCAAAACCAGGCAGCGCGTAATATCGACGACTACCTGGCCAGCGGCGATGCCCTGCGCCTGAGCGCTGCCAGCCAGAGCCTGGAAAGCCTGTTGCAGCAACTCGCCGAGCTGCCGGCCGAGCTGGCGCAACCCCTGCGCCCCAGCCTGGCGGACCTGGAAACCTTCAGCAAGACTGACCTTCTGGCCGCCGGCAAACTGGCCGGCGACCCGCAAGCGCTGCTGTTGCAGGCCGAACGCGAACTGGGGGCAAACCTGGAGCAACTGAGCCAATACGCCAGCGGCGTCAATAGCGCCGATGCGGCCCGCTACCTGCCAGCGCTGCTCGCCGCCTCGCAGCATCTGGGCAAGCTGTCCCTGGCGCGGGACAAGCTGGTGAGCAGTGGCCGCGCCGAGTTGGCCGATGAGGTGGAGCGAGAGATCGCCAATATGCGTACCCAGGCTGAGCTGCTGGGGCAATTGCCGTTGCTTGGGGTAAAGGCCAGCGCCGAATCCAACACCGACGATTTCTCTGCACTGATGGGCCTGGAAAACACCGAAAAAACCGAAGCACAAGATACTGGCGTCGATCTCAAGCGCGAACTCAATAGCCTACTGACCCGTTACCCCGCCGAACTCAAGCGCACCCGAGAGCAGATCCAGCAACGCGCCGACCTCGCCGCCGGCACCCAGCTGAAAATCGCCAGCGTTCAGCAAGCCATCGCCGGCCTGGAGCCGGTGGTGCGCGCGCAACACGCCAGGATCCAGGGCGAAGTACGCGTCATCCAAGGCGTGATGATTGGCCTGATCCTGCTGATCGCCCTGCTGATCGACACCCTGCAACGCCGCCTGGCTCGGGTACTGACCAACCTGGCACCGGCCTTGTCCACCTGGGCCGAAGGCGACTTCAGCCAGCCCATTGCCTTGGGCAGGACCAACCGCGAACTGCACGCTATCCAAGCCTCCCTCAACCGTTTGCGCGCCTACCTGGTGGACCTGGTGGGCACCATTCGTGGCAACGCCGAAGAAGTCGCCGGCAGCAGCCGCGCCCTGGCTGAACTGAGCGGCGGCTTGCACGACGGCGCCGAGCGACAGGCCGGCGACACCGCGCAGATCCGTGATTCCCTGGGCGAACTGGAAGCCACCATCCAGCAGGTAGCCGGTGATGCCAGCCAGGCCGCCGGCGCCAGTCGCAGCGCCGGCCAGGCGGTGGAGCAAGGCCAGCGGGTGATCGGCCTGAGCCTGACCGGGCTGCATGCCCTGGTGGGTGAAGTGCAGCAAAATGCGCAGATGATCGAGAAACTCGCAGAAGAATCCGCCACCATCGGCGGTGTGCTTACGGTGATTCGCTCGATTGCCGACCAGACCAACCTACTGGCCCTCAACGCCGCCATCGAAGCCGCCCGTGCCGGTGAAGCCGGGCGTGGTTTCGCCGTGGTGGCCGACGAGGTCCGCTCGCTGGCCCAACGCACCGCCGGCGCCACCGCCGAAATCCAGGGCCTGATCGCCGGCCTGCAAACCGCCGCCCATCAATCGGTGCAAGGCATGCGTGCCCAGGTCGAACACGCCGAAGCCACCGCCCAGCAAGCCCAGGCGGCGGATGGCGCGCTGGATGAAATCGTCGGGGCGATCCAGACGATTTCCGAGACTGCGGTGCGCATCGCCGATGTGACCGCGCAGCAGAGTGGGGCCGTGAGTGAGATTCGCGATAACAGTGAGCGGATTCACCAGTTGGGTGAGGACAACCTGCTGCGTATCGGCCAGGGGCGTAGCCAGGGTGAACACCTGCTGGTGCTGGGTGGGCAGCTCAACACAGCTGTGCAGGCATTCCGCGTTTAGCACGATCTATCACACTGTGGAGATCAAAATGTGGGAGGGGGCTTGCCCCCGATAGCAGTGTGTCAGGCTCAGTATCTGGAGCTGATCCACCGCTATCGGGGGCAAGCCCCCTCCCACATTTGCCCTCCAGTGTTTTATGGATCGTGTTGCCAATGACCAGACCACGCCACTTGGTCACATACTTTGCGCAATCCTCGCTAATCGTGCCGCCTACTGCATAGAACTGGACAGTCACAAAGGCTTTGCGGCATAGTCGCCGGGTCCTGCCGCACCCATACCCATAACAAGGAACAGCCGATGGCGACCTTACTGGTTCTTCACGGACCCAACCTGAACCTGCTCGGCACCCGTGAACCGGGCGTCTACGGGGCAGTGACCCTCGACCAGATCAACCTTGACCTGGAAAAAAGGGCCCGTGTTGCCGGCCACCATCTGCTCTACCTGCAAAGCAACGCCGAGTACGAATTGATTGATCGCATCCATGCCGCGCGTGGCGAAGGTGTGGACTTTATTCTGATCAATCCCGCCGCTTTTACACACACAAGCGTTGCATTACGTGACGCGTTGCTGGCGGTGAGCATCCCATTCATCGAAGTGCATTTGTCCAACGTGCACAAACGCGAAACTTTCCGCCATCACTCTTACTTCTCCGACGTAGCGGTAGGAGTGATCTGCGGCCTTGGCGCCAGCGGTTACCGACTGGCCCTGGAGGCCGCCCTGGAACAGCTTGAAGAACAGGCCAAGCGCCCCTGACCGACCCTTGGGAGTTGATGATTCATGGATATCCGTAAAGTTAAGAAACTGATCGAACTGCTGGAAGAATCCGGTATCGACGAGCTGGAAATCAAGGAAGGCGAAGAGTCCGTACGGATCAGCCGTCACAGCAAGACCCCGGCCCAACAGTTCTACGCGCCACAGATGCAAGCACCGGCTCCAGCCGCTGCCGCCCCTGCTGCCGCCGCACCCGCCGCTGCTGCACCTGCCGCTCCGGCCGCACCTGCGCTGAACGGTTTCGTGGTCAAGTCGCCCATGGTCGGTACGTTCTACCGCACCCCGGCACCGACCTCGCCAGCCTTCGTTGAAGTGGGCAAGACCGTGAAAGTGGGCGACACCATCTGCATCGTTGAAGCGATGAAGATGATGAACCACATCACGGCCGAAAAAGCCGGCGTCATCGAATCCATCCTGGTGGAAAACGGTCAGCCGGTTGAGTACGACCAGCCGCTGTTCACCATCGTTTGAACCGCGGAGCACCTTCGATGTTGAAACCTGCGAAGAAACTGCAAAAAGTCCTGATCGCCAACCGCGGCGAGATCGCGCTGCGTATCCTGCGCGCCTGTAAGGAAGAGGGCATCAAGACCGTCGCTGTTTACTCGACGGCCGATACCGAATTGATGCACGTGAAACTGGCGGACGAAAGCATCTGCATCGGCCCGCCACTGGCCGCGAACTCGTACCTGAAGGTCTCGAACATCATCGCCGCGGCCGAAGTGACCGGCGCCGATGGCATCCACCCGGGCTACGGCTTCCTCGCGGAAAACGCCGATTTCGCCGAACAGGTGGAAAAATCCGGGTTTGCCTTCATCGGCCCGAAAGCCGAAACCATTCGCCTGATGGGCGACAAGGTGTCGGCCAAGGACGCCATGATCGCGGCCGGCGTGCCAACCGTTCCAGGCTCGGACGGCCCGCTGCCGGAAGACGAGGCAACTGCCCTGCGCATTGGTCGCGAAGTCGGTTATCCGGTGATCATCAAGGCCGCTGGCGGCGGCGGTGGTCGCGGCATGCGCGTGGTGCACAAGGAAGAAGACCTGATCGAAGCCGCCAAGCAGACCCGCTCTGAAGCGGGCGCCTGGTTCGGCAACCCGATGGTCTACCTGGAAAAATACCTGACCAACCCACGTCACGTGGAAGTCCAGGTACTGTCCGACGGCCAGGGCCACGCCATCCACCTGGGCGACCGCGATTGCTCGCTGCAACGTCGTCACCAAAAGGTATTGGAAGAAGCCCCGGCACCGGGCCTCGACGAAAAAGCCCGCCAGGAAGTCCTGGCACGCTGCGTCAAGGCGTGCATCGACATCAACTACCGTGGCGCCGGTACCTTCGAGTTCCTTTACGAGAACGGTCGTTTCTACTTCATCGAGATGAACACTCGTGTGCAGGTAGAGCACCCGGTATCGGAGATGGTCACCGGTATCGACATCGTCAAGGAAATGCTGAGCATCGCCGCCGGTAACGTGCTGTCCTTCACCCAGGACGACGTGAAGATGCACGGCCACTCCCTGGAGTGCCGGATCAACGCCGAAGACCCGAAAACCTTTATCCCAAGCCCTGGCCTGGTCAAGCATTTCCATGCCCCAGGCGGCAACGGCGTACGTGTGGATTCGCACCTGTACAGCGGCTACAAGGTTCCGTCCAACTACGACTCGCTGATCGGCAAGCTGATCACCTGGGGCGCCACCCGCGACGAGGCCATGGCCCGTATGCGCAATGCCCTGGACGAAATCGTGGTCGACGGCATCAAGACCAACATCCCGCTGCACCGGGACCTGGTTCGCGATGAAGGCTTCTGCGAAGGTGGTGTAAACATCCACTACCTGGAACACAAGCTGACCAACCAGTAAGTGCTCCACCCAACAAAGCCGCCTTCGGGCGGTTTTGTTGTTTCTGCACACCTGTTTTCCAGGATGGACACTGTCCAAATGTGGGGGCTTGCTCCCGATTGCAGTGTGTCAGCCTCAGTATCTGTAACTGATCCACCGTTATCGGGAGCAAGCCCCCTCCCACATTTGGTCCGCGCTCATTCAGTAATGTCGTCTTCTGCCGTCCGCTCGCGTAAACTTGCGCGCTTTCGCGGCCTACTCGCTGCACATTCATTTTTTCAAAGGTGCCCGCCATGCCTTGGCTGCAAGTCCGTCTCGCCATCAGCCCAGAACAAGCCGAAACCTACGAAGACGCGTTCCTCGAAGTGGGCGCCGTATCGGTGACCTTCATGGACGCCGAAGACCAGCCGATCTTCGAACCTGAACTCAACACCACGCCGCTGTGGTCCCACACCCATTTGCTGGCCCTGTTCGAAGACGGCACCGAGGCCGCCAGCGTCCTGGCCCATATGGAGCTGCTCACCGGCGCGCCGCTGCCAGAGCATCACAGCGAAGTGATCGAAGACCAGGACTGGGAACGCAGCTGGATGGATAATTTCCAGCCCATGCGTTTTGGTCAGCGCCTGTGGATCGTACCGAGCTGGCATGCCGCTCCTGAACCCGAGGCGGTCAACCTGCTGCTGGATCCGGGCCTGGCATTCGGCACCGGCACCCACCCCACCACCGCCCTGTGCCTGGAATGGCTGGACGGCCAGGACCTGACCGACTGCAACGTGCTGGATTTCGGCTGTGGCTCGGGCATCCTGGCGATCGCCGCCCTGCTGCTGGGCGCCAAGGAAGCCGTGGGCACCGACATCGACGTGCAGGCCCTGGAAGCCTCCCGCGATAACGCCGGGCGCAACCACATCCCCGAAGGCAAATTCCCACTCTACCTGCCGGAGGATCTGCCGCAGGTACAGGCCGATGTGCTGGTTGCCAATATCCTCGCCGGGCCATTGGTTGCCCTGGCGCCGCAATTGTCCAGCCTGGTCAAGCCCGGCGGCCGCCTGGCGCTGTCGGGTATCCTCGCCGAACAAGGTGAAGACGTCGCCGCAGCCTACGCCCAGAACTTCGAATTGGACCCGATCGCCAACCGTGACGGCTGGGTACGCATCAGTGGTCGTCGGCGCTAGAATGAGCGCTTGCCTGAATCGGATGACCGCATGACCGATAGCTTCGTCACCCAGTGCCCGCACTGCCAAGCCCGTTTCCGCGTCAACCATGCCCAGTTGAGCGTGGCCCGTGGCGTGGTGCGCTGCGGCTCGTGCCTGCAAGTGTTCAACGCCGCTCGCCAGTTGCTGGAGCAACGCGCCCATGCGCCTGCACCGCAACCGGAGCTGCCGGCTGGCGACGAGCCAGCCGATAGATCGACTGTCGAAGCGACACCCGAGCCAACGCGGGCAATCAGCCAGAAACAATGGACGGCCCAAGCGCTGGACCTGGATAACCTGGATCTTGACCAGGAACTGGCCAAGCTGGAGCGTCGCGAGACCCAGCACACCCAGGCATTGGGTGCGGAACATCGCCAACCAGGCGCCGAGCGTCGGCAAAAGGAAGAGTCCTTCAGTGCCAGCCGCGACACGGTCAAGGCCGAAGAAGAAAAATGGGCCGCCAGCCTGTTCAGCGAACCACCCGAGGAGCGCGCCCAGGTACCTGAGGACCTGTCAGAGCCGACCAGGGCACCTGCGTCCAAACAGCGCACAGAACCGTCCATGTCGGTCCATGCCGACGACCTCGATGACCAGCCGCTGCTGGATGCCTCCCCTGGCGAGGACGACCTCGACCCGCCGTTGACGCCTGTCACCGACATGAGGGGTGAGCCTGAATCCGACGAGCGCCCACAGTCACGCCGCAAACGCCCGCGCCCAGAAGTTGCCCTACACGACGACCTGCTCCAGGACCTGGAAGACGATCCGCTGCACTTGTATGCGCAGAAACGTCCGTCGGGCTGGGGCCGCCGCCTGATCTGGATACTGCTGGTAGTGCTCGCCGCCGCAGGCCTGGCAGGCCAGTACATCGCCTACCAATTCGACGACCTGGCCCGCCAGGACGCCTACCGTCCGTGGTTCCAGGAACTGTGCCCGAAACTGGGCTGTACCGTGCCATCGCGGGTCGATATTGCCCATATCAAGAGCAGCAACCTGGTGGTACGCAGCCATCCGGAGTTCGCCGGGGCGCTGGTGGTGGATGCGATCATCTATAACCGTGCGACCTTTTCCCAGCCCTTCCCACTGCTGGAACTACGCTTTGCAGACTTGAACGGCAGCCTGATTGCCAGTCGTCGCTTCAAACCTGCCGAATACCTCAGCGGTGAGTTGGCCGGTGTCAGCGAAATGCCTTCGCAGACGCCGATCCACATCTCCCTGGACATACTTGACCCAGGTAACAAGGCCGTGAACTACAGCCTGAGCTTCCATTCGCCCGAGTGAACCGGCGCATATGTCGAGGTTTGACGGCGGATTATTGACTTCTCCGCCATCGACCAAACCGATGGTAATAAAAAAGCAACTGTTCAGATTTTATCCAATTCAGCCTTTAACCAGTCATCGAGAGCGGGTATCATGCCAACCCTTTTTCGAACTCTAATGATCCGGCCCCACAACAGGGAAGTCCTATGTCGGCGGTACGCATCGGCCCATACACATTGCAGAACGGCTTGATCCTCGCCCCGATGGCGGGCGTCACCGACCAGCCCTTTCGTCAGCTGTGCAAACGTTTGGGCGCGGGTCTAGTAGTCTCTGAAATGGTTACCAGCGACATGAGTCTGTGGAACACCCGCAAGTCGCGGATGCGCATGATCCACGAAGGAGATCCCGAGCCACGCTCGGTGCAGATCGCCGGGGGTGACGCGCAGATGCTGGCGGAGGCCGCCCGGGCCAATGTCGAGTTGGGTGCGCAAATTATTGATATCAACATGGGCTGCCCGGCCAAGAAGGTCTGCAACAAGGCCGCCGGTTCCGCCTTGTTGAAGGATGAGCAGTTGGTCGCCGAGATCCTGCAGGCCGTTGTCGCCGCAGTGGATGTGCCGGTGACCCTGAAGATTCGTACCGGTTGGGACCGGGACAACAAGAATGGCCTGACAGTGGCGAAGATCGCTGAACAGGCAGGTATTACAGCGCTGGCGGTGCATGGCCGCACCCGCGCCGACCTTTACACCGGTGAAGCCGAGTACGACACCATTGCGGCGATCAAGCAGGCCGTGTCGATGCCGGTATTTGCCAATGGCGACATCGACTCCGCCGAGAAAGCCCGACGCGTACTGCACGCGACCGGCGCCGATGGTTTGTTGATTGGCCGGGCCGCCCAGGGGCGGCCGTGGATTTTTCGTGAGATCGAGCATTTCCTGCGTACCGGCGAAGTATTGCCGGCACCGGGACTGAACGAGGTGGAACATATTCTGCTAGAGCATCTGGCCGCCCTGCACGCCTTCTATGGGGATGTGATGGGGGTACGCATTGCTCGCAAGCATGTCGGCTGGTATCTCGCCACCTTGCCGGGCGCCAAGGAGTTCCGCGCCCAGTTCAATCGTTTGGATGAAACGCAGGCACAGGTCGCCACCGTTCGTGAGTTCTTTGCCGAACGTGACAAGAGCCTGGGAACAGGGGATGGACAAGGGGTGGCCGCATGACGACGATGACCGAGACTTTAGTGAGTGGAACAACACCCGTGAGCGACAACGTCAATTTGAAACAGCACCTCAATACGCCGAGCGAAGAAGGCCAGACCCTTCGCGGGAGTGTCGAGAAGGCGCTGCACAATTATTTCGCCCACCTTGAGGGCGCTTCCGTCACGGACGTGTACAACCTGGTGCTCTCCGAAGTCGAGGCACCCTTGCTCGAAAGCGTGATGAACTACGTCAAGGGCAACCAGACCAAAGCCAGTGAGCTGCTGGGCCTCAACCGTGGCACCTTGCGCAAAAAGCTCAAGCAGTACGATTTGCTGTAAGCATTCAATCAAACCAGAAAGGCGCCCGCGTAAAACCGGTCGCCTTTTTTGCTGACTCCTTTGCTTTTGATGGAAATTGAAATGACCGACCAGACTACCCGCCTGCCGATCCGCCGCGCCTTGATCAGTGTTTCCGACAAGACCGGGATCCTCGAATTTGCCCGGGAGCTGGAAGCCCTGGGCGTGGAAATCCTCTCCACGGGCGGGACCTTCAAACTGCTGCAGGACAACGGCGTGGCCGCAGTAGAAGTGGCGGACTACACCGGTTTCGCAGAAATGATGGACGGTCGCGTCAAGACCCTGCACCCGAAAATTCACGGCGGTATCCTCGGCCGTCGCGGCATCGACGACGCCATCATGAACGAGCACGGCATCAAGCCGATCGACCTGGTGGCCGTCAACCTCTACCCGTTCGAAGCCACCATCAACAAGCCAGGCTGCGACCTGCCGACCGCCATCGAAAACATCGATATCGGTGGCCCGACCATGGTTCGCTCGGCCGCCAAGAACCACAAGGACGTGGCCATCGTGGTCAACGCCGGCGACTACGCCCAGGTTCTGGAAAGCCTCAAGGCCGGTGGCCTGACCTACGCCCAGCGCTTCGACCTGATGCTCAAGGCGTTCGAACACACCGCCGCCTACGACGGCATGATCGCCAACTACATGGGCACTGTGAACCAGGCCGCTGACACCCTGAGCACAGAGGGTCGCAGCCAGTTCCCACGCACCTTCAACAGCCAGTTCATCAAGGCCCAGGAAATGCGCTACGGCGAGAACCCGCACCAGAGCGCGGCGTTCTACGTGGAAGCCAAGCCTGCCGAAGTGGGCATCGCCACTGCAACCCAGCTGCAAGGCAAAGAGCTTTCCTACAACAACGTGGCCGACACCGACGCTGCGCTGGAATGCGTGAAGAGCTTCGTCAAGCCGGCCTGCGTGATCGTCAAGCACGCCAACCCGTGCGGCGTAGCCGTGAGCCCGGACGCTGAAGGCGGTATCCGCCAGGCGTATGAACTGGCCTACGCCACCGACACCGAATCTGCGTTCGGCGGCATCATCGCCTTCAACCGCGAACTGGACGCCGAGACCGCCAAGGCCATCGTCGAGCGCCAGTTCGTCGAAGTGATCATCGCCCCAAGTGTCAGTGAAGAAGCCCGCGCCATCGTCGCCGCCAAGGCCAATGTGCGCCTGCTGGCCTGCGGCGAGTGGTCGGCCGAGCGGGCCGCTGCCTGGGACTACAAGCGCGTCAACGGCGGCCTGCTGGTACAGAGCCGCGACATCGGCATGATTGGCAGCCAGGACCTGAAAGTGGTCACCAAGCGCGCGCCGACCGAGCAAGAGATCAACGACCTGATCTTCGCCTGGAAAGTGGCCAAGTACGTCAAGTCCAACGCCATCGTCTACGCCAAGAACCGCCAGACCATCGGTGTCGGTGCCGGTCAGATGAGCCGCGTGAACTCGGCGCGTATCGCCGCGATCAAGGCTGAACACGCCGGTTTGCAGGTGGTGGGGTCGGTCATGGCTTCCGACGCGTTCTTCCCGTTCCGCGATGGTTTGGACAATGCCGCAAAAGCTGGCGTGACCGCCGTGATCCAACCGGGTGGTTCGATGCGTGATGCCGAGGTGATTGCAGCGGCTGATGAAGCCGGTATCGCCATGGTCTTCACCGGCATGCGCCACTTCCGCCACTGATCCAACTCGATCGAAATGTGGGAGGGGGCTTGCCCCCGATAGCGGTGTCTCAGTCAAATAATCAGCCTGCTGAAATACCGCCATCGGGAGCAAGCCCCCTCCCACATAAAGCGCACTTGCGGCGCCTCACAGAATTTGCGTCATCCGAGGTTTTTGAAATGAATGTTTTGATCATTGGCAGCGGTGGCCGTGAACACGCCCTGGCCTGGAAAGTTGCCCAGGACCCACGGGTCCAGAAAGTCTTCGTCGCCCCCGGGAACGCCGGCACCGCCATCGAAGCCAAGTGCGAAAACGTCGCCATCGACGTATTGGCCCTGGAGCAACTGGCAGACTTTGCCGAGAAGAACGTTTCCCTGACTATCGTCGGCCCGGAAGTGCCATTGGTGGCCGGCGTCGTCGACCTGTTCCGCAGTCGTGGCCTGGATTGTTTCGGCCCCACTGCCGGTGCCGCCCAGCTGGAAGGCTCGAAAGCCTTCACCAAGGACTTCCTGGCGCGTCACAAGATCCCCACCGCCGACTACCAGAACTTCACCGAGATCGAGCCGGCCCTGGCTTACCTGCGTGAAAAAGGCGCGCCGATTGTGATCAAGGCCGATGGCCTGGCTGCCGGTAAAGGCGTGATCGTCGCCATGACCCTGCAGGAAGCCGAAGACGCCGTGCGCGACATGCTCGCCGGCAATGCCTTTGGTGACGCCGGTTCCCGTGTGGTCATCGAGGAGTTCCTCGACGGCGAAGAAGCCAGCTTTATCGTGATGGTCGATGGCAAGAACGTGCTGCCAATGGCCACCAGCCAGGATCACAAGCGCGTCGGTAATGGCGACAGCGGCCCGAACACCGGCGGCATGGGCGCTTACTCCCCGGCGCCGGTGGTGACCAGCCAAGTGCACCAACGCGTCATGGACCTGGTGATCTGGCCGACCGTGCGCGGCATGGCCGACGAAGGTAACGTCTACACCGGCTTCCTCTACGCCGGCCTGATGATCGATAAAGCCGGTAACCCGAAAGTCATCGAGTTCAACTGCCGCTTCGGCGATCCGGAAACCCAACCGGTGATGCTGCGCCTGCAATCGAGCCTGGTGCTGCTGGTGGAAGCTGCACTGGCCCAGGCGCTGGACAAGGTCGAAGCGCAATGGGACCCACGTCCCAGCGTCGGCATCGTGCTGGCTGCCGGCGGTTACCCTGCCGATTATGCCAAGGGCGATGTGATCGAAGGCCTGGACGCGGCCGCCGAATTGGAAGGCAAAGTGTTCCATGCAGGCACCGCGCTCAAGGACGGCGAAGTTGTAACCGCAGGTGGCAGAGTGTTGTGCGCCACCGCGATGGGTGCCAGTGTCGATGCCGCGCAACAGCAGGCGTACAAGCTGGCCGCGAAAATCGACTGGAAAGGCTGCTTCTACCGCACTGACATTGGCTACCGCGCCATTGCCCGTGAACGTGGTGAGAACAGCTGAGCAGCTACACTTCAAGTAGCTATCCGTTCGGTTAGGTAAGGGCCTCTGGCCCTTGCCGTACACATGTCGCCCCGCGCATAGTTAACCCGTGCAATCAACCTACGAAGGGATTTCGCCGTGCGCTGGCTCAGGATCGCCATAGGTTTTACAGTCAGTCTGCTGACCCTGCTCTGCTTGTTCCCGGCCCAGGCCGCCGCGCAAGGCAGTGGTTGGGCAGTATTGCTTGACGAACAGGCCGACCTGCAACTGAGCGACATCCGTTCTGCCCGCTACACCAATCAATTCAGCCCCATTGAACTGGACCGGATCACTGCCGCGCAGCCGGACGGTGCGCTGTGGGTGCGCTTCAGGCTGCAACCGGGCAAGCACGAGCAAGTGCTACGGGTCTTTGCGCCAGACCTGTCCAGCCTGAGCCTGTATGTGCTGGACGGCGACACCCTGGTAGAGCAACAGACCACCGGCACGCGCCAGCCCCAGGCTGATCGCCCGCTGCCCAGCAGCGACTTCATGCTGCCGATGCCCCAGAGCCCGCGCCCCCTTGAGGTGTACCTGAGGCTGGTCTCGGAACACGAGTTGCGCCCCTACATCACCCTGGAACCGGCCGTACTGGCCGCCGCCAACCAGAACCAGACACTGATCTACGGCCTGCTGTTCGGCGTGTTGCTGATGTTGATCCTGCACAACCTCACGCGCTTCGCCTACCATCGCTCGCGCAGCAGCCTGTGGTTGGCCGCCTGTGAACTCCTGTTGATGCTCAGCCTGGCGCTGCTCCTCAACCTGGTAGGGCCATGGCTGCCGAACTGGCATGCGATCCAGACCCCCGGCGCATACCTTGCCCTGCTGCTGACCGCCCCCTGCGGCTTGATGTTTGCCTACCGCTTCTTCATGCCCCTGGGCCCGCACCCGCTGAACAAACTGTTGATGGCCGACATATTGCTGATCGTGCTAAGCGGCTTGCTGCTGTTGTTCGTCAATACCTTGCCACTGAACATCATCACCTATGCCCTGGTGGCGCTGGCCGGCCTGAGCATGCTGTTTGTCTCGGCCTACCACTGGCAGAAAGGCTACCGCCCGGCGCGCCTGTTCGTGGCGGCGATGGTGGTGTTCAACATCGGCACGCTGATCATCCTGCCCGCCCTGCTCGGCCTGACACTGGTGGCGCCGCAAGGCTTGATCGTCACCCTGCTGGGCTTTATCTGCATCAGCGGCCTGCTAATGAGCCTGGCCCTTGGCGAGCGCCAACGCGCGATTGTCGAAACCCGCTTCAGCCTCAGCCGCGACCTGGCAGCCAGCAACGCCGAGATCGCCGCCAAGGCCGAGTTCCTGGCGAAGATCAGCCACGAGATCCGCACGCCCATGAACGGCGTGCTGGGCATGACCGAATTGCTGCTGGGCACGCCGTTGTCGGTCAAGCAACGCGACTACGTGCAGACCATCCACAGCGCCGGTAACGAATTGCTCACCCTGATCAACGAGATCCTGGATATCTCCAAGCTCGAGTCCGGCCAGATCGAACTGGATGATGTGCAATTCGACCTCAATGCGTTGATCGACGACTGCCTGAGTATCTTCCGCGCCAAGGCCGAGCAGCAGAATGTCGAGCTGATCAGCTTTATCCAGCCCCAGGTGCCGCGGGTGATCAGCGGTGACCCGACGCGCCTGCGCCAAGCGTTGCTGAGCCTGCTGGAAAACGCCCTGCACAAGACCGATGAAGGCGAAGTACTGATCGTTGTCGCCCTGGACGAGCGCAGCACCAAGCCACGCCTGCGCATTGCCGTGCAGGACAGCGGCCTGCCCATGGAAGCCGCCGAGCGCGACGCCCTGCTGCACAGTGAACTGCACAGCAAGAACTTCCTTTCGGCGACGCGCTTGAGCGGCCACCTGGGTCTGGTGATCGCTCGCCAACTGATCCTGTTGATGAACGGCGAGTTCGGTATCAAGAGCGGCAGTCACCAGGGCAGCACCTTGTGGCTGACCCTGCCACTGGACCCGGAACGCCTGGAACATCCGACCTCCGACCTCGACGGTCCACTCAAGGACGCACGCGTGCTGGTGGTGGACGACAACGACACCTGCCGCAAAGTGCTGGTGCAGCAATGCACCGCCTGGGGCCTGAACGTCAGCGCCGTGCCTTCCGGCAAGGAGGCCCTGGCCCTGTTGCGCACCAAGGCGCACCTGCGCGATTACTTCGACGTGGTGCTGCTCGACCAGAACATGCCCGGCATGACCGGCATGCAACTGGCGGCGAAGATCAAGGAAGACCCGAGCCTGAACCATGACATCCTGCTGATCATGCTCACCGGCATCAGTAACGCGCCGAGCAAGATCATTGCGCGTAATTGCGGGATCAAGCGCATCCTCGCCAAGCCGGTGGCCGGTTATACCCTCAAGACCACCCTGGCCGACGAACTGACCCAGCGCAGCAAAGGCGCGGCCTTTCCACGCCCGGTCCCCAACGCACCGGCAGCCGTGAGCGTGCCCAGCGATTTCCGCATCCTGGTGGCCGAAGACAACAGCATCTCCACCAAAGTGATACGCGGCATGCTCGGTAAGCTCAACCTCAACCCGGACACCGCCAGCAATGGCGAAGAAGCGCTCGAAGCGATGAAAGCCCGGCGTTATGACCTGGTGTTGATGGACTGTGAGATGCCGATCCTTGATGGTTTCTCTGCCACGCAGCAACTGCGGGCGTGGGAAGTCAGCCACCAACGCGTACGTACGCCAGTGGTGGCGCTCACCGCGCATATCCTCTCGGAACACAAGGAACGCGCGCGCCAGGCCGGCATGGACGGGCATATGGCCAAGCCGGTGGAGTTGTCGCAGTTGCGTGAGCTGGTGGACTATTGGGTAGCGCAGCGCCAACAGCGCCCGGAACATGCGTCCTCATAATTTGAAATGCGATCAAATGTGGGAGGGGGCTTGCTCCCGATAGCAGTGGGTCAGTCAGCATATTTGTTACTGACACACCGCTATCGAGGGCAAGCCCCCTCCCACATTTGATCTCTGCCGCCTGATAGACTGCCCACACTTCCACCGCCCGCGAGCCACCCCCATGCTCCATGTGTTATTCAGCGTTTACCTGAAGATGCTGGTGCTCTACAGCCCGTTCTTCGTGCTGTCCTGCTTTATCAGCCTGACCCGTGGTTATTCCAGCAAGGAGCGTCGGCGCCTGGCCTGGAAGGTGGCCCTGGCGACCCTGGTATCGAGCGTACTGCTCTACCTGTTCGGCCGGGTAATTTTCAGCGTGTTCGGCATAACCGTGGATGCGTTCCGCATCGGCGCCGGCAGCGTGTTGTTCATCTCCGCCCTGGGCATGGCCCAAGGCAAGTCGGCGGTGCAGACCGACAACGTGCAGCAGGATGTGACCATCGTGCCGCTGACCATCCCCCTCACCGTCGGCCCCGGTACGATTGGCGCATTGCTGGTGATGGGCGTCAGCCAACCGCACTGGGATGACAAGCTCACCGCCATTCTCAGCATTGCCCTGGCCAGCCTCACGGTGGGCGTGGTGCTGTACCTGTCCAACCGTATCGAACGCATTCTCGGCGACCAGGGCTTGCAGATTGTCAGCCGCTTGATGGGTTTGTTCGTCTGCGCCCTGGCCGCGCAAATCATCTTTACCGGTGTGCGCGGCTACCTGGTGCCTTAGATCCGGTACTTGGCAATGGCCAGCTGCACCTTGTCGCCGGCGCTTTCACGCATCAGCTGGATGGTTTTTTCATTGACCACCGAGGTATTCAGCACCAGGCAGGTCTGCCCGCTGAAAGCCTCGAACGAAGAGCTGTCCCATTCCAGGAAGGGCATGCCCAGGTGTTTGTCCACGCCGTGGGTGCTGTAGGTCACCAGCACCATCATCAGTTCACCGTCGTTTTCGGCGCAGGAAGCCAGGCCGAAATCGCCGCCCTGCTGCACCGTGCTATTGCGCTTGAACAGATCGAAACATGCCGGCCGCTGCTTCAACGCTTCCAGTGCATCCGCAGCCAACTTCGGCAAGGCGCTGACCAATGGCCCCGACAGCGACGTCGACGCCAGCATCGCAGCGATGATATTCAGGGCCGCCAGTTGCACCGTCAGGCCCTTGCCCGCACGCGAGACCCGCTCAAAACGACTGCGCACCGGCAACCAACCCAGACTGATCATGACCTTGATAAATTCGTCGTACCACGCCTCGGTCCCCCGTTGGACCCTCAACACATCGCTCACATAACTGCTGGCCAGAAGGTAGCTTTTGCGAATGTACTCGCGGTTCAGCGCAGACAGCCCCTCGGCGAAGGAAATCACGCTGTTGTTGACCACCGCCGCATTGCAGTCGTCCTCGCGATCCAATCTTGAAGCGACCTGCTTGCCAGGGGCTCCCGGCAGCTTATAGGCAGCGATCAATTTGCGCCTTTTTTTACTGTTGATCCTTCTGTGACGTCGCTCCATTTCCAGTTCTCCACAAGCACCCCACATGGGGCTTACTTGCACCCTAGTCCAGTGCAGGGAGGGTTTTCCATGGGACAAACATTCCTTGGCCGCACCCACCAAAAACCGTCCCCCAGCAATGACAGGGCGCGGGCACGGGACTTGCGGTTTTCATCGCATAAAAAAGAAAAAGCTCCGGACAACACCAGGTAAATCCCTGGGTCATTCGGAGCTTTCCGGCAGCCAATGGAGCGTTTTCAGCTGACGGGTTTTTCGCCGTACCAGCGCGGTGTGTACACCCACTTACCGCCACCGGCACGCGGGAATGTGCAGGTAGTGGACGAGCCGACCAGAACCATGGTGCGCATGTCCACCTGCTCGGGCGTCAGTTGCCCCAATGTGGTGACGCGCAGCGTCTGGCCGGGGCGTCCGATGTCGCGGCCCAGCACCACTGGGGTTTGCGGTGTGCGATGCAGCGCGACGATCTCCAGGGCACGCCCCAGTTGCCAGGGCCGCGAGCGCGAGATCGGGTTGTAGAACGCGAGGGCCAGGTCAGCCTGGGACGCGAGGTCCAGGCGCTTTTCAATGATCGACCAGGGCTTGAGGTTGTCCGATAGCGACATCACGCAGAAGTCGTGGCCCAGCGGAGCGCCGGCCTGGGCGGCGGTGGCCAGGGAGGCAGAAACCCCCGGCAGGATTTCCAGGTCGACCTGATGCCAGGCCGGGTCGCCGGATTCGTGCAGCGCCTCGATCACCGCAGCGGCCATGGCGAACACGCCCGGGTCGCCGGACGACACCACCACCACTGAACGCCCCTGCGAAGCCAGCTCGAAGGCGTGGCGCGCACGCTGCATTTCTTCGCGATTGTCAGTGCAGTGTTGCACCTGATCATCACGGAACGGCCCGGCCATGCGCACGTAGGTTTCGTAACCCAGCACGTCGGTGCAACGCGCCAGTTCGGCCTTGACCGCCGGCACCATCAGCTCGGCGGCGCCAGGGCCCAGGCCGATCACTGCGAGACGGCCACGGGGGCGCCCCACTTGTGACAGATCCAAGGGCTGCTCGGCCACGGTAATGCTGATATCCGCAACGGGCGTCACCTGGGCAAAGCGCAGCGGCACACCCAACGCCAACGCGGCCTCATGCAATGAGGCATCGGCCATGTGCAGGTCACTGGCCAACAGGCAGGCCAGGGCTTGCACAGCGATCCCCGCCTCATGCAACGCCGTGCGCACACGCTCAGCCAACTGCACGCCGGGCTCGCAGGTCACGTAGACATTGCGCGGATAAATCAGCAGCTCATTGGCCGCCGGGATGCGTTCGGCATTGCCTACATGAATCGCCAGGCGCGCCTGTCGGTCCTGTGGCAGGTTGGCCTGGTCCAGCCATGGCGCCACGCCTTCGATGCGCACGCTTTCGCCGGCCAGCAAGTCCGAAACAAAACGCTTGCCCAACTCAATGTCGGCCAGTTGGTAACCGACCGGCGGGTTGAGCAGGCAAGTGCCGAAACGCAGCTCGCCACTGGTGGTGATTGCGGCGGATACACCCAGTGCCGCAGCAATATCCCGCGCCATCACGTTCACGCCACCCAGGCCACCGAGCAGCGGCACCACGGCGCTGCCATCTTCAGCCACGGCCAGCACGGCGGGTTCCTCGCCCTTTTCCAGCAGCAGCGGCGCGAGGGTGCGGATCACAATGCCGGCGGCGCACAACGCAATCAGCGGCGTGCCCAGTTGGTAGAGCTGGCGCAACGTCGCGCCGAACTCGCTGTAAGCCTGGTCTGCACCGTCCACCCGTCCAGCCAGACCGTGGATCAACGCGCCGGGGTAAACCTGTTGGATCTTGCGTGCGGTGGCCAAGCTGCCTTGGCCCAGAATCACAATCGCCGGAGTCATCAACCTTGCCACCTTTCACCGGGCACGATGATCAGCGAGAAATACGGCGAGGACGCCGGATCGACCTGATCCAGCGGCACGATCTTCTGGTTGGCCATGGTGGCGCGCTCCACATACAGCGCACGCCCGGCCAGGCCCAGTTCTTCCAACACCTGGCGCACCTTCGGGAAGTTGCGCCCCAGCTTCATGATCACCGCGGCGTCGGCATCCGCCAGGCGGCGCTTGAGGTCGTCATGGGGCAATACGCCCGAGAGCACCGACAAGCTCTGGTTGCGATACACCAGCGGCGCGCCGAGTACCGAAGCGCCCCCGAGCATCGAACACACGCCCGGAATCACCTGGGCTTCGTAGCGCTCAGCGAGGCGATCATGCAGGTACATGTAGGAGCCGTAGAAGAACGGGTCGCCCTCGCAGATCACCGCCACATCCCGTCCTGCATCCAGGTGCGCCGCCACGTCGAGACTGGCGTTGTCGTAGAAGTCGCTGATCACCTGTTCATAGGACAACGGCGCCGGCAGCACTTCGGTGGTTACCGGGTACACCAGCGGCATCAGGGTTTGCTGCGTGACCAAGTGGTCCTCGATGATGCCGAAGGCGTTGCCCTTCTTGCCCTTGGCGACGAAGTACGCCACCACTGGCGATTCACGCAGCAGGCGCAGGGCCTTGAGAGTAATCAGTTCCGGGTCGCCGGGGCCTACCCCCAGGCCGATCAAACGTCCGCGTGCCTGCATTATTCGACCTCCGTGGCGAGCGCATTGACTGCCGCGGCGGCCATGGCACTGCCGCCCAAGCGACCCTGCATGATCACGAACGGGACGCCACGGCTATCCGCCGCCAGCATCGCCTTGGATTCGGCGGCACCGACGAAGCCCACGGGAAAACCCAGGATCAATGCCGGTTTCGGCGCGCCGGCATCCAGCATTTCCAGCAGGTAAAACAACGCGGTCGGCGCGTTGCCGATCACCACCACACTGCCTTCCAGGTGCGGTCGCCACAGTTCCAGGGCGGCGGCGGAGCGGGTGTTGCCCAGTGTGCGTGCCAACTCCGGCACGCCATCGTCACGCAGGGTGCAGATCACCTCGTTATTGGCTGGCAGGCGCGCACGGGTCACGCCTTCGGACACCATCCGCGCATCACACAGAATCGGTGCGCCAGCGGCCAATGCATCGCGCCCGGCTTTGCCTGCGCCTGCGGAGAATTGCAGGCCATCGATAGCCTCGACCATGCCGCACGCATGAATCACCCGCACCGCGAGTTTTTCCAAGTCAGCCGGAATGCGCTCCAACTTGGCTTCCGCGCGAATAATGGCGAAGGAGTTGCGATAGATCTCCTGACCGTCGCGGATGTAATCAATCATCGGTGTTGCTCCGTGGGCGAGCGCGCAGCAAGGCGCCCGCCGCTTCAATGGAAAGAGTGCGCGCGTGCAGCCGGCCGAAACCGGGTTGGGCTGCGTCGCGAAAATAGAGGTCGTAGTGGCCGGGGCCCACCGCCAGCAAAGTGACCGATGCGGTGTGCGCCGCGGCGCAGGAGCGCGGGCAGCCGGACAGATGCACCTCGACGCCGGGTTGCAGGGCCGCCAGTTGCACCGCATCGACCTTGGTATCGGCCAGGCCTTTGCCGCAGCCGCTGGAACCGGTACAGGCGATCATGCGGGCCAGGGGTTGGTCGATAGAGCAGAGAAAGCCCAACTGCGCCAAGCGTTCGGCCACCGCGACAGGGCGTTCGATATTGGGTAGCAACACCCCTTGCCAGGGCGTGAAACGCAACGTTCCGTCGCCGTACTCGCTGGCCAGCTGCGCGACGCCCTTGAGCATCAGCGGATCCAGGCGGCCCAATGGTGCGACGGCCGCGACGTAGAACTGGTTTTTCTGCGCCTGTGGATAACTTCCCAGATGCAGCAGCGCGCCACTGGCCGGGCGCTGGAAGTCCTCCGCCGGCAGCAGCGACAGGCCCAGGCGGCTCACTACGTTATCCACAGCCAGATGGCGCATGCGCGTTTGCTCGGGCGTCGCCAGGTCGAGAAAGGCTTCCAGCACCGCCACCACCAAGGCATGGCCCTGGTCCAACGGCACCGCCGCCACGGGCGCATCCAGCCCCGGGCAGCCAGCCAAGCCGAATGCCAACAGCGTCTGGCCATCGCGCACGAACGCCGAAAGCCACAGGTCATGGTGATGTTCAAGCATCGCCAGGGCTTCGCCACCATCGAGCTGTACGGCGAACTTGGCCGACAGTTGATGAAAGCGCGGATGGGTTTGCAAGGTGGCGAGGATCTGCGCGGCCAACGGGCGGGTATCGAACAGCATCAGCGGGTCGATACCGGCGCTGGGACTGAGCATCAGGTTGCGTACGTCGTCACCCGCGGCGTTGCTCGGCCCAAGGTCGGCCGCCAGCAACATGGCGATCAGGGCCTGCTGCTCGGCGCCGATGCCGCGGATCTGCAGGTTGGCGCGGTTGGTCGCCTCGATCACTCCGCCCGCATAGGCCTGGGCTGCGTCCGCCACGGCATGGGCCTGGGCGGCACTGATCGAACCACCGGCCAATTTGATCCGGCAAATACCGCCGTCCAGCGCCTGGACAATACGCAGCAACCCCGGACATGCCGAGGGGCGCAAGGTATTCACAGCGGGCGTTGGGTTCACGGGGCTACCGGTTGACGGGTAAAGGCGCGGTATTATGCCTGCTTTGTCCGGCGGCATGAAAAGCCTGCCCGTCGGATGTCGTTCAAGGAATTGATATGTCGCCCTGGCTGACGGTTGTAGGCATTGGTGAAGACGGCTTCAAGGGCCTGGGCAGGAATGCCCGGCATGCCCTGTTGCGTGCCTCGCGGATTATAGGCGGGCAGCGTCAATTGGACCTGTTGCCGGTGTGTATCCGTGGCGAGCGCCAACTTTGGCCGAGCCCGTTTTCCCTGGAACCGGTGCTGTCGCGGCGTGGCGAGCCTGTGTGCGTGCTGGCCAGCGGCGACCCGATGTTCTATGGCGTGGGCGCCAGCCTGGCGCGGCAGGTGGCGGCGCAGGAACTGTTGATCTTGCCCGCGCCGTCTTCGGTGTCGCTGGCTGCCGTGCGCCTGGGCTGGCCGTTGCAGGAAGTGGTGACGTTATCGGTGGTGGCCCGGCCAATCGCGGCGATCAATGCGCATCTGGCCAGTGGTGTGCGTTTGCTGGTGTTGAGCAATGACGGCAGCAGCCCGGCTGCAATTGCGTCGCTATTGCTTGAGGCTGGGTATGGGCCCAGCCGATTGAGCGTGTTTGAACACCTGGGTGGCGAACACGAACGGCGTATCGACGGGTTGGCGCAGTCGTGGGAGCAGGCTTCGGTGGCCGACTTGAACCTGGTCGCCATCGACTGCCTGGCGGATGCCAACACACCACGTCTGTCGCGTCTGGCTGGGCTGCCCGACTCGGCGTTCAAACACGACGGCCAACTGACCAAGCGCGATGTGCGCGCCATGACCCTAGCCCGCCTAGCACCGATGCCCGGCGAGCTGCTCTGGGATGTGGGTGCGGGCAGCGGCTCCATCGGCATCGAATGGATGCGCGCCCACCCCAGCTGCCGCGCCTTGGCGATTGAAGCCGATGCGGGCCGCCAAAACCTGATCGAACACAACCGCGACGTCCTCGGCGTGCCCGGCCTGCAACTGATTCGTGGCAAGGCCCCGGATGCGTTGCTTGGCCTGGAAGCCCCGGACGCCATCTTCATCGGTGGCGGCGTCACCCGCGACGGCGTGCTCGACACCTGCTGGCAGCACCTGCGCCCCGGTGGCCGACTGGTTGCCAATGCCGTGACCCTGCAAAGCGAAATGACCTTGATGAACTGGCGCGCCGAGCATGGCGGCGAACTGACGCGCGTCCATGTCGCCCAGGCGCAGCCATTGGGCGAGTTCGATACCTGGCGCCAGGCGCTGCCGATCACCCTGCTGGATGTGGTCAAGCCGCTATGAAACGGATTCTGCTGCTCGGTGGTGTGACAGAAGCGCTGGCCATTGCCCGTAGCTTGGGGCCGGAGCATATCTACAGCTTGGCCGGTGTGGGCCGTGTGCCTACCGACCTTACCTGCCAGGTGCGTGTCGGCGGCTACGGCGGTCATGAAGGGTTGGCCCAGTTTGTTCGCGATGAGCGCATCAGTCTGATCCTCGACGCCACCCATCCGTACGCGGCACAGATCAGCCGCAACGCTGCCCAGGCGGCAAGGTTGTGCGGTGTACCTTGCTGGGCGTTGCGGCGTCCGGCATGGCAGCCGCAAGTGGGGGATGACTGGCGGGAAGTTTCCGACTGGGCCGGGCTGATCGAGGCATTGAAACCCTTCAAACGGCCCTTGTTCACCCTGGGTCGCGAACCGTTGCAGCATCTCGATGAGATTCCCGCCGATCAATTCTGGACGCTGCGAGCGCTGGATGTGTATCCGGGCAATGACCGGTGTGAAGTGATCGGCGCACGCGGGCCGTTTCTGATCGAGGACGAGCGCGTGCTGTTTGAACGGCGCGCAATTGATGTGCTGATCAGCAAGAACAGCGGCAGCACCGCCACCGAGCCGAAGCTGGAAGTGGCGCGTGAGCGTAGGGTGCCGGTGTTGGTGTTGAAGCGGCCGGTGTTGCCTGCCGTAGATCGAGAGTTCACCACCGTAGCTGCGTCGCTACAGGCAATACACACCCTTTGAGCAACACGGACCTAATGTGGGAGGGGGCTTGCCCCCGATGGCAGTGGTTCAGCCAGCAATTGAGTAGCTGACACACCGCTATCGGGAGCAAGCCCCCTCCCACATTTGGAATGCGTTGCCTTGAAGATCGGCACCCACTCGATTCCCCGTCTATCCTCAACCCTGCGACACCAAACCACACCGCCCTTTTTTACTTATCACCCCCGATCAGGCTAAATACCCCCTGATCGTTTAACCCTACGGATTATCCGCCATGGCCCGTCAACGCTTTGCAATTGCCTGGATCGCCTGCCTTGCAGTGCTGTTCAATGCGTTTGCCATGCCGTTGGCCAGTGCGATGCAGCAGACCGATGACCCGGTCAAGCGCCTGATGTGGGGTAGTTTCTGCTCGTCCAATGGCGCCAGCCTGAAGACGATTGCCTTGGGCAAGCTGGAGATTCCAACACCGGCGGATGATCACTCCGCCATGCAGCATTGCTGGTGTTGCTCGGGCTCGGCGCCGTTGGTGGCGCTGCCGGGGCATGTGCCGCAGTTGTATGTGACGCGGGCTGAAGCGGTGCAAAGCCTGCCGCCACCGTCCCTGCAAAATCCCACTCCGCGCCAGCAGTGGCCAAGTCTTAATCCCCGAGCGTCTCCAACGGCCTGATCTTCTTCGCAAGTGAACTGCGTTTAGAACCGTTCTGGAGAACTGCCATGCTCAAATCTTCCCTGCTTCTGGCTGCGTTGCTGCTGCCGGTGTTCAGTGCTGCCAATGCCGAAGACTACAAGGTCGGCGACCTGATGGTGAGCGAACCCTGGTCCCAGGAGTTGCCACCCAATGCGCCGACTGTCGCGGCGTACTTTGTGATTCATAACACCGGGGCCACACCGGATCGCCTGCTGAGTGTCGAGACGCCAGTGGCAGACAAAGCCGAGCTGCATGAGCATGTGATGCAAGGCGACCTGATGAAGATGCAGCAAGTGCCCAGCGTGGCCGTACCGGCCGAGGGTGAGCTGACCTTCGCGCCAATGGCCTATCACGTCATGCTGCTGGGCCTCAAAGACCGCAGCCTGTTGACCGATGGCAAGCAATTCCCACTGACCCTGACCTTCGAGAAAGCCGGCAAGGTCGAGGTGAAGGTGGCGGTGCAGAAGGTCCCGCCGTTGGCCACGCACGAGCATAAGCACACTCACTAGACCAACCCGATGGGCGCCCCTCGCGCCAGGTTATCTCCACACCGCCGCCTGATGCGCGGCAGCTGGATCAGCCTGTTCGCCATGCTGATGATCTTTATCGGTCCGCTGATTTCCCAAGCGATGCCGATGGATCATCACGCCGGTATGTCCATGGACATGCCCGAGTGCCACGGCGAGCCCAAGCCCAGCAAAGCACCCGACGAGCACCACGTACTCTGGGAAAAGTGCGGCTATTGCAGCCTGCTCTTCAGCTGCCCGGCCCTGCCCGGCAGCGTGTCCTACGTCAACCTCGGCACCCCGCCGCCGGCCAATGCCCTCACCCCCGCCACCCGCCTGGGACATGCCCGGCAGAGCATCTTCCCCGGCGCCCGCAGCCGCGCGCCGCCCATCACTGCGTAAACACTTTCACAGCGTTACTTCACCCCGGCCGACTCTAGACAGACAGCCGCAGGCTGCTGGCCGTGTTGTTTACGATTGATTGATGGAATTTGTCATGTCCAGGTTTTCTGTTGACACCCGTTTGGGCGCTGCTCCTGTTTTCGCCGTTCTGTGCGGCGCACTGCTTACCCCCTGCGCCCATGCGCACGAACACGAGCTGAGCCCCACGGTAATCACTGCGATCGCCCCCAGCTCGCCACTCACTGTTGTCACCAACCCCAAAGACCCACGCCAACCGGTGCCGGCCAGCGATGGCGGCGACTACCTCAAGACCATCCCCGGCTTCGCCCTGGTACGCAACGGCGGCACCAACGGCGACCCGGTGCTGCGCGGCATGTTCGGCTCGCGCCTGAATATCCTTACCAACGGCAGCATGATGCTCGGCGCCTGCCCGGGGCGGATGGATGCACCCACCTCGTACATTTCGCCGGAAACCTACGACAAGCTGACCGTGATCAAAGGCCCGCAAACCGTGCTCTGGGGCCCGGGTGCGTCAGCCGGCACCATCCTGTTCGACCGTGAGCCGGAGCAATTCGGCGAGCTGGGTACGCGGGTCAACGCCAGTGTGCTGGCGGGCTCCAACGGGCGTTTCGACAAGGTCATCGATGCCGCTGCCGGTGGGCCATTGGGCTATGTTCGAGTGATCGGCAACCAGGCCCATGCCGACGACTACAAGGACGGCAATAACGACACCGTCGCATCGCGTTATGACAAGTGGAATGGCGATGTGGCGGTGGGCTTCACCCCCGACGCTGACACCTTGCTGGAACTCACCGCCGGCCGTGGCGATGGTGAAGCACGCTACGCCGGGCGCGGCATGGATGGCTCGCAGTTCCTGCGCGAAAGCCTCGGGCTGCGTTTCGAGAAGTCCAATATCGGCGAGGTGCTGGATAAGATCGAGGCCCAGGTCTACTACAACTATGCCGACCATGTGATGGACAACTACAGCCTGCGCGTCCCCTCGGGCACCGGCATGATGGCAGGTCCCATGGCTTCCAACGTCGACCGCCGCACCCTCGGTGCGCGCATCAAGGCGACCTGGCGCTGGGCCGATGTGCAACTGATCGGCGGCCTGGATGCACAGACCAATGAACACCGTGCACGCAGCAGCATGGGCATCGACACCTACAAGGATCTGCCGCGCAACAAAGACGCCAACTTCCACAACTACGGCGTGTTCGGCGAACTGACCTGGTACGCCGCCGACAATGACCGCCTGATCACCGGCGCCCGCCTGGATCGCGCCTCGGCCAAGGATTTTCGTCAACGCACCGGCTCGGGGATGATGTCCCGCCCCAATCCGACCGCCGACGACACCCGCGCCGACACCCTGCCATCGGGCTTCGTGCGCTACGAACATGACCTGGAGGACACGCCCACCACGGTCTATGCCGGCCTGGGCCACGCCGAACGCTTCCCGGATTACTGGGAGCTATTTTCCCCCAACACCGGCGCGGCCGGCTCGGTGAATGCCTTCGACGGCGTGAAGCCCGAGAAGACCACCCAGCTGGATTTCGGCGCGCAGTACAAAACCGCCGAACTCGAAGCCTGGGCCTCGGGTTATGTGGGCCAGGTGCGCGACTTCATTCTGTTCGATTACCGGCCCGGCATGATGGGCACCACCTCCCAGGCGCGCAATGTCGACGCGCGCATCATGGGCGGCGAATTGGGCGCGGCCTACAAGCTGACCGCTCACTGGAAAGCCGACGCCAGTCTCGCCTACGCCTGGGGCAAAAACAGCAGCGATGGCAAGCCACTGCCGCAAATGCCGCCGCTGGATGCCCGTTTCGGCCTGACCTACAGCGAAGACGACTGGAGTGCCGGCGCCTTGTGGCGCGTGGTGGCGGCACAAAACCGCATCGACCAGAACAAAGGCAACGTGGTCGGCAAGGACTACGACAAGAGCGGTGGCTTCGGCGTGTTCTCGCTGAACGCCGCATACCGCATCAATAAAAACTTCAAGGTCAGCACCGGTGTCGACAACCTGTTCGGCAAAGCCTACGCCGAGCATTTGAACCTGGCCGGTAACGCCGGGTTCGGCTACCCAGCCAACGACCCGCAGGCCATCAAGGAACCGGGGCGTACGCTTTGGACCAAGGTGGATATGAGCTTCTAAAAGCATCGGGGGCAAGCCCCCTTCCCACCCGCTGATTTGTGAATACAGTCAAATGTGGGAGGGGCGGTGCGACGATTCGACTTGCCCCCGATGGCGGTGTAACTGACACAAAAAAACCAAAGCCTTGCGGAGCCCCTGATGAGCACACCAAAGATCTCCTTCTACAACCTGGCCTGGCGCTGGCACTTCTACGCCGGCCTCTTCGTCGCCCCCTTCATGGTGCTGCTGGCCCTGACCGGCATCATCTACCTGTTCAAGCCCCAGCTCGACCCGCTGATGTACGCCGACCTGCTCAACGTGCCTGCCGCCGAACACGCGTTGAGTGCCGATGAGCTGTTGCAACGGGCCAAGACCGCCTACCCCCAGGCTGCGATCAGCAAGTACCTGCCCCCGGTCGACGCCACCAGCAGCGCGCAGTTCGTCATGCAAAAAGACGGGCGCGAAGTCACGCTGTTCATCGACCCCTATCGCGGCAACGTACTCGGTGAACAGGACGCCAAATACAACTTGCAAGCCATTGCCCGCGCCCTGCATGGCGAGTTGATGATCGGCACCCTCGGTGATCGCCTGATCGAACTCGCCGCCGGCTGGGGCGTGATGCTGGTGGTGTCCGGCCTGTACCTATGGTGGCCACGCGGCAAGTCATCGGCCGGTGTGCTGTGGCCTCGTTTGCAAAGTCGGGGCCGACTGCTCTGGCGTGACCTGCACGCTGTCGTCGGTTTCTGGGGCGCGGCTTTCTTGTTGGTGATGCTGCTCAGCGGCATGACCTGGACCGGCTTCTGGGGCAAGCAATATGCCGAGCTGTGGAACACCTTTCCGGCGGCGATGTGGACCGACGTGCCGCAATCCGATCAGCAGGCGCGCATGCTCAACAGCGCCAGCCAACAGACCGTGCCCTGGGCCATCGAAAACACGCCGATGCCGATGTCCGGCGACCATGCCGAACACATGAACCATGGCGACATGCACTCGGGCCCTGCCGCACCGACCGTGCGCCTGCAACAGGTGGTCGACCTGGCCAAGGCACGCAAGGTCGAGCCCGGCTATAGCATCACCTTCCCCACCACCGCCACCGGCGTGTTCACCGTCGCCGTGTTTGCCAACGACCCGCGCAATGACGCCACCCTGCATATCGACCAATACACCGGCAAGGTCCTCGCCGATGTGCGCTGGCAACACTACAACCTCGTCGCACGCGCCACCGAGACCGGGGTAATGCTGCATGAAGGCAAGATGTTCGGCTGGGTCAACCAACTGATCGTGCTGCTGATCTGCCTGATGATCCTGCTCAGTGCTGTCAGCGGCGTGGTGATCTGGTGGAAGCGCCGGCCACAGGGTGGGTTGGGTGTGCCGCCACTGCGCCATGACTTACCGAAGTGGAAAACCGCGATGGTGATCATGCTCGGGCTGGCGATCGTTTTCCCGCTGGTGGGGGCGTCGTTGATACTGGTATGGGCCTTGGATCGCCTGGTGCTGTCGCGCTTTTTTGGTCAAGGTGAATCTGCCTCAGGTTCAGCATGAAACAGGCGAGATGCCCATTCCAGAGCGCCTCTGTAGCCTTATGCGGACTTTTGCCCCGCAACCGATAAGTGTTAACTTATAACACTTTCTGCGCTATCGTTACTCGCCGCTCCCTGCGGCGAGTACCTGCCAAGAAGCGATTGATCGACCGATGAACAATTACCTTGCGAGCGGCCTGTGCCTGCTCGCCCTGCATACCAATGCCCAGGCCCTGACCCTGCCCGCCAGCCCCATCACCGCGCCGGCAGTGGATGACGAACGTGTCGATCTGAACACTACGACCACCGCCGGTTCGCGCCTGAATCTGACGGCAATGCAAACCCCGGGGAGCGTTGAAAGCCAGACCGGCGCGCAGATCCGCGAACGGGGCGACGTCAGCGTGCAGGACGCCATTTCCCGCGCCACCGGCATCAGCCGCACCGGCACGCCAGGGGATGGCGGCACCTCGCTGCAGGCCCGTGGCTTTACCGGCCAAAGCTCGGTGATGCAACTCTACGACGGCAACCGCATGTACACCGGCATGGGCACCTCAACCTTCCCGGTGGACACCTGGGCCGTGGAACGGGTGGACGTACTGCGCGGCCCGGCCTCAGTGCTGTACGGCGAAGGCGCTACCGGCGCAGTGGTCAATACGATTTCGAAAAAGCCCTTTACGGGCCAGATCGAAAACCACATCCGCTTCGGCTACGGTTCCTACGACCGCCAGCAGCAGGCACTCGACAGCGGCGGCTCGCTGACCGATACCCTGAGCTATCGCCTGAACCTCAACCGTCTGCGCAGCAACGGTTTTATCGACCGTGGCGACTCCAGCAGTGACTTCATCAGCGGCGCCCTGCGCTGGCAGCCCGCCGACAACCTGAGCTTCACCCTGGCCAGCGACTACGGCGACCAGCGCCCGCAAAACTACTTCGGCACGCCACTGATCAATGGCCAGTTGCACAAGGGCCTGCGCGACAAGAACTACAACGTCAGCAACGACACCCAGCACTACAACGATCAGTGGACGCGCCTGACCAGCGAGTGGCAACTGAGCGATAACCTCAGCGCGACCAACGAGCTGTACTACCTGAAAAACCAGCGTCGCTGGCAGAACGCCGAGAACTACAACTTCGCCAACGGCCAGCTGATCCGCAGCGGCAACTTCGGCATCAAGCACAATCAGGAACAGGTGGGTGATCGACAGACCTTCACCTTCAAGCACAGCCTGTTCGGCCTCGACAGCCAGACCGTGGCGGGCGTGGAATACAACCGCATTCGCTTCCGCCTGGCGAGCAATACGCCGTTCAATGACGTGTTGAAAAACGGCCAACCCATCGACCTGCATCACCCCACGCCTGCGCCGTTTTCCAGCCAGGACCCGTTCAAACCGGTGTTCGCCACCACTACCAAAACGGTCGCCGGCTTTGCGGAAAACCGCCTGCAGCTCACGGATAAACTTGCGCTGATCACCGGCATCCGCCGCGACTACGCACACATCGACCGCGACGACCTGCGTAACGGCAGCCAATCCGACAAGACCCTCACCGGTAATAACTGGAAAGCCGGCCTGGTCTATGCGATCACCCCGGACACCTCGGTCTACGGTCAATACGCCACCAGCACCGATGGCGTCGGCGGCCTGATTTCCCTGAGTCCGAGCCAGCAGCAGTTTGACCTGTCCACTGCCAGGCAGACCGAGGTCGGTATCAAACAAGCGTTCTGGGACACACGCGGTGAATGGACCCTGGCGGCTTACCATATCGTCAAGAAGAAACTGCTGACTGACGTGCCGGGCGACCCGGACCTCAAGCAACAAGTCGGCCAACAATCCTCCAACGGCCTGGAAGCCAGCCTCGACCTGCAACTGCCCGGCGCCTGGCAGTTACAAGCCAACGCCGCCATCGTGCGGGCGCAGTATGACGACTTCAAGCAGGACGTCGGCGGTGTGCAGGTTTCCCGTGATGGCAATCGCCCGGTGGACGTGCCGCGCCGCACCGCCAACCTGTGGCTGAGCAAGGCCGTGACCGACAACGTTCGGGCCGGTGCCGGTGTACGTTACGTCGACGCCCGTTATGCCGACATGGCCAACCAGAACGAGCTTCCGAGCTACACCGTGGTGGATGCCACGCTGTCGTGGAAGGCGATGCGCAATACCACGCTGGGCTTGCAACTGAATAATCTGTTCGATCGCACGTATGCGGTCAGCCAGTACAACGATGGGCAGCAGTGGATCCTGGGTGAGCCGCGCTCGTTGTTCGTCACTGCTGACTACACCTTCTAACTGAATAAAACACAAACCCCATGTGGGACTTGAGAGTACTGATGACCTCACTCACCCTCAGCGAACTTGGCTGGGCCCCTCCCGGTCACGACCACTGCCATCACCAGTTTCAACTGCGTGACGCCAGCCTGCGCGTCGCTGCCGGGGAGTTTGTGGGGCTGATCGGGCCCAACGGCAGTGGCAAGACCAGCCTGCTGCGCTGCGCCTACCGGTTCACCCGGCCGGAGCATGGCGATGTGTCACTTGAACACCAGAACGTCTGGAAGCAAAGCGCAAAGTGGTGCGCACAACGTATCGCCGTAGTGCTGCAGGAATTCCCTGACGCCTTCGGCTTGCGGGTGGATGAAGTGGTCGCTATGGGCCGCACGCCCCACAAGGGGTTGTTTGACAGCGACACGTTGCACGACGGGCAACTGATCCGGCACGCGCTGGAATCGGTCGACATGCAGGATTTCGCAGATCATGCCTTCGCTACCCTCTCGGGCGGGGAAAAACAGCGCGTCATCCTCGCCCGCGCCCTGGCCCAGCAACCCCAACTGTTGATCCTCGATGAGCCCACCAACCACCTCGACCCACGCTACCAGCTGGAGCTGTTAAAACTCGTCAAGCGCCTGGACATCGGCATCCTGGCGAGCATCCACGACCTGAACCTGGCGGCGGCCTTCTGTGATCGTCTGTACGTGATCAACCACGGGCGCATCGTGGCCAGCGGCACACCTCACGACGTGCTGACCACCGCATTGCTGCGCGAGGTGTTTGGCGTCGAAGCCTTGATCGACACTCACCCCTTGGCCGGCTACCCCCGAATCACCTGGATAACCCAACCATGACCCTGCGCGCCCTGCTGTCGCTCACCCTGCTGCTCGCCACTGCCCCAGCGTTCGCCGAAGCCACCCGTTACCCGCTGACCATCCAGAGCTGCAACCGCGACGTGACCTTCCAGCAAGCCCCGCAACACGCAGTCAGTCACGACATCAACATGACCCGGATGATGCTCGCCCTGGGTCTCAAGCCACACATGGCCGGCTACAGTGGCGTCAGCGGTTGGAAGTCAGTGCCGCCGGACATGGCCACGACTCTCGACGGCCTGCCGGAACTGGCGAGCAAATACCCGTCGGTGGAAACCCTGCTCAACGCCAATGTGGATTTCTTCTTCGCCGGCTGGGACTACGGCATGCGTGTGGGCGGCGACCTCACGCCGTACACCCTGCAACCCTTGGGCATCAATGTGTATGAGCTGACCGAGTCATGCGCGTTCGTGATGAAGCGCCCGGCTGCGAGCCTGGACGATACCTATAACGACCTGCGCAACCTGGGCAGGATCTTCGACGTGCAGGAGCGCGCCAATGCCTTGATCGCGCAGATGCAGGCACAGGTGGCCGAAGTGCAAAAAGACCTGCCCGCCGATAAGCCACGGGTGTTCCTGTATGACAGCGGCGAAGACCGCGCCATGACCTCGGGCCGCCTGGGCATGCCACAAGCGCTGATCGACGTCGCCGGCGGGCGCAATATCCTCGATGACGTCGATGCCAGCTGGACCCGGGTCAACTGGGAAACCGTGGTGGAGCGCAACCCGCAGGTCATCGTGATCGTCGACTACAGCCAAATCACTGCCGAGCAGAAAAAGCAGTTCCTGCTCAACAACCCGGCCCTGCAAGCGGTGGACGCGATCAAACACCAGCGCTTTATCGTGATCCCCTACGCGCAGGCCACGCCGGGTATCGATAATGTGCTGGCCGTTGAAGCCCTGGCCAAGGGGTTCCACGGCGAATGATCACCCGTCGCTACCTGCTGCTGTTGAGCGCCCTTGGCACGTTGTTGCTGGTCTCCTGCGTAGTCTCCCTGGGGTTTGGCTCGGCGCGGGTGCCGGTGGACGTGGTAGGGCGGATTCTGCTGAACAAGGCGTTCGGTATGGGTGCCGTAGACTGGAGCATGGGCCAGGAACATATCGTGTGGCTGATTCGTGTGCCGCGCATGCTGCTGGGGGCGCTGGTGGGCGCCGGGCTGGCGTTGATCGGCGCGGTGTTGCAGGCGGTCACGCGCAACCCGCTGGCCGACCCGCACCTGCTCGGCGTGACCTCCGGCGCCACCCTCGGCGCGGTGATCGTGGTGCTGCATGTGGGTGAGATCATCGGCCTGTTGACCTTGCCCATCGCCGCGTTTGTCGGTGCGCTGCTGAGCATGCTGGTGGTGCTGGCCGTGGCCAGCCGCAACGGCCGCCTGGACAGTGACCGCCTGCTGCTGTGCGGTGTAGCGGTGTCATTCGTGATGATGGCAGTGGCCAACCTGCTGCTGTTCATGGGCGACCACCGCGCCGCTTCGGCGGTGATGTTCTGGATGCTCGGCGGCCTGGGTCTGGCGCGCTGGGAACTGTTGTCGATTCCCGCCATCACGGTGGTCTTGGGGCTGGCCCTGCTGCTGGGCATGGCGCGCCCGCTCAACGCCTTGATGGCCGGTGAACAGACTGCCGTGACCCTGGGCTTGAACGCCCGCAATGTGCGGCTCAAGGTGTTTCTGATCGCGTCGCTGATGACCGGCGTGCTGGTATCTATCAGCGGTTCGATCGGCTTTGTCGGCCTGATGGTGCCGCACATCGCCCGACGCCTGGTGGGGGCCGAACATCGGCGCTTGCTGCCGGTGTGCGTGCTGCTGGGCAGTGTGTTCCTGGTGTGGGTCGACGTCGCGGCACGTACCCTGATCGCCCCCGAAGACCTGCCGATTGGCGTGGCGACGGCAGCGATTGGCGGGCTGTTTTTTATCGGCCTGATGCGCAGGCGTTGAAATCAGAGCTCATCTTTTTCCCGGGCATACCAGAACTCATCGATTTGTGGCTCGCGCACCTCGTTGACGCTCCACTGCGCATCCAATACGCCCGCCCGCGTCCAGAAGGCATCGGTAACCAGCACCGAGAGACTGCCTTGAGCCCTCAGCCGACTGATCAGCACTTTAGGGTCCGGAGGTGAACCCGGGCTGAGCAGCGTGGTTTCAGCTTGGGTAAAGGCCGGTACATATTTGAGCAGAGCACCGCCTCGGCAGGAGAGGTAACAACTCTTGGCATCGGGAACATTATTCTTGACCACCGACACAGCGTTGCGCAGGTCGTCTTTGGAAACGAAGTTGTGCAACAGCGCCTGGTCTAACTGCTCAAAGCTGGAGGCTGAACGAATGGACTGATAGAAGAGTTGCACAGCGGCAATCTTATAGGTGCTCAGTATATTGCCCAAAGGTACGTCCAGCCCGGCATGAGCGCCGCGGAATAACCGCGCCAGGGTCGTTACACCGCCTGCGTCCTGTTCCTCCACCGGATCGATCGCCACATACCCCTGTGTACTCTCCGGCTTCAGTACCGCGCCCAGGTACTGCTTGGTCTTGAACGGTGCCACCAAGTCCTGGGCATAACGGGCCGCATCATCGGGGTAAAGAAACAGCGGCCCGCAAAACGAATGAAAATAAGGATCGTCGGCAAACGCATGGGGGGCTTGTTTCGGTGCCCATTCGCCAGTAACCCGCTCGACCTTGCCCCAGATTTCGCTGGTTACTCGGATATCCAGCGCTCCGGCACCCGCCAGGCGACGCACGTAATCGCGCACTTTGAGGGTGCCCTCAAGCAGCTTCGTGCGGTCCAAATGTGCCTCACCGGTCACCGGATACAGCGGCGCGCTTTTGGGAAATACATACTTGAGCAACGCACCGTCAGCACACAGCAAATAAAGCGGAAAAATATCACCGTTGCGTGCATAAGTGAGGAAGTTGAGCGCGCTGGCGATGCGATGGGGCGGGAAGAAACTGTGCGCCATTTCATCATCCGCAGCGGCGATGGCAACGTTGGAAGCATAAAGATACAGGCCCTCAATCACATAGCCCTGAGGCAATTTCCCGTCGACAAATACCTGCCTGAAGTCGGCAAAGTTTTCTCGAACCAGTGCCAAGGTTGTCATGTACAGCGGCTTGCTCACTGACTTCAGTACGTAACCGAACGCCACGTCTGTGTGCGGTTTGCCCAAACGCTGGGCGTAACGGACAGCATCGTACGCCTGGGTGAAGAGGGGACCGCAGGGCGGATCGAGGAACACCGCGCGAATATCCCTGGCGTTGACTTGAGGTTGATTCGGTAAGAATCTCGCCATGAGCGTTCTTGGCGGCCCCCATACCTGATCCCCCTCTAGCACACGCAATTGACCAGCCTTCGCCACCTCAGTCACAAAGTCCTGCGGCAAGAGCGCCCCGCCGCGTATTTGCTGTTCTATGAGGTTATCGCCGTAATCCGCCCTCACCGGGTTCAGGGGTGCCAGACGCTGCATGAGCAACGACTCTTCGGCGGCGCTGGACAGTTGGTAACTGAGGATCGAGCCCCTTGCGCCGAATACGTACTCCCGGTTGAGATGGCGCTCACGGTGCAAGAAGGATCCCAGCACTGCACTCGGTATCATGGTTTGGTAGATGGCTTTTTGAGTCGCGGACAACAGCAGCGGTACCTCCTGGTTCACCAGGGAACGATACCGCGCCACAATCGTACTGCCTCCCGGATACAGCCCCGCCGCGACGGCCTGCTCAGGGTAGATCCAATTCAGGGCAAACCCCTGAGGCGGCAGCGCCAGGGGCTCGGTCGAAGCGAACAGCCCATTGACCAGCCTGAGGACCACGCCGCCATAGGCACGACGATAGCCATTGTCGAGCCTCCCGGCAGCATGGCGGGCCGCATCATCGGCACTGGCGAAGGAGGGGCTCAACCGCCGCGGCATCAAGGTTTCATAACCGGCCGATGTGGGGGCGACCAAGCCTGGTTTATCCCAGTACTGGCTGGTACGTACCACATGGAGCATGCCTTTGAGCGCCCACTCCCTGAGAAAGTCCTGGGGGGTCGTCTGACCGGAGTTCAACTGTTCCTGTGCCTGTGTCAATAAGGTATCTGCCGGGCCGCCACTGCTTACATCAAGGGGGGCGGGAACATAACGCAACAGCGCGCCATCAAGGGTTGAAAAGTACATCGGCGGTTTTTTCACACCCGTTCGTTCAGCGGCATAGAGCGCGGTATACAGCACATCCGGCGTGACAAAAAAGAGCGTCAGCCACGCGTTCGACGTATTCAATCCGGAAGGCGACCATTGTTGCGAGCGAAACAGCCCGTGCAACACAAACCCGTCGGGCAGGCGATAGCTGCCACCATCCTTACGTTCAAACAAACGATTGAGATTGAACAGCCTGTTCGGGGCTGTGACGCCCACGACTTCACTGGCAATGTACTGCTCCTGGTCTTTGTGCTTGAGGATGAACGCAAAGCAGGCCGAATCGGCGAAATTGCGCCCGTGCACCCGCCCATGCAGGTTGCGCGCAGCCTCATCGGCGCTGGCGTACACCGCGCCGTAGGTGACGTAGTCAGGTGGGCCCGATCGAGGGGCGTAGGTATAGTTGGGCGCCCAGTCGCTGTAGACCACCGAGCGCGGCCCCCAAAACGCATTGCCTTGAATAATCCTGAAGTCTCCCGCCTCGGCGAGACGCCAGACCCAATCGGCAGGTTTGATACGCCCGCTGTCGAGGCGTTTACCGAGGCTGTCTCTACCGGCCTGCGGGCCGAGGTTGGCCAACAGCAACATTTCCTGGGACGAGTTGTTCGGGGTGTATTCCAACAGGCAGTCCTGCGCCCCCGACAGATACGCGGGCCGGCCAGCCGGGATGATCGAGTAGATTTCGGCGGTGCTGAACACTTGCTGGTTGATCTGCGCCTCATCGCGGGTCCAGCCGCGCTGCGCGACCGCCACCGGGTCGGCCATCGACAGCGCCAGGTGCGAGCCGTAGCGCGCATACAGCACATAGGGTTCTGGTGGGATCAACGGCCCGGCGTGGCCCAGAGGGAAAAACAACGTAAAGGCAAAGGGGTTGGCGGCGCTGGCGATGGGTTCGGTAATGACAAAGCGACCGTCTTCCCCCTTGAGCACATAACCACCGTAGTAGTGATCGCGCCAGTTACCAATTTGCTCATGGGCATACACTGCCGCATCCCGTGCCGAGAGAAACGAGCGGCTCAAGGTCGCCGTGTAGAACGACGTCAACAGGTCGGAGCGGTTATCCACACTGCCCACCTTGCGCCACAAGCCACCGGCCTGCACCACCGACAGTTCGGTTGCCGCAATGACCCTGCGCACATAGTCGCGCGGGCTCAGGGTGCCACTGAGCAGCGCGGCCTGTGCACCGTTGTCGTTCAACTCGCCCCCCCTGCCCTGCCGGACCAACTCACTGGTGGGTGTGGCCTCGGGCACCTTGAATGCCAGCAGGGCACCGTCCGAGGCTCGCATATACAGGAACAATCCACGACCCGTGTTCTGGATCTCCAGGGTCGCCCGCGCCTGACGGGTCGCCGCCACTATCTGCGCCGGTGTAAAGAAAGTACTGGCCAGCCACTTTTCCCGCGCCGCGACTTCATGGGTCCGGTAGAAACTGGTGAAGTAGATGGCCTCCAGCCGGTAATGGGAAGGTAATCGAAATTTGCCGACGGGGCCTTTAGCAAACACCCCGTCGAGCGAGAACAGCGGGTGACGCTTGGGCAACGCCAAGGTCGCAACGTAGGCCTCCTCACGGCTGTGCTTGAGCACAAAGCCTACCTTGGCGCCCTGGTCAGGCGCACCGGCGAGCAACAATGCACGCAACACGGCAGCTCCAGGGGTTGGAAACACCGCCGTGAAAAATGGCAGTTGCTGCACCACTGTCGCCGGCGTCCTGATCCGCCAGCCGCGGGTGATACGGCCGCGAACGCCGCCCCACACAGGGTTCGCGATCACCACCCAGAGTTCGCCGGCCTCGGCCAGTTTCCAGATCAGATGTTCAAAATCGCTGCTGGGTTCAAGCGTCCCATCACGCAACTGCTGCTCCAGTTTTTTTTCCGTCGCAGAACCGTTGCTGACGTATTTAAGCAACACGTTATCCGGCCCGGAAAAATAGTGGGTCTTGGCGAACGCCCGCTGCCTGAAGCTGAAGAGTTGGTCCGCCACCGAATAGTAGTTGTTGAAAAGCAGCACCTGGTCGGCCGTGAAGCTGGGAAACATGCCCTGGATTTGCGCGGCATCGGCAGGATGGGAATGATAGAAAGCCTCGGCGACATAATCGTCAGGGCCAATGAAGTGCCCGTCGCTGTCCTTGGCCAACACTAGCCCATGATCAAAGCTGTTGCGTTGGTCCGCCACAGGGTCGGTAGCGTAATAGCGGCCGCCGCGCTTGAGAATCACGCCGCCATACTCGACATCGCGGCGCTGCCCGATAGCGGCATGTGCCCAGCAAGCGGCGTCGTCGGCACTGATAAAAGGCGGGCTCAGAGGCGGCAAATGCACGGCCTGGTTTGACGGGTGGGCTGCTGTACCGGGGGTTTTGTCCATAAAAGCTCTCGCGAAAAAGGAGCGAAGGCGCATCGCGTACGCCTTACCTGAACCCCCATGCTGGAGCATCCCTGCACAGTGTTTGCGCTGCATATCTATCTTCATGCCCCGTTTTAGCGCCCTGCATGCACTTTGCGGGTATTGCGGCGCCAAGCTAGTGCACGCCCTTGCCAACGCCCGCAGCAATCGATCAAAGACACCGGTGGTTTGCGCCGCAGGCACAGCCTTTGCAGAGTCCGGTGTATCTGCCCCATAAAAATATCGGTTTACGGAGATCGCACCATGCAGCGTCGTAGCTTGATCAAGGCTTTTACTTTGTCGGCATCCATTGTCGCGATGGGTTTGTCCTGGACCGTGCAGGCCGCCGAGACCATCAAGGTCGGCATCCTGCACTCGTTGTCCGGGACCATGGCGATCTCCGAGACTTCGCTTAAAGACATGGCGCTGATGACTATCGACGAGATCAACGCCAAGGGCGGTGTGAACGGCAAGATGCTTGAGCCGGTGGTGGTGGACCCCGCCTCCAACTGGCCGCTGTTCGCCGAAAAAGGTCGACAGTTGCTGACCCAGGACAAGGTGGCCGTGGTGTTCGGCTGCTGGACCTCGGTATCGCGCAAATCGGTATTGCCGGTGTTCGAAGAACTCAACGGCCTGCTGTTCTACCCGGTGCAGTACGAAGGCGAAGAGATGTCGCCGAACGTGTTCTACACCGGCGCGGCGCCGAACCAGCAGGCGATCCCGGCGGTGGAGTACCTGATGAGCGAAGAAGGCGGCGGCGCCAAGCGCTTCTTCCTGCTCGGCACCGACTACGTGTACCCGCGCACCACCAACAAAATCCTGCGCGCGTTCCTGCATGCCAAAGGTGTGGCCGACAAAGATATCGAAGAGGTCTACACCCCATTCGGCCACGCCGATTACCAGACCATCGTTGCCAACATCAAGAAGTTCTCCGCTGGCGGCAAGACCGCGGTGGTCTCCACCGTCAATGGCGACTCCAACGTGCCGTTTTACAAGGAGCTGGCCAACCAGGGCCTGAAGGCCACCGACGTACCGGTGGTGGCGTTCTCCGTTGGTGAAGAAGAACTGCGCGGCATCGACACCAAACCGCTGGTGGGCAACCTCGCGGCGTGGAACTACTTCCAGTCGGTGGAGAACCCGGTGAACCAGAAGTTCGTCGCCGACTGGAAAGCCTACGCCAAGAAACACAACCTGCCAGGCGCTGACAAAGCCGTGACCAACGACCCGATGGAAGCCACCTACGTGGGCATCCATATGTGGGCGCAGGCGGCGGAGAAAGCCAAGTCCACCGACGTCGACAAAGTGCGTGAGGCCCTGGGTGGCCAGACCTTCGCTGCACCGTCGGGCTTCACCCTGACCATGGACAAGACCAACCACCACCTGCACAAGCCGGTGATGATCGGCGAGATCCAGGCCGACGGGCAGTTCTCGGTGGTGTGGCAGACCCAAGAGCCGATTCGGGCGCAGCCGTGGAGCCCCTACATTCCGGGCAATGACAAAAAGCCGGACTATGCCGTGAAGAGCAACTAAAGCCCACCACAGATCAAAAATGTGGGAGGGGGCTTGCTCCCGATGGCGGCGGGTCAGTGATACATGCATGCCTGACACACCGCCATCGGGAGCAAGCCCCCTCCCACAGTGTTGACCGCGCATGACTAGGACATTGTGTTATGCCTACTGCCCTCCCACGCTGCTTGTTGGCATTGCTGCTGTTGCTGCCTTTGGCGGCATATGCAGGCGACGCCGAAGACTTCCTCGCCGCCAACCCGACACAGCAAGCCAAGCTGCTCCAGGACTGGGCCGCCCAGCCCGACCCGGCGCGCATCGAGCTGGTGGACGCGCTGCAACAAGGACAACTCACACTCAATGGCGAGGCCAGGACCGTACGCCTGAACAACCGCCTGCGCGGCTTGATCAATAACGTCCAGGCCAGCCAGCAGTTGCTCGCCGCCGACCCCAAGGTGCGCCTGGCAGCCGCGCGCACCCTGCAAAAAAGCGCAGTACCCGCGCAGTTGAAATTCCTCGACCAGCAGGTCGCCGCCGAGACCGATGAGGATGTGCACAGCGCCCTGAGCCTGGCCATGGCCAACCTGCAACTGGTGGACAGTGACCCGTTGGTGCGTCTGGCTGCCGTGCGCTTGCTCGGCAGCACCGGTGACCCGCTGGCCCGCACTCGCCTCGAAGCGCTGCTTGCACCAGGCGTAGAAACCGATGCCGCCGTGCACACCGCCGCCGAAACCAGCCTGGCCCAGGTCAAGCGCAAACTGATGATGGGCGAGATCCTCGGCCAGGCATTCAGCGGCATGTCCCTGGGCTCGATCCTGCTGTTGGCGGCGTTGGGGCTGGCGATCACCTTCGGCCTGCTCGGCGTGATCAATATGGCCCATGGCGAGATGCTGATGCTCGGCGCCTATTCGACCTATGTGGTGCAACTGATGATGCAGCGTTATGTGCCTGCTGCTATCGAGTTCTACCCGTTGATCGCGCTGCCGGTGGCGTTCTTCGTCACCGCGGCCATCGGCATGGCCCTGGAACGCACCGTCATTCGTCATCTGTATGGCCGACCGTTGGAAACCCTGCTCGCCACCTGGGGCATCAGCCTGATGCTGATCCAACTGGTGCGCCTGGTGTTCGGCGCACAGAACGTCGAAGTGTCCAACCCTGCCTGGTTGTCCGGAGGCATCCAGGTACTGCCCAATCTGGTGCTGCCGTACAACCGCATCGTCATCATCGCCTTCGCGCTGTTCGTGGTAGCGCTCACCTGGCTGCTGCTGAACAAGACACGCCTGGGCCTGAACGTGCGCGCCGTCACCCAGAACCGCAACATGGCCGCCTGCTGCGGCGTGCCCACCGGACGGGTGGACATGCTCGCCTTTGGTCTCGGCTCCGGCATCGCTGGCCTGGGAGGCGTCGCATTGAGCCAGATCGGCAACGTCGGCCCGGACCTGGGCCAGGGCTACATCATCGACTCGTTCCTGGTGGTGGTGCTCGGCGGTGTCGGCCAACTGGCCGGTAGCGTCATGGCCGCGTTCGGCCTGGGTATTGCCAACAAGATTCTCGAACCTCAGATCGGCGCCGTGCTCGGCAAGATCCTGATCCTCGCGCTGATCATTCTGTTTATCCAGAAACGCCCGCAAGGACTCTTCGCACTGAAAGGACGGGTGATCGACTGATGAACCAGCCATTGATGCTTACGGCCACGCAAAAGGCCGGCCCCAAGGTCACGATTGCAGCCGGTGTGGTGATCCTCGCCGTGCTGCTGGCGTTGCCGCTGCTGTCGCTGCTGCCGGCGGAGGGTACCTTTCATGTTTCCGCCTACACCCTGACGCTGGTGGGCAAGATCCTCTGCTATGCCATCGTCGCCCTGGCGCTGGACCTGGTATGGGGCTACGCCGGCATGCTGTCTCTGGGTCACGGCCTGTTTTTCGC